>JAYTWR010000075.1:0-23662 GCA_043743335.1 Burkholderiales bacterium
TTGGTATCCCCAGCGGGCGCAGACTGCCGTCCCCCTTGGGTATCATCACGCGCCGCACCGGTTGGGCCCGGTAGGTTTTGTCTTTCAGGTCTTGGGCCAACCCGCGTAGGGCGCAATCCCTATTGCGCCGCATGTGGATCGTGCAATACTGCCGCCATGCCCAACTACCGACGCGCTTGGCATGCTGGTGGAACGTATTTTTTCACCGTCAATTTGCTCCAGCGTCACAATAACGATCTGCTGGCGCGCCACATCGACTTGCTGCGGCAAGTGGTTGCGGCGGTGCAATCCCGGCACACCTTCAAAATACAGGGATGGGTGGTGCTGCCTGAGCATTTACATTGCGTCATGGAATTGCCACCTGGTGACGTAGACTTCGCTTTACGATGGCGGTTGATTAAAATGGGGTTTCCGAAAGGCCTGTCAAATACGGAGCAGCGATCAAAGGTTCGCGTTGCGCGAGGCGAACGCGGCATTTGGCAAAGGCGTTATTGGGAGCACCTGATACGGGACGACGCGGACATGCAAGCGCATATGGACTACGTGCATTTCAATCCGGTGAAACACGGTTTAGTCAGGCGCGTGGCGGATTGGCCGTTTTCGACATTTCACGGACTTGTGAGGCAAGGGATATACCCGTCGGATTGGGGCGGTGGAAATGATGTCTCGTTGCCCTATTCCGATTAACATACGGCGCAATGCACTTCGTTTATTGACGCCCTACCGGGTGCGGGTTACGCGCGTTGCCCAGTATCCGGGCGCGGCACAGGTTAACAGACGCGGCTGCGCGATTCGACGCCGCACCATCGCCGGTTGATCGGGCCAGCCCTGCACGATGAATATCTCGGCCACCGTGTTCTGAAGCTCCGTCACGCGATTGACGATGCGAATGTCAATCTGCACGTCGGGATCAAACTATCCAGCACACCACCAACGCTCAGCCTTGCACCACGTTCTGCGCCTTACCCGCCAAAAACCGCTCCACATTCTCAATCGTCAGCAGCAAACCATCGCGCCGCACTTCCGGCGTCTGCCCGGCGTTGTGCGGTGACAGCACGGTGTTGGCGAAACCGAGTATCGGATCGCTGGCTTTCAACGGTTCGTCGTGAAACACATCCAGCCCGGCACCGGCGATGCGTTGTTTGTCGAGGGCGTCGTGCAGGGCATCGCGATCCACCAGCGCGCCGCGTCCGGTATTGATGAGAATCGCGCCGGGCTTCATCAAGGCGAACTCGCGCGCACCGATAAAACCGCGCGACTGCGGATTCAAGCGCACGTGCAGCGATACGACATCAGCCCGCTTCAGCATGTCATCGCGCTCAGCCATAGGATTGCGCTGCGCGCTCCAGGCCAGCACATTCATGCCGAAGGCGCGGGCGAGTGTCATCACGTGTGTGCCGATAGCGCCGGTGCCGAACACCGCCAGCGTTTTGCCGTGTAACTGACCGAGCATTTCACGCGGCCACGCGCCGGTGCGTATGTCACGATCGATTTGCGGGATTTTTCGCGCGACAGCGAGCATTAGCGCCAGCGCGTGCTCGGCCACCGCGATGGCGTTCGCGCCGGGCGTATTGCAGACGGTGATGCCACGTCGGGATGCCGCTGCAAGATCAATATTGTCGGTACCGACGCCCCAAATCGACACCATACGCAAGTTTGGGCACGCAGCGAACACCGCCTCGGTGAACTGGGCGTAAGCGCGTATGTTGACGGCAACCTGTGCGCCGCCGATGCGCCGCGCCAGCTCGATTGAATCCTCCGCGCCGCGCTCGCCGCACACGCGCACCGCGCCCAATGCACGCGCACGCTCATGCGCTGCCGAACCTTCGAACACGGCCGGAAAATCATCCGGCACCACGATTAACGCTTCAGACATGAGTCACCCTCATTCGCCCTTGATTCCGGCTGCCTTTACCACGGCGCGATACCGCGTGATTTCAGATTGAATCAGCGCGCCGAATTCTGCCGGCCCTGCGCCGGCGGCATCCAAGCCCTGCACAGCCAGCGCTTCCTGCATGCCAGGCAGCGCCATTGCCGCCATCAGCTTGGTGTGCAAGGCCTGCACGATCGCGGGCGGGGTTTTCGCGGGCGCGGTGATACCCTGCCAATTCAGCACTTCATAGCCGGGCACGGTCTCCATGATGAGGGGCACGTCGGGCAGCACTGACGCGCGTTTGCGCCCAGAGGTGCCCAGCGCACGCACTTTGCCGCCGCGTATATGCGGCAGCGCGGCAGCCATGGTGGTCACGATCATCTGCACCTGACCGGCGATCATGTCCACGAACGCGGCGTTCGCGCCTTTGTACGGCACATGCACAATGTTCGTGCCGGTGCTGTGCTTAAAAATTTCTGCGGCCAGATGCAGCGATGATCCGTTGCCGGCTGATGCGTAATTCAGCGCGCCGGGCTTGGCTTTGGCCAGCGCGATCAATTCCGCCACCGATTTCGCTGCTACCGCATTGTTCACCGCCAGCGCAAACACCGAAGTCGCCAGCAGCGACACCGGTGCAAAATCGCGCACCGGGTCGTACGTGGGCTTGTCCTGTAGCACAGGATTTTGTGCGAGATTGCCCACGCTGCCGAGAAACAGGGTGTAGCCGTCGGGTGCAGCGTTAATCGCGATCTGCGCGCCCAGCGCACCGCCCGCGCCGCCACGGTTATCGACAATAACTTGCTGCCGCACCACCTCGGTTAGCCGCTGGCTCACCGTGCGCGCGAGAATGTCATTGCCACCACCGGGTGGAAACGGCACGATCACACGCAGCGGTCTGGCGGGATAATCGCTGGCCACAGTCGCCGCGACGACCGCACGTGGCACCGCGCTTGTCGCTGCACAACAGACACCCATTGCGGCCATAGACACACTCAGCCGCACACCACGAAAATCAGTAAATTTCATTTAAAAACAATTAGTTACGACTAGTTGCGATTGACCTACTATTGACTATCGGCGCTGCGTCGCTTGATATAATGGCAGCACACGCGCCGACGCTTTTTGTAAATCCGCGATACGGCTGGTGGGCGATGGGTGCGTGCTCATAAAGCTCGGCCCACCGCCACCGCTGGCTTGCGTCATTTTTTGCCACAACGTTACCGACGCACGCGGATCAAAGCCCGCACGCGCGGCCAGCTCCACGCCGATGTCGTCGGCCTCATGTTCGAACTCACGCGAATTGGGCAAGCCCCACGTCACGTTGGCCACCAGCCCCGCCGCATTCGTGGCCAGGCTGCCCAAGCCCAGCAGTGCCGCACCCAAATTGACCACGGTGTTTTGCGCCTGCTGTTGCGACGCCTTTTCACGGCCGTGCTCGCGCAGCGCGTGGGCAATTTCGTGGCCCATCACGGCGGCGAGTTCGTCGTCCGTCAGGCTCAGTTTTTCGATCAGCCCCGTATACACCGCCATCTTGCCGCCGGGCATGCACCACGCGTTGATTTCGCTCGACGAAATCACGTTGACTTCCCACTGCCAGCCCGGCGCATCCTTGCGAAACACCCCGGTCGGCGGAATCAAACGTCCTGCGATGGCTTTCACACGATTCAACTGTGCAGCGTCGCGGTTCAACAAACCCTTGGCCTGCGCCTGCTGCATGGTCTGACCATACGCCTGCACCGCGGCGGCATTAACCTCCGCAGCGGACAGCGACATGCGTTGCACGCGTGTAACGCCTACCGCGCCTGACTCGGTGGTTTGCACCGTCTGACAGCCCGTCATGCCGAGCACCAGCACTACTGCAATCGTGATCCGGTAAAACATGGGCCTCTCCTTCGGGTTCGTCTTGCTTATTTGCCTTTGGATTTTTCCTGCTGCTCGCGCTGAAGTTGCGCGTTGTAGCGCTTTTCGTAAAACTGGATTTTCGCCTGAAAGCCGTCAGAACACAGCAATGCTACTCAGGCTGTATCCCCGACTCGCGCATAATTTTGCCCCACACATCCAACTGGGTGCGCACCCAGTCACCGAGAAATTCCGGCGTGGAGCCTTCGCCGGCAAACGCCGCTTGATCAAGCTGCGCGCGCACATCCGGGCGTTTCAATACTGCGTTGAATTCTCGGTTGAGCCGTGCAGTGACCTCCTTGGGCATATTCGCCGGGCCCAACAAGCCCGCCCATGGAATGATGGAAAACTTTGGCATGCCTGATTCCGCAATCGTCGGCACATTCGGTAACAAAGGACTGCGATTGTTCAGTGCCAATGCCAGCGCGCGTATACGCCCTTCACGCAAGTGTCCCGCCAGTGGCGCATAAGACCCCACCATCACATGCACCTGGCCTGAAATCAAATCCACCACTGCGGGCGGCTCGCTCTTGTACGGCACGTGCAGCATTTTGGTGCCGGCCATCGAATTGATCATGGCGGTAATCACGATACTGCTGGTGTTGCCTGTGCCGTAGTTCAGCTTGCCGGGATTCGCGCGCGCGTAGTCGAACAACTCACCAAAGGTTTTGGCCTGCACATTGGCATTGACGGCCAGCAAAAACGTGAAACGCCCGATCATGGTAATCGGCGTGAAATCGCGCACCGCATCGTACGGCGGCTTTTTGCGCAGATGCGGCACCGCGGATTGCGGGCTATTGGTAGTCATGAGCAAGGTGTAGCCATCCGCTTGCGCCTTGGCCACCATCTCGCCGGCGATGCCGCCATCGCCGCCCGCGCGGTTATCCACCACAATGGTTTGCCCCAGCGCCTGTGCGGCGTGCGGCGACAAAATCCGCGTGACAATGTCCGTGGTTGACCCTGCCGCGAATGGCACCACAATGCGTATGGGCTTCGTGGGATATTGTGCCGCTGCGACACCGCTGAATACATGCCCGACAACACTGACAACGGCTGCCGCCGTAACGCACTTCAACATGACCACTGCTCCTCCTGCGATTTTGCCCTGCTCACTGGCAGGTATTTGAACTCCAGCAAACTATACCGCGACGACTTCGATATCCGGCTCGATTTGTCTCACCAGATTTTCAATACCCGTCAACGTGCCGGACAGCGAACTCGGGCAACTGCCGCACGCACCCTGGTAATGCACGCTCAGTTTGTTGCCTTCCAGCGCCACCACATACAGATCACCGCCATCGTTTTGTAAAAACGGGCGTATTTCTTCATCCAGAATTTCATTAATTTTGTCGAGGCGCGCAAGATCTTCCGCGCTCATTTTCGACGGATCAAAACTCGCTTCAATATCTTGCTTCAATTGCGACGATTGTTCATCCGCTGCTGGCGCTTCACGTATCGGCACTGCCAGTTCACGCTTGAGCGCATTCCAATCGGCTTGGCCGTTTTGCGTCACCGTGATCCAGTGATCGACATAAAACACGCTGGTCACATGCTCAATAGCAAACAAATCCTCGGCAAGTTTGTCGCCCTTGGCGATGGCCTGCGCGGCATTGTCGTACGAACGCGTAATACCCCAAGTCAGTGGCTCCTTGAGGATAAACTTCATCGCATTCGGATTCGGCGTCGGTTCGATTTCGGCTATCTTGGGCATATCGAGATATTTTATAACTAGTTGATTTTAAACAGTTTTTTCTATTTAGTGCTTGACACCCAGCGCCTGCATCGGGTCTGCATCGGCCTCAGTGGAGGTCACCGTCTGCGACGCCAATGCGGCGTGCAAGGTGTGCCACGGCAAAATCGCGCACTTCACCCGCGTCGGCAAATCGCGCACGCCGGCAAACACGGTGAGCCGCCCCAAGTGATGCGGCTGCGCCGATGTATCCAGCTTGCCGGTCGCCATGTCACGAAACTCGTTCACCATTTGCTCAGCGTCCGCGCGCGACTTGCCTTTGACCATAGTCGTCATCATCGATGCGGACGCCTTACAAATCGCGCACGATTCACCTTCAAACTGCACCGCGTCAATGCTCGTGCCCGCCAGTTTGAGCGACACAAAAATATGGTCGCCGCACAGCGGGTTCAGCCCTTCAGACTTATGCGTGGCATCCGCCAGCGCGCCCCAGTTACGCGGCTTTTTGTTGTGATCGAGAATCACTTCCTGATAAAGATTTCTGCTGTCGGCCATAATAAAAATCCGGCCACCGAGGGCACAGCGTTCACAGAGAGACCGCCGTCGTTCAAGGTTTCTCTGTGACCGCTGTGTCCTCTGCGGCTAAAAGGTTTTCACCCAAACACCTTCTGCACCCGCTGAATCGAAGCCACCAGCGCATCCACTTCGGCCATGGTGTTGTAAAACGCAAACGACGCACGCGAGGTCGCCGGCACTTTCATGCGCTGCATTACCGGCTGCGCACAGTGGTGGCCGGTGCGGATGGCCACGCCATCTTCGTTGAGCAGCGTACCCACGTCGTGCGGATGCACGCCGTCAATCTTGAACGACAGCACGGCAGCTTTTTTCTCCGCCGTGCCGATGATGGACACACCCGGCAGGCGATTCACGGCTGTCGTGGCGTAGTCGAGCAAATCATTTTCATGCGCGGCAATACGGCTCATGCCGATGGACGACAAATAATCCACCGCCGCACCCAGCGTAATCGCTGCCGCTATCGGCGGCGTGCCGGCTTCAAACTTGGCGGGCATGGGCGCGTACGTCGTTTTTTCAAACGTCACCGACAAAATCATGTCACCGCCGCCCTTGAACGGCTGCATGCGTTCCAGCAACGCGGCCTTGCCGTAGAGCACGCCGATGCCCGTCGGCCCGCACAGCTTGTGGCCGGAGAACGCATAAAAATCGCAATCCAGCGCTTGCACATCCACCGCCAGATGCGGCGCAGCCTGTGCGCCATCCACTAGCGTAACCACGCCGTGGCGGCGTGCGGTTGCCACCATCTCGCGCACCGGATTGATCGTGCCCAGTGCATTCGACACATGGGTAAAACACGCGATTTTGGTGTGGCTGTTGAACAGCTTTTCGTACGCGGCCAAATCGAGCTCGCCGTTATCGAAAATCGGCACGACGCGTATCTTCGCGCCTTTTTCTTCAGCCACCATTTGCCACGGCACGATATTGCTGTGATGCTCCAGCGTGGTCAAAATGATTTCGTCCCCGGCCTGCAAAAATTTGCGGCCCCAGCCGTGCGCTACCAGATTGATGCTTTCCGTCGTGCCGCTGGTGAAAATAACTTCGCGTTCTTCTTTGGCGTTGATGAACGCTTGCAACTTGCGGCGTGCGGCTTCGTATTCGGCGGTCGCGGTTTCTGACAGGTAGTGCACTGCGCGGTGAATGTTTGCGTGCTGGCTCGACTGATAGCGCACCCAGCGTTCGATAACCTGCTTCGGCATTTGGCTCGACGCGGCATTATCCAGAAAAATCAGAGGCTTACCGTTGACCTTGAGATCAAGGATAGGGAAATCCGCACGTAGCTTCGCTACATCGAAAGGGCTCACCGGCAGGGGCGCGTTCACGACAATCCTCCGCCCGTGTGCGCCATGACCGCACGCTCCAACTGTGCCACTAGTGATTTCACCGGAATGCGATCGACGATTTCCGCGCCAAACGCGTAGGTCAACACATTGCGCGCCTGAGCTTCCGGCAAGCCGCGGCTTTTCAAATAAAACAACTGCTCGGCATCCAACTGCCCGACGGTTGCGCCGTGGGCGCATTTCACGTCGTCGGCAAAAATTTCAAGTTGCGGCTTGGTATCGACGCGCGCATTCGGCGACAGCAACAGATTGCGGCTTTGCTGCGCGGAATTCGTCAACTGCGCGCCTTTGCGCACCATGACTTTTCCGTTGAACACCGCGTGCGCCGAGCCGCCGGTAATGGTTTTGTGCAACTGGGTGCATTGCCCATGCGGGTGCGCGTGGTCCATGCTGGTGTGCGTGTCGGCGCATTGCTGGCCGCTAATTAACGCCAGCCCGTCCATCACCACCTGCGCGCCCTCGCCCTGCTGCGTCACATCCAAGTTATAGCGCGACAGCCGTGCGCCCGTCGCCACCGATTGCGACACATATGCGGCATCGCGCGACAGCGATACCGCGCACGCGCCCATGTGCGTGGCCTTGAGGCTCTCGCGCTGCAAACGCACATGGCGCACGCGCGCATGGGGCTTTACCGCAACTTCAGTCACCGCATTGGTGAAATACGCCGCATCGGTCAGGGCTACATAATCCTCGATCACTGTACATTCAGCGCTGCCTTCCGCCACAATCAAGCAACGCGGGTTGCTCGCCGCATCGGCGCGCGTGGACACAAACAATAAATGCAGCGGCTCGCGCACCGCCGTATTCGGCGCAACATGCACAACAGCGCCGTCGCGCAGCCAAGCGGTATTTAATGCCGGAAACAACTGATCGC
This sequence comes from Burkholderiales bacterium, assembly GCA_043743335.1. Classification (GTDB taxonomy): domain Bacteria; phylum Pseudomonadota; class Gammaproteobacteria; order Burkholderiales; family SG8-41; genus UBA5216. Next base: position 8,250 of record JAYTWR010000075.1, read on the forward strand.
CAACCTGCGCATGCGCCCCCAAATGCGGCCCCAGTAGCGCGGCATTGGTTTTCAGCGCCTCAGTCAACGTGCACACCGTAACGCCAGCGGGCAACGCCCCGAGCCGCGACAGCTTCGGCGCGTAAACGCCATCCACGAACACCAGCCGCACCAGCGCTTCTGGCACGTCGAAAGCGGCAATGTCCACGTTCGCCGCACCCGGCGCATCGAGCGCGACCTGCAATTGCTTCAAGGGTGCCAGATCAGTAAAACGCCAATCCTCGTCGCGCGCGGTGGGCACGGACAACGCATTGGCGCGCTCCAGAGCCAGTGCACGACGCGTATTCAGCCACGCGACTGGGCTTTGCGGCAGCGCACGGCCACCCGCCACCAGCGCTTCCACAAAGGGATGGCTCACGCGCGTCACAGCAGCGCTCATGCCGCAGCCTTTGCGTCCAAGAGCCAATCGTAACCGCGCGATTCGAGTTCCAGCGCCAGTGCTTTGTCGCCGGTTTTGATAATGCGTCCGCTCTCCATCACATGCACAAAATCGGGCGTAATGTAATTGAGCAAGCGTTGATAGTGCGTGACCAGCACGCAGGCATTGTCCGCTGTCAGTAGTTGGTTGACACCGCCGGCGACAATGCGCAACGCGTCGATATCCAACCCGGAATCCGTTTCGTCCAGTATCGAAACACGCGGCTCCAATATCGCCATTTGCAAGATTTCATTGCGCTTTTTCTCGCCGCCGGAAAAACCGTCGTTGACGCTGCGATCGAGAAACTCAGGACTCATTTCCAGCAGCTTCATTTTTTCGCGCACGTAGTCGTCAAACTCCAACGGATCGAGTTCGTCTTTGCCGCGCGCGCCCTGCACGGTGTTGTAGGCAAGGCGCAGGAAGGAACTGTTCGACACGCCGGGGATTTCCACCGGATACTGAAAGCCCAAAAACAAACCCGCACGCGCGCGATCTTCTGCCGCCAGCGCGAATAAATCTTTGCCTTCGAACTGCACCGAGCCACCGGTGACTTCATACGCCGGGTGACCCGCCAGCACTTTCGCCAATGTGCTTTTGCCGGAACCATTCGGCCCCATGATGGCATGCACTTCACCCGCGCGCACCGTGAGGTTGATGCCCTTCAAGATGGCCACGCCAGCCACGGTGGCCGTAAGATTGTTGATTTCTAGCAGTAGTTTTGCTGTTGGATTTTTCATATCTTTCAAGAAACTTCAAAAACTTTGCCACAGCGAACACAGCGCGAAGTGCCAGAGGTGCCCGCTGTGTCCTCTGTGTGCGCTGTGCCTAACGATTTTTAACCCACACTGCCTTCAAGTTTTAGACCGAGGAGTTTGGTCGCCTCGACCGCGAACTCCATCGGCAACTGTTGAAACACTTCTTTGCAAAAGCCATTGATAATCATCGACACCGCTTCTTCGGCACCGATGCCACGCTGCTGAAAATAGAACAACTGGTCTTCGCCGATTTTCGAGGTCGTGGCTTCGTGCTCAACCTTGCCCGACGGGTTGCGCACATCGATATACGGAAAGGTATTCGCGCCGCAATTTTGCCCAATCAACATGGAGTCACACTGCGAGTAGTTGCGCGCCCCCGCCGCGGTCGGCGCAATTCGCACCAGTCCGCGGTAGCTGTTGTTGGAGTGCCCGGCAGAGATACCCTTGCTGATGATGGTCGAGCGCGTGTTTTTGCCGATGTGAATCATCTTGGTACCGGTGTCAGCCTGCTGATAATGATTGGTCAGCGCCACCGAGTAAAACTCGCCCACGGAATTATCGCCGCGCAAAATACAGGAAGGGTACTTCCAGGTGATCGCCGAACCGGTCTCCACTTGCGTCCACGAAATGCGCGAATTCACGCCCTTGCACAGACCACGCTTGGTGACAAAATTATAAATGCCGCCCACGCCTTTTTCGTCGCCCGCGTACCAGTTTTGCACGGTGGAATATTTAATGTCGGCATTGTCCATCGCCACCAACTCCACCACCGCCGCATGCAACTGATTGGTGTCGAACTTGGGCGCGGTGCAGCCCTCAAGGTAAGACACTTGTGCGCCGTCTTCGGCCACGATCAGCGTGCGTTCAAATTGGCCAGAGTCCTGCGTGTTAATGCGAAAGTAGGTAGACAGCTCCATCGGGCATTTCACGCCCTTGGGGATGTAGCAGAACGAGCCATCGGTAAACACCGCTGAGTTCAATGCGGCGTAAAAATTGTCGCCCACGGGCACCACGCTGCCCATGTATTTGCGGATGAGTGCCGGGTGCTCTTTCACCGCCTCGGAGATCGAGCAAAAAATTATGCCCACGTCGGCAAGCTTTTGCTTGTAGGTCGTGGCCACCGACACCGAATCAAAAATCACGTCCACCGCCACACCCGCCAGCGCCGCGCGTTCGTTCATCGGTACGCCGAGCTTCTCGAACGTTCTGAGCAACTCCGGATCAACCTCATCCATGCTCTTTAATTTCGTCTTCGACTTCGGTGCCGAGTAGTAGCTGATGTTTTGAAAATCTACCGCCGGGTAGTTGACGTTCGGCCACGCGGGCGGCGTCATGGTCAGCCACTTGCGATAAGCGTTGAGACGGAACTCGAGCAGCCAATCCGGCTCGCTTTTCTTCGCCGAAATAAATCGAATGGTGTCTTCGCTCAAACCCTTGGCGGCCGTGTCGGATTCAATGTCGGTGACAAAGCCGTGCTTGTAAGGCTGATTGACCAGTTGCTCGATGGTTGCAGTAGACATATTTAACTATTTGATTTTATTGATTTTTTTCTTTAACGCTAAAGCTTTCACCGCAACCGCACGCCGCTTCGACATTGGGATTGTCGAACTTGAATATCTGCTTCAAACCTTCCTTGATGAAGTCCAGCTTCGCGCCGTCGATAAACGCCAGGCTTTTTTCATCGACCACCAGCTTCGAGTCAAACGCCTCGAACACTTTGTCGTCCGCTCGCACTTCGTCGGCGTAGTCGTAGGTATACGCCCAGCCCGAGCAGCCGTTTTTCTTGATGCCCACGCGCAAACCCAAACCTTTGCCGCGCTTGGTGAGCTGCGTCTTGATTTGTTTCGCCGCGTTTTCTGTCAGTTGTATGCTCATGATTACCTCTGCACTCAAACGGTCATTGCCGTCAAATTCTTTAACCGCGCCACCACTTGCTGCGTCGCCTTCAAAAACCCATCCACGTCCTGCGCAGTGTTTGCAGTGCCCAGCGAAAACCGCACTGCACCGCGCGCGATTTCCGGTGCCACACCCATCGCCAATAGCGTAGCGGAAGGTTCAGGATTCGCGCTCGAACACGCCGCGCCCGCCGCCACGCCAAAGCCCAATTTGTCGAGCTCGATAATCAGCGTTTCGCCGTCAATGCCGTCGAAGGCGAAGTAGCTGGTGTTGGGTACGCGCTTGGCTCCCGCACCAAAAATCACTGCGCCCATGTGACTCAGGCCCTGCTCCACGCGCGCGCGCAATTTCTCCAGCCGTGGCGCGATTTCCGCCAACCGCTCTGCGGCCAACACGGCTGCCGCACCAAAGCCGACGATGGCCGGCACGTTCTCGGTGCCGGAACGCAGACCATGCTCGTGCCCGCCGCCGGCGATCAACGGTGCAAGTTCGATGCGCTTATCAACAATCAACGCACCGGCACCTTTGGGGCCGTAAATTTTGTGCGCGGACAGCGTCATCGCGTGCACATTCAGCGCCTCAAAATCGACGGCAATTTTACCCAGTGCCTGCACCGCATCGGTGTGCATCCAAGCCTTGGCGGCGCGCGCGCGTTCAGCGATGTCCGCCACGGGTTGAATGACGCCGGTTTCGTTATTGGCTGTCATCACCGATACGATGCCGGTGGGCGTTTGCAGCGCGGCATCGACATCCTGTACGTTCACCACGCCTTCACCCGTCACCGCCAACTTGCGCACGGCCCAGCCTTTGCGTGCAAGCGCCACAGCCGGCATCGCAACGCAGGGGTGCTCAATCGCGCTGATGGCGATTTGCGACGGCTTCAAAATCTCTGCCGCGCCCTTGATAAACAGGTTGTTCGCCTCGGTGCCGCCAGAGGTAAACACCACCTGCGGCGGACGCACATTCACCAGCGCCGCCACTTGCTCGCGCGCTTCATCAATGGCACGACGCGCGGTGATGCCCATATCGTGCCGACTCGACGCGTTGCCGTACTGCTCGCGCAGAAACGGCAGCATCGCTTCCAACACGCGCGCATCGAGCGGCGTGGTGGCATTGTGGTCGAAGTAGGTGAACATCGCTTTTCAGGATTGCGCGCTAGGCGGATACCGGCTCGCGCTTGCTCGCGTGACTCAGGCCGCGCATGTCGTGCAGCGGTGCAACACCGGACACTTTGGCGTTTTGGCTGTCCGCCAACTGCTGTAAGGTCACACCACCGAGGTAATCAAAGATGTGGCGATTCAAACTGGCCCATAGATCGTGCGTGATGCACTTGTTTTCGTCGTGGCAGTTTTCTTTGCCGCCGCATTGCGTGGCGTCAATTTGCTCATCCACCGCCTGGATGATTTCCGACACCGTCAGCGCGCTCATATCACGACCGAGCAAATAGCCGCCGCCCGGCCCGCGCACGCTTTCGACGATGTGCTTGCGGCGCAATTTGCCGAACAGTTGCTCCAAATACGAGAGCGAAATCTTCTGCCGCGTACTGATTTCCGCCAACGTCACCGGCCCGTGGCCGTGATGCAGCGCGAGATCGACCATCGCCGTTACCGCAAACCTGCCCTTGGTTGTGAGCCGCATTGAATCACCTGAAAAATCGTTTAAAAACAATTACTTAAACAAACCCTATCGAACACGGCCCGGCGTAAAACCATTGCCGACTGAATCGCTCAACCATACCAATTCCGACAGATTCAGTCAAGTATAGTCCGCCCACCCGCTCGGTCTGCCGCTGACACCTGTTCTCAAGCGCGTTTTTTGTCGCGCAGATTCCGCTCTTGGACGTCAGTTGCGGCGTCTGCTTGTTGCAGTTGCTGCAACTGGGCTTGCAACTGGGCTTGTAACTGGGCGATGCGCTGGTCGGTGTCGTGACCGTGCGTGAGGAGCTCGTTGATCGCCCGTGTCAGCGGATCATTTTCATCGCGTCCCACGGCATACGCAGCAAAGCGCCCATCCGCACTGCCGGCATTGTCCTGCGCTTCGATGACCCGCGCCGGAATGCCCACCGCAGTGGCACCCGGTGGCACGTCTTTGACCACCACCGCGTTGGAACCGATTTTGGCGTGGTCGCCCACGGTAATTGGCCCCAACACTTTCGCGCCCGCACCGATCACCACGCCCGTGCCGAGCGTGGGATGGCGCTTGCCTTTGTTCCACGAAGTACCGCCGAGGGTAACGCCGTGGTACAACGTGCAGTCGTCGCCGATTTCAGCGGTTTCACCGATCACCACGCCCATGCCGTGATCAATAAAGAAGCGCCGACCGATGGTAGCACCTGGGTGGATTTCGATACCGGTGATAAAGCGCCCAAAGTGCGACACCAAGCGCGCCAGCCATTTGAATCCCGCGCCCCACAAGGCATGGCCAAGCCGATGCGTCATCATGGCGTGAAAGCCAGGGTAACAGGTGATCACCTCCCAAGTATTGCGCGCGGCGGGGTCGCGCTCGAATACCACGGCGATCTCTTCGTTTATGCGGGAAAACACGGCGGCAGGAAACGCGCTGGAAGTGGATGATGAAATAGTATACTAAATTTATCGGCTATCGGTTTTCAGACGCTGGCAAAAATTAAATAATCATTTAAAAACAAATAGTTACCGTTTAACCTTGGGCGTACGCAACGTGCGCACCACCCCGCGCAGAATGTTAACTTCCTCCGCCTCCAGCCCGGTGCGCGAGAACAATCGCCGCAGCCGCTGCATCAGCTTTTTGGGCTGCGCCGGGTTGAGATAGCCGGTTTCCAGCAGCTCGCGTTCGAGATGCTCGTAAAAACCCTGCACCGCCTCGTGACTGGCCAATGTGCCGGGCGCTTCACCCGCGGGCAGACCGCTCAATGCCGTCAGCCGCAACTCATACGCAAACACCTGCACCGCCGCCGCCAGATTGAGCGAAGCGTATTGCGGATCCGACGGAATCGCCGCAATCAACTGGCACAAATTCACCTGTGCCGTGGTCAACCCTGAGGTTTCGTTACCAAACACCAGCGCTACCGGCTGCGTAGCCGCCACCGCCACCAGCCGCGCCACAGCGCTGCGCGCATCTGTGGCCGGCGCGCCCATTTCGCGCGTGCGCGCGGTACACGCCACGGCCAGTGCCACGCCGGCGAGCGCCTCGTCGAGCGTCGCGCACACCCGCGCCGTCTCCAGCACGTCAGTCGCGCGCGAGGCGCGGCGCGTGGCTTCTTTACTGGGAAAATCCCACGGCTGCACCAGATACAGCGCGTTCAACCCCATGGTTTTCAGTGCCCGCGCGGCAGCGCCGATATTGCCCGCATGCCGCGTCTCGCACAGCACCACGCGGATGTTGTGAAGCGCAGCGCTCATATCACGTACAATCCGGCTCTACGCATTCTTTGCGCCTATTCGGTCCAAACAAGGAAAAGGTTCAAGACCTTCCCTCACCCCAGCCCTCTCCCGGAGGGAGAGGGGGCAAACCCGGCGCTGTGCGAAATAGAAGTTCGCTTGCCCCGGCGATGATTTTCTCCCTCTCCCTTTCCCTGCGGGAGAGGGCTGGGGTGAGGGAAGGTTTTGACGTTGCACACAGACTGATCTAACGCCATTATTTCGCTCTCAACCCTTAGCACCTCGTACTCAGCACCTCGCACTCAACCCTAAACACTAAACACTAAACACTAAACACTCAACGGCCACTATGCACCCCATGCTCAACATCGCGGTCAAGGCCGCCCGCAAAGCCGGCGGCGTTATCAACCGCGCCGCGCGCAACCTGGATGTGCTTGCCGTACGCGAAAAAGCCGCCAATGATTATGTGTCCGAAGTGGACAAGGAGGCCGAGCAAACCATTATGCGCACGCTGCTCGAAGCGTATCCCAAGCATTCAATTTTAGCAGAGGAGTCCGGCACAACGAACACCGATGCCAAATCGGATTACCAATGGATTATCGATCCGCTCGACGGCACCACCAACTTTGTGCACGGCTTTCCGCACTACGCGGTATCAGTCGCGCTGTCGCACAAGGGCGTCATCACGCAGGCGGTGGTTTACGATCCGTGCAATAACGATTTGTTCACCGCCACCAAGGGCGTGGGCGCTTATTTGAACGATACCCGCCTGCGCGTAGGCCGGCGCGCACAGCTTAAGGGTTCACTTGTCGGCACCAGCTTTCCCTACAAAGAACACCATCACCTCGATGCCTATCTCGGCATGCAGCGCGACATTATGCAAACCGCCGGCGGCGTGCGCCGTGCGGGGTCTGCGGTGCTGGATCTCGCGTATGTGGCCGCCAGCCGCCTCGACGCTGTGTGGGCCATGGGCCTCGCGCCGTGGGACTTGGCCGCCGGCACACTGCTCATCACCGAAGCGGGCGGCGTCGTCACCGATCTGCAAGGTAAAGATCAATACATGCAATCGGGCAACGTCGTCGCCGGCAATATCAAGGTGCTGGGCGACACGTTAAAATGTCTGGGGCCGCATTTGACGCCAGCGCTTAGGGCGGTGTAACCGGCTGCGCCCACGAATTCCCCGTTCGCCATGCGTCTATCCCTAATCATTCCAGCCGCGTTGGGCATCACGGTCGTGTGTGCGGGCATGGCCGGTGCGCAGGCTTACCCGAATCGCCCCATACGTCTGATCGTGCCCTCCGCGCCAGGCGGCTCGCCGGATATCAGCTCACGCATGTTTGCGCAGGAAATCGGCCGCCAGGTCGGGCAGCAGGTGGTCGTTGACAATCGCACCGGTGCCAGCAATACCATTGGCACCGAGCTGGTCGCCAAAGCGCTACCCGACGGTTACACCATCGGCTACGCGGTTTTTTCGCTGGCCACCAACCCCAGCCTGATGTCGCCCATGCGCTACGACGCCCTGCGCGATTTGCAAATGGTGATACGCCTGACCTCCACGCCCAACGTGCTGGCGGTGGCCAATGCGCTGCCGGTGAAATCGGTGCGCGATTTGGTCGATCACGCCCGCAAATTAAACGGCAAACTGCTCTACGCCTCCGGCGGCAACGGCACCAGTCTGCACTTGGGCATGGAACTGCTGATTTCGCTGACGGGTGCTGCGTTTACCCATGTGCCGTACAAGGGTGTCGATCAGGCAACCATCGCGGTGGTCGGCGGCGAAGCGCAAGTCATCATCCACAACAGCGCGCCCATGTTGCCGCACGTCAGGGCCGGACGCGTGCGCGGCATCGCAGTCACATCAATCAAACGCGCACCTGCCATGCCGGATTTGCCCACGGTGGCCGAATCCGGCGTGCCCGGCTACGAAATCGCGCCGTGGGGCGGCATCATGGCACCGGCAGGCTTGCCACGCCCGCTGCTCGACCGCCTCAACAAAGAATTCAACATCGCGCTGAATTCCAAACCCGTGCAGGATGCCTATCTCGCCAGCGGCGTCGATCCGCAGGGCGGCACAGCGGAACAATTTACCGCTTTCCTGCGCGCTGAAACCGAAAAATGGTCGAAAGTAATTAAGGCTTCGGGCATTAAGCCGCAGTAAACGGCCACGCGCTACGCTAGCGTTAACCGCCGCACTCACGGCTGCAACGTCTTCATCTCTGCACGTATTGCCGCTGCCAGCGGCGGGTTGGTTTTCTCCAATGAACGGGCGATGCTTTCCGCTTCCGTCCACTGCCCACGTTTGAGATGCGCGCGCGCGAGGCCCGCCCACGCGGGCGTCAAACCGCCATCGAGATCAAGCGACTGGCGGTAGGCGCGTGCGGCCAAATCGTAACGGCCAAGGTCGCTGTAACTCTCGCCCAACAGCATCAGCGTCACCGGTGTATCGCGCAGCGCAGTGAGTGACTGCGTCAACACATCCACGGCGCGTTGTGAATTGCCGCTCATGCGGTGCTCTTGCGCCAGCAAGTTCCAAGCCTCGGGCTCGTCGGGCTCTAGGCGGAGTAATTCACGAAAACACTCAATGGCGCGCGTGTGATTTTTCAGTCGCGAATGCGCATAGCCCGCCACCTGCCACCAACTGGCATTGCTGTTCTGCTTCTCAATATTTTCTTCAGCAAATTTCGCTAGGCCCGCCCAATCCGCATTGCGCTCGAATTCAGCCACACGCTTGCGATTGACGTCGCTTTCGCGCTCGAGATGGCTCAATAACATCGGCACGGTACCGTCGGGCAACAGCGAAAACAATATCTGCCCCGCAGGCGTGCACGCTACGACAGACAGCCCCAGCGCCAACACCGCTGCCCAGCGCAATAAGACTGCAACGGCTGCGATTCGCCGCATCAGGCAACCCGCCGCGCTGCCGTCGGTGCTGCCGTCGGCGCTGCCGTCGGTACACCCGCCAGCACTGGCGTCAATTCACGAACCATTCCAAATTTATCCATTAAATCAATTAGTTGCATCGCATTAGTCACAACGTCCGGCGGCAACACCCGCCCCGCACAATTCTCAAACTTGGCCTGCAAGTGCGCGTGCGGAATCGGAATCTCCGACGTACGCCCCAGCGGACGATCCACCTTGGCACTCAACACACGCCCGTCCTTCAGGGTGAGCTTGAGTTCGGCGTCGAACGGATCATCGGGATCGAACATTGGGCCGACGTAAATTTCGGAACGCACGCGCGGCAGCAGGCTTTGCACCATCGCATCGTTGAACGCGGCGTTTTCAAAATTCTCCAGCACCACTTGATTGCCGGTCAGCGCGCGCACCACGCAATATTGCACGCTGAATTTGGCATCAAGATCGCTTTGCGGATTGGGGCGGTTGGTGTACGACAAACCAAACGCTGGTGTCCAAGTTTCGATTTTTTCGATGGCTTGCGCATCGAATGCGCCATGCGCACGGGTGAGTGTCAACGCCGCTTCTATCGCTGCGTGCGTGCTGTAGCAGCACGGGTATTGCTTGTAGCTGGCGCCGGGCTTCACCACTTCAAATGGCTGGCCCCAGCTTGCGTTCACGCGTGCGGCGTCGTAGTGCCCGTCGCCGTTGTAGAGCTTGAAGTAACCCTGCTTGTGCTCGAAGGCGTCGGCGTTCGCCGTAAACCCTTTGCGCGCCAGCAGTGCTGCCATCAGCCCAGCGCGCGCGCACTCGCCCACATGCAGCGGCTTAGTCATGGTGCCGAAATTCGCTTTAATGCCCGAAGACAGAGAGGTGCTGATGGCCAGTGCGGTAGTGGTTTGCGCAGCGGTAAGACTCAGCAACTTCGCGCACGCCGCCGCTGCAGCGAACACACCAAGCGTTGAAGTGGAATGCCAGCCTTTTTCAGAATGATATAAGCCGATGTTCACCGCGCGCCCGATACGGCAGCCGGCTTCGTAACCCACCGCGTGTGCGAGCAAGACATCACGCGTGCTGCTATTGAACGCTTCACCCGCAGCCAGCAGCGCGGGAACCATCACCGCCGAGATGTGCCCAGCGAATTGCGCCGCAGTGTTGTCAAAGTCGAGCGCATGCGCCGCCGTGCCGTTGATTTGCGCGGCGTCCAGACACGACACACGATAATTTGTGCCTAAAATCAAGCAGTTACCGACTGCCGGCATGAGCGTCTCACGCAGCAGCACCGGCGCATCCTCGCGCGCGCCCGCGAGCACGCAGCCCACCGTATCCATCACCGCCACCTTGCACCAGTAGAGGGCTTGCGGCGGCAAATCGTCGTAACGCGTGTTGACGATGCGTTCGGCTAATTGCTGTGCGATTCCCATGGGCTTTCCTTACTCGGGTTTGAGTCCTGCTGCAGTGACCACCTTGATCCACTTCGCCACTTCGGATTTCACGTAGGCGTCGTGCTGCTCCGGCGTGCTGCCTGCGGGGTCAGCGCCGTTGTCGATCATGGCTTTGCGCACATTGGCATCGTGCAGCGCTTTCACCAACGCACCATTGACACTATCGACTACGGGCTTGGGCATCGCGCCCGGCCCCACCAAACCAAACCCGCTATTGACCAAAAACCCCGGCAACCCCGCTTCGTCCACCGTCGGCGTTTCTTTCAACAGGGCAGAGCGCTTAGCGCCGGTTTGCGCCAACAGTTTCAAGCGCCCGGCGTAGACATGCTGCAGCGCGCCGGACACCGTGGGAAACGAAAACGCGATCTGCCCTGAAATCAAATCCACCAGCGACGGCGCACTGCTTTTATACGGCACGTGTACCGTATCCACCTTCGCCATCAGGTTGAACAACACGCCCGCCAGATGCGACACCGCGCCCTGCCCTGCACTGCCGAAATTCAATTGCCCCGGACGCGCGCGCGCCAGCGCGATCAGTTGCTTGACATCGCCCGCAGGCAACGACGGATGCACCACCAGCCCCGCCGGCACGTCGGCCACCAAACCCAACGCGGTAAAGTCGCGCGCCGGGTTGAACGGCAATGTTTTGGTGAGCGCTGGGTTCATCACAAAACCCGCCGCGACCATCATGATGGTGTAGCCGTCCGCCGCGCTTTTGACCGTAATGCCTGCGCCCAGCGCGCCACCCGCGCCGGGGCGGTAGTCGGCCACCAGCGTTTGGCCCAACGCCGCCGCCAACCGCGGCTGCACAATGCGGAAAAAGATATCGGCGTTGCTGCCCGGCGAGCCGCCGATCACCACGCGAACGGGTTTTGACGGATAGGGTTGCGCTTGAACCGCGCTGCCGGCAAACAGAACAAACAACGGCAAAACCCGTAGGATGCCGATGAGCACAGCGAACCGCATCAATCGCGCACACGACCGATGCGGTTCCTTCGTCACCGACATCCTACCGTTGCCTCGATCGGTGTCAGGATCGCTTACCGCGTCAAGCTGAATAGGCATGTTGTCCAATGAAAATTCCACGCTCGCCATCATACCCTGCCGCGTCGGGCGGACTGCTAAAATCCATACACCCATTTTCAGCCAAGGAACCAACGTGAAAGAGTTCGATGTGGTGGTGGTCGGTAAAGGCAATGCCGCCGTGTGCGCGGCGCTGGCAGCGCGCGACACCGGCGTGAGCGTGGCCATGCTCGAAGCGGCAACACCAGATGAATCCGGCGGCAACAGCCGCTTTGCTGGCGGCGTGATGCGTTTTGTTTACAACAACGTGGATGACCTGCGAAAACTCATCGACATCACCGACGACGAAGCGCGCACCACCGATTGGGAAAGCAACACGCGCGATCAGTTCTACGACGATTTATATCGCGTCACCAACTTTCGTACTGATCCTGATTTGAGCGAAGCGCTCATCACACAAAGCCTCGACGCCATGGTGTGGCTGCGTAGCCAAGGCGTGCGCTTTGTGCCGAACTATCGCGCGCAGTCGGCGGTGGTGAACGGCCAGCGCCGCTTTTTTGGCCGCATGCCGCTGGAGATTTCCGGCGGCGGACCGGGGCTGGTGCAGGACGGCACCAACACTGCCGTCAAAAAAGGCGTGCAGATTTTTTACGCAACGCGCGCGGTGTCATTAATCTACGACGGCCTGAAAGTCTCTGGCGTGCGCGCACAGCACCAAGGCCAACTAATTGATTTTAAAGGTAAATCTGTCGTTCTCGCCAGCGGCGGTTTTGAGGCCAACCCTGAATGGCGCACGCGCTATCTCGGCCCCGGCTGGGAACTCGCCAAGGTGCGCGGCTCGCGCTTCAACATGGGCGACGGTTTGAAAATGGCACTCGATATCGGCGCGCATCCGTACGGCAACTGGTCGGGCCGACACGCGGTGTCGTGGGAGCGCTACGCGCCCGACGTGGGCAATCTTAATTTGCCGCACAGTTCGTATCGCCACAGCTATCCGCTGTCGATCATGATTAACGCCGACGGCAAACGCTTCGTCGATGAAGGCATCGAGTTCTACAACTACACCTACGCCAAGTACGGTGCCGAGGTGTTAAAGCAGCCACAGCAGTTTGCGTACCAAGTGTTCGATGCCAAAGTGCGCCCGCTGCTGCGCCCCGAATACGGCGACAAGGCCGTCACGCGCGTGGTGGCGAATACGCTGGAAGAACTCGCCGCCAAGCTCGAAGGCGTCAACGCCGCAGGCTTTTTGCGCACCGTCAAAGCATACAACGCCGCCATCCGCAAAGACGTGCCGTTTGATCACTCTATCAAAGACGCGCGTTGCACCGAAGGCATTGATCCGCCCAAATCAAACTGGGCCAACACCATTGACACCGGGCCGTTCGAGGCCTATCTCGTCACCTGCGGCATCACCTTTACCTTCGGCGGCCTGCGCATCAACCCCGAAACCGGGCAGGTGATGAATGTGCATTTGCATCCGATACCCGGCCTGTACACGGCCGGCGAAATGGTTGGCGGGTTGTTTTACTTTAACTACCCAGCGGGTACCGGGCTGGTGTCTGGCACGGTGTTCGGGCGCATGGCCGGGCGCGGCGCAGCGGCGGCGGCCAAGACTGTTGCTTAAGCCGCGAACGCGCCGCATCGGTATCGGCGCGCCGCTGTGCGTACACCACCGTGCTGCGGCTACAACTTCAGCAGCGTCTCCAGATTCTTCCAGAGGATTTTGTCTTTCTCTTCCTGCGTGAGCGACTTCAAGCCCTGCACCCAACCGCCGGGGCCGGGATTCCACGGCACAAAAGGCCAGTCGCTACCGATCACCACGCGTTCGGCACCCACTTGATCGAGCAGGAAGCGCAGCGCTTCTTCACTGCTAGTCACGGTGTCGTAGTACAGCCGTTTTTGATAGGCGCTGGGCGGCAACGGCGTGCGCTGCTCCTTCGGCTGCCGTTCCCAACCGCGGTCTAGCCGCCCCATCAGGTGACACGTCGGACCGCCGCCGTGGGCGATACAAATGCGTATATCGGGGCAGGCTTCCAGCACGCCGCCGCAGATCAGCGTTGCAGTGACGATAGCGTCATCAAGCACCACCCCGAGACTGTTATAGAGGCCATGACGCGGGTTGCGCGCCTTGAAAAAATTGTTTTGCGGCTGCGGGTGAAAAAACAGCACCGCGCCCATGGCTTCTGCCGCCTTGAAGAACGGCAAAAACTTCGGCTCGTCCCATTGCTCGCCATTGACTTCGGTATCAAGCTCCGCGCCCTTTAGCCCAAGCTTGGTCACCGCGTGTTCAAGCTCGTTGATCGCGGTCGTGACATCCTGCATGGGCAGCGTGGCCAGCCCGGCAAAGCGCGTCGGCCATTCGCGCGCGGTGGCGGCGATTTCCAGATTGACCTCGCGCGACAACGCCTGCCCTTGCGTAGCATCAAGATGGTAGCCAAAGAACGGCGTGTGAATGGAGAGCACCTGCACATCGACGCCCTGCGCGTCCATGTCCTTCATGCGCTCTTGCGGCGTATAGCGCACCTTGGGCGAGGTGAGATCAGTGCGCTTGCCACCGCCAAACACCGAGCCAGCAATGGGGCCGGGTTCATGGCGAAAGCCATACCATTCTTTTTTTTCGTCGGCGGCTTTCCACAGCGAGCCGGGAACCAAGTGCGCGTGGATATCGATTGTTTTCATGGCAATGAATTTCCTTGTTGTCTTTGTTGTATTGGTAACGACGGATAGCCCGATTTTTCACTGTGGGCCAACGATTGAACGCACGTAAACACTTCGTCGGCAAGATTACACTGAAGCGAAAAAACTGCAAACCGTATTCATCAATGTCGGTAGGGTAATCACATCAAACCGTGAATGCTTCGGCAACACTCACCGGCTGCGCTGTCGCACGCTGCGCGCCAAAAACACAGCAAGCTACGCAGCCTACGCAAAAAATACGACTCGTTTGCCACCACATTTCTCTTCTTTGAGTTTTTACAGGGATTGCCCTGAGCGATACCCGGTAGCGGTGGTGCCGAATTTGCTGGCAGCTTGGTTTTAATCCGCGCTTGGTGCGAGTGCCGGGCGATACAACGGCAACCTCGGCGTCATACCACTCGCGACTAGTTTCAATCCGCGCCCGGCACGAGTGCCGGGCGATACGACGGCAGCGCTAACTACCTCTACTATGCGGCAAAGTTTCAATCCGCGCCCGGCACGAGTGCCGGGCGATACACGTATACGTGCCGCCGGATGTATACGTGCCGCCTGTTTCAATCCGCGCCCGGCACGAGTGCCGGGCGATACCACGCGCGATTGAAAACCAACGCCCGTATGTTGAGGTTTCAATCCGCGCCCGGCACGAGTGCCGGGCGATACCGTACGCGAAGCGCTTTCGCCAACGGATAAACCGTTTCAATCCGCGCCCGGCACGAGTGCCGGGCGATACCTGTGGAGCACCCCACGCGGTGAAATTCCCCACAAGTTTCAATCCGCGCCCGGCACGAGTGCCGGGCGATACAGGCCGACAATTTTGGCAATTCTTACGGTCGTGGTGTTTCAATCCGCGCCCGGCACGAGTGCCGGGCGATACTTCACCTGTTGC
>JAYTWR010000076.1:0-1505 GCA_043743335.1 Burkholderiales bacterium
CAATAATTTCGCCGGGTCCGAGGTGATTTTCTTCAGCGCTTTTGGCAGCGGCACATTCGCCTGCTCGGCCCATTTTAGCGTCAGCGATAACAGCGTTTCCAGCGCGGTGGCACCCGGCTCCGCCTCGCCGAACGGCACATGCTTGGCATCATCATCAACCGGCGTGTGGTCAGAGCAAATCGCATCAATGGTGCCGTCAATCACGCCGCGCGATAAGGCGTCGCGATCCTTCAAACCGCGCAATGGTGGCGTGAAACGATATTGCGAATCGAAGTAGCCGATATCGTGGTCGGTGAGCAGCAAATGATGAATGCCGACATCACATGTGAGCGGCAAATTCTCAGCCTTCGCACGCCGCACCAGCTCAACCCCGGCAGCACTTGATAATCGGGCGAGGTGAACTTTCGCTCCGGTGTCGTGCATGAGCGTGGTGATGGTTGAGATTGCCACCGTCTCAGCGCTGGCGGGAATGCCCGCGAGCCCTAGGCGTGATGCGACTTCGCCATCGTGCGCAATGCCGTCGCGAGCGAGGTAGGCATCCTGCGGACGCAGCCACACGGTGTAGCCGTACGTCGCGGCGTATTGCATCGCACGAAACAAAACCATCGTGTCGACAATCGGCTGATCGGCCTGAAAAAATCCGATGCAACCAGCCTCGGTCAGCTCCATCATTTCAGTGAGTTTTTCGCCCTTAAGGCCGAGTGTTAACGCGCCCAACGGATAGACGCGCGCCTGATTCGCCATCTTCGCGCGGCGTGTCAGCATCTCTACTAAACCCGGCTCATCCAACACCGGATCAGTGTCGGGTGGGCAGACCAGCGTGGTCACACCGCCTGCCACTGCCGCACGCATTTCACTTTCAAGCGTGGCACGATATTCAAGACCGGGCTCGCGCAGACGTGCGCTTAAATCCACCAGGCCAGGGCAAATAATTTTGCCCGCTGCGTCAATGACTTTGTCAGCTTTAAATCCCTCGGGGGCTGCGCCCGTGCTGGCAATTGCGCCATTCTCGATATACAGCGTCGCATTTTCATTACGGTGGGTGGCGGGGTCAATTAAGCGCGCATTTTTAATTTCGATTTTCATCCTAGTTTCCCGTCACCATCGCCATCACCGCCATTCGCACCGCGATACCAAATGTCACCTGCGGCAAAATCACGCTCTGCATGCCGTCGGCAATACCCGATTCAATTTCCACGCCGCGATTCATCGGGCCGGGATGCATCACAATCGCATCGGGCTTCGCGCGCGCGAGTTTGTCCGCCGTTAATCCGTAACTTTTAAAATATTCATGCGCACTTGGCAGCAAGCTACCGGACATACGCTCATTTTGCAGGCGCAGCATGATCACCACATCGCAGCCCTCCAACCCGCGCTGCATATCGTGATGCACCGTCACCCCCATACGCTCCACGTCGGCCGGGATCAACGTTTTCGGGCCGATCACACGCACATCCGGACAGCCCAGCGTGGTCAGCGCGTGTATGCCGGAACGCGCCACCCGC
>JAYTWR010000077.1:0-38026 GCA_043743335.1 Burkholderiales bacterium
CAATCCCCTGATCCTCGGCTCTTCGGTCGCGCGAACAAAGCAGGGTCCCTTCCCTCGTCCGGGGTTGTGTTGTCCCTCAGACTCAAACGGTACTATGAATCCCTCCGACTCCCATACCGGGCCACCGCGCTTTCGTTTCCTTATACGCGGCGGTTGGTGGTCTCCCCACCCCTCAATACGGGTCTCCAGCACTGGGCAGTGAATCTTGCGTATTCCGTTGATCGTGACCGGTGATTCCGGAGGAACGTGACCGGGCGGAACGCCCGGTCGGCGCTGCGTCTGTTTTTCACACTGAGCTATAATCCGGCCGCTATGGCCTTGAGAAAACCCCGCTTCAAACGCCCCAAATTCGAACGCGCCGCGTGGCGCGAGTGGCTCATTGTTATTGCGCCGGCGGTGTTACTGATTGCCGCCGCGTTTGTAGTCACCTCGTATTTCGTCAAACCCGCGCCGCCGAAATCGTTGGTATTCAGCGCCGGTGCAGACGGCGGCGCGTATTACCGCTACGCGCAGGAATACAAAAAAATCCTTGCCCGCGACGGCATCACACTGGACATCAAGCCCTCCGCCGGTTCGCTACAAAATCTGACGCGCATGCGCGGCGCAACACCCGAGGCCAGCGCGGGCTTCGTGCAGGGCGGTACCACCCTGCCCGAAGACTCCAACAGCCTGCTGTCGTTAGGCCGCATGTTTTATGAGCTGGTATGGGTGTTCCACCGCCTACCTGACAACACCAGTCAGATGTCGCAACTGCGTGGCAAACGCATCGCCGTGGGGCCGGCGGGCAGTGGCACCAACCAACTGGTCGTGCAATTGCTGAAACTGTCGGAGATCACCGCCGACAATTCAACGCTGGTGGAGGTAGCGACCAAAGCGGGGCTCGAAAAACTCGATGCGGGCGAAGTCGATGCGATTTTTATCGTGTCCGGGCCCGAAGCGGAGATATTGCAGCAACCGCTGCGTGCCAAAGGCATCAAGCTCATGAGCCTGTCGCAGGCCGACGCCTACGCCATGCGGTTTTCGTACCTCTCACGCATCACACTGCATCAGGGCGTAGTCAATCTGCACGAGAACATCCCGCCACAAAGTGTGCAAATGATCGGCGCTGGTGCCATGGTCGCGGTACGCGACGATCTACACCCTGCGCTGCAATTTGCCCTGACGCAGGCTGCGGCAGAGGTGCACAAGCGCTCTAGCATTATTCATCTCGAAAATCATTTCCCCCAGTCGCAGGGCGCCGAATTGCCGATGAGTGCGGTGGCCGAGCGCTTTCATAAATCAGGCCCGCCGTTTTTTCAGCGCTACCTGCCGTTCTGGCTGGCCGTGCTGATGGACCGGTTGATTGTGCTGTTGATTCCGGTAGTCACGATTTTGATTCCCATCGTGAAATTCGCCCCCATGATTTACGGCTGGCGCATCCGCATGCGCCTGTGGCACTGGTATGACGAGCTGAAAAAACTCGAAGTCACCATGGCCGAGCACCCGGAAGAACGCGACAAGCATCTGGCTGAAATCGAACGCATCGACGACGCCGTCACCAGCATTCCACTGCCGCTGGAATACTCAGAGCAGCAATACAACCTGCGTTCGCACATCGAATACGTGCAACGCCGGCTGGACGCTCAGGACACCACAGCGCCTGCGGCAACCTGAGCGGCTGGCGATGCCGGGTCGGGCCTGAAAAACGCTTCCACCTCGCTCAACTCACGCGTGCGTTTCATCGGTGGCAAGCTGCGCCAGATGCGTTTGCCGTAGGGCTTATCCACCAGGCGCGGATCGCAAATCATCAGCACGCCGCGGTCGGTTTCATCGCGGATTAAGCGCCCCGCGCCCTGCTTCAGGGTAATTACCGCCTGCGGCACCTGATACTCCATGAAGGCGTTGCGTCCTTCACGGTTCATTTTGTCAATGCGCGCGGCGAGCACTGGATCATCCGGCGGTGAAAACGGCAGCCGGTCGATCACCACCACACTCAAAGCGTCGCCGCGCACGTCCACACCCTCCCAAAACGATTGGCTCGCCACCAGCACCGCGTTGCCCAGTGCGCGAAAGCGATCCAGCAGCTCCGTGCGCGAACCTTCGCCCTGCAGCAGCACTGGATAATCAAGACCGCGTGATTTGAAGGCCTCGCGCACCAGCTCGCAGGCCTCGCGCATCGCGCGCAAACTGGTAAAGAGCAAAAACGCCCTGCCCTCACTCGCCATCAGCACCGGCAGCGCCGCTTTCACCACGGCATCGGTGTATTCACGCGTATTCGGATTCGGCAGATTTTTCGGCACATACAATAACGCCTGACGGCCAAAATCAAACGGGCTATCCCAACTTTGCGTCTGCGCATCTTCCAGCCCCAGCTCACTGCAGTAGTGCTTGAAATCGCCGTTGACCGCCAACGTAGCCGAGGTAAACACCCACGAGCGGGAAGTCTCGGTCACCTGCTTGCGAAAAATTTCGGCAATCGACAGCGGCGTAGCATGCAGTTGCAGCGAGTGTCCGAACAACTCGATCCAACGCACAAAGGCATCATCCTTCGCCTCGCGCCAGCGCGAGATGGTTTGGGCCAGCGCCTGCGCACGCACACGACAACTCTCCAGTCCTTCGCTGCGCTCCGCCTGCGATTCCAGCAACACAAACAGCGCAGACAGCTTGGCGCAGGCATTGTCGAGCGCGCCGGTAAAGGTGGTGTCGCCGTTAATGTCTTTGTGCGTTAGGCGACCATTGTCTTCGTGGCGCGACAGGCGCAAATCGCGGGCCGCTTTTTCTAGCGCCAACGCGCCCTCCGGCAAGGCCGCAAAGTCCTTCGCCCCCGCAATGCCCTCCATGCGGGAATCTCTCGCTAAATCAAGGAGTTGCGTCGTGGATACGCTTTCGCCGAAAAATAGGCTGGCGGTATCCGGCAACTGATGCGCTTCGTCAAAAATCACCGTATTGCATTTGGGCAGCAGCTCCGCCACACCTTCGTCGCGCAACGCCACGTCAGCAAAAAACAAATGGTGATTCACCACCACCACGTCGGCATCCAACGCCTGCTTGCGCGCGCGCATGACAAAACATTTATCGACGTAATCGCAATTCGAGCCCAAACAATTGTCGCGCGTAGACGTCACGTGCGCCCACACGCCGGCGCTCTCGGGCACGTCCGCCAAATCCGCCTTGTCGCCACTTTGCGTGCGCCGCGCAAAGCTCGCAATCACTTGCAGAAAACGCACATCCTCGCGCGTCGCCAGCCGCCCGTCGGCTTGTGTGTTCTCAAGATGGTAGTGACACACATAATTCGCGCGCCCCTTCAGGAGCGCAATCGACACCGGCGCCTTCAGGGCTGCGCGCACCGTGGGAATATCGCGATCAAACAACTGGTCCTGTAAATTCTTGGTGCCGGTGGAAATAATCACCTTGCCGCCGGACAGCAGCGCCGGTGCAAGGTAAGCGAACGTCTTGCCCGTACCAGTGCCGGCCTCGGCAATGATAACCTTTTGATTTTGAATGGATTTTTGTATAGCCAGCGCCATCTCAAGCTGGCCTGCGCGCGCACGAAAGCCAGGCACGGTGGCGGCCAATGCGCCGGTTGCAGAGAAGACTTTTTCGATTTCAGACACGGCGCGCAGTTTAACGCGCGCGGCACACCGAGGCCACTGCCAATCCAATGAATCCAGCAGGATTTGGCGTAAACTGCGGCTCACGATTTTCAACCCACGCATCGAGGAGCAATCATGGAACTCAACAACAGCGTCGGCATCACCAGCCCCGGCGACATGGGCCAGGGCGTCGCCATGTGCATCAAGGCACTCGGCTTCAACGTCTGCATGGCCTCGGATGGCCGCAGCCCACGCACGCGCGCGCTCGGCGAAAAAGCGGGTCTGACCGAACTTCACTCGCTGGAAAATCTGGTGAAAGAATGCGACATGGTGTTGTCGGTGCTCGACCCCGGTGCTGCCGTCACCAACGCCACAGCCGTCGCCGCCGCATGCAAGGCCACCCAGCGCAAAATCGTGTTCGTCGAGTGCAATGCCATTGCCCCCGATACGATGCACGAAATTACCGGCATCCTGCAGGCGGTGGGCTGCACTGTGGTGGACGCCGGCATCATCGGCCCGCCGCCGCGCAACGGCGCGAAGCAGCGCTTCTATGTGTCTGGCCCGCATGCGCATCTGATGCAGCGCATTAACTCGCCGCAGATCATGGTCAAAGTTGCCGGCGAAAAAATCGGCGACGCCTCCGCCGTCAAAATGTGCTACGCCGCACTCACCAAAGGCACCATCGCGCTGGGCACCGAGCTGCTAGTGGCCGCGCGCAAACTGGGTATCGATCAGGTGCTGGAAGCCGAATTCAAAAACGGCCAAGCCGAGTTGCACGAATCGGTATTGACCCGCGCCGCAGGCATGCCGTTCAAGGCCTATCGCTGGGTGCCTGAGATGAACGAAATCGCCAAAACGTTCGGTGGCGTGGGTTTGACGCCGCGACTGTTTCAGGGCGTTTCCGACCTGTATGCGCAAATTGCCGCCACGCCGCAAGGCAAAGAGTCACCAGAAGAAGCGCGCGCCAAAAAGCGCAGCGGTGCCGACGTCATCAACAATCTCGCGGACACCATCAAATAACCACCCACAGCGGATCAACTTGGCGCGTTCATGGCGCGCGAAGTGCGCCGCTGGAACAAAGTGGCGAAGGACGCCAACATCAAGATTGAGCAATAGCGGTTAGCGCGGCTCAGTGACGACGGCGACTCAAGGCCGGGCTTCCGAACGCCGGTCATGCTGGAAAAACACCACACTGCTGTCAGCGCCGTCGCTGCGGCTGCGCCCGAGGCGCAATTGCCCCGATCCATGGATGACGATCTCGGCCCGCAGCAAGTGCAACTCGTCGCCGCCGGCAAAAGTCACGAAGGTGCCGTTGACGCTGTGATCCACCAGACTGAACGTGGATCGCGTGCAACGTATGGAGCAATGCTGACGCGAGGTGAACTGGTCAGATATCGGTACGTCGTTACTCGCATCGCGTCCAAACGTTAACAGCGGCCGCCAGCGGTTCACCCGGGCCTGGTTTTCACCGATGGATACCAGCAGACTACCGGAATCAGCGTGCGTCACGCGCGACGCCAGTAAGTTCACGTCGGTCAGTTCCTGATCATCGGCGCGCCACAACGCCTGATAAATCCACGATTCACCGATGCTGCCTTTTAACGACGGGCGAAACAACCGGCGTACCTGCCCTTCCATATCCGGCGGCAATTGTTTCGCGGTGCTTTCCGACAACAGAATTTGTTCCGCCATGGCGATATTGGACAGATACGCGGCGGCGTTCACCGTATCGCCGAACACATCACCGTTCTCGATCAATACCGCCCCCGCATGCAGGCCCATGTGCATGCGCAACGGGTACCCGCCCGGCACGGTGTCGGTAATGACCGCCTGCATTTCCGCGGCTGCGCTTACGCCCTGCGCGACTGACGGGAACACGCACATGACCGCGTCGCCCAGCATTTTGACCAGACGGCCTTCGAAGCGCGGCAGCAACGCCACCATCGCAGCCAGGCTGGCATTAATGGCGCTGCGCGCCGCAACGTCGCCCAACTGGGTATACAAACGGCTGCTTTCGCTGACATCCGCAAACAGCACCGTCAGATTTTGCTTTTCGCGTTGAGATTCGGTCTCCATCCTGTAATCGTAGCCGCATTGCGCTGCTTCGCGCAATGCTTTGCCTAAAAATTGCGCTGAAATGGATCGACTTTTTGCGCGGCAGTCCGCACAATCGTGTGCATGACTGTCGATACCACACGCTAAGTGAACGCCCCCGTCAAACCCGGCTGGATCGCCCGCATCCTGCTGACGCTGGTGACGTTAACGCTGGTGGTACTGGGGTTTTTCTTTCTCACTATCGCATTGGCCGTGGCCGCCGTGGTCGCGCTGGTACTCGGCGTGCGCCTGTGGTGGACGCTGCGCAAACTCAAACAATCGGGGCCGGTTTTTCAGCAGGCTGGCCGTGGCGACACCGTGGTGGACGGCGAGTATCGCGTGATTGAACACGGCGAACAAGGCGAACACGATGGCGCTAAAACGCGCCTGCCGAAGCAGGATGCGTAAAAAATTGAACGCCATCGGAAGCCGCGCATCGATGCGCGATTGGTAGCCCGCCGACTAGTGCTGCGGCGGAAAGCGCTCATACATGGGCAGCTCGTGCGCCCGCTCGATCCACTGGATTCGTTCAGCGTGCCGCAATCCTGAATGCTCAATCTGCACACTTAATAACACTCCACCTGCACCGTAGACTTGCGCGCGTTCTCCACCAAATCGGCGGTGTCGAGCGGCTTGCCGCCCTGCTGTGCCGTCGGATAGTTAACCGCGTGCGAATCCAGAAAATTGGTCACTGTGGCCAGATTAATACCGAAATTCACGTTTTGCGGATTGGCCTGCGACGTGGACAACAAACGCGCGCGCACAATGCCGACGAGATTGCCGCTGCGATCAAAAATCGGTCCGCCGCTGGAGCCTGGCTGCACCGTGGCGGATATCTGAAACGCGGAGGTGTCGTCGTTCAGCCCGCTCAACGCGTTGACGATGCCCGAAGTCACCACCGCGCCCGACGACAACACGCCTTTTAGCGGGTAACCAATGGCGATGATGTCGTCGCCCAAGCGCACATTGCGCCCGGCGCGCAGCTTGGCCGGCGGCAGCGCGGCACTGTCCGCGCGCAGCAGCGCCAGATCGTTGCGCGCGTCTTTCGCTACCACCTTCACCGGCGTACCCAAGGGCTGGATGCGGATGCGTGCACAATTGTTGATCACGTGCTCGTTGGTGACAATATCACCGGCGTCGCTCACCACTACGCCACTGCCGTAGACGCCCGTACGCGGGCCGCTGCCAACACTAGGCTTAACGGTAATCTGGCCGGTCAATACACCCGTACGATTGGCGTTGGCGACGGCTTTGGACTGCTTTTCGCCTTCCGCCACATCACCGGCCGCCATCGTTTTCAGTAGCCGCTCTTTGCCGTCCGCCGCGTTTTTCACCACGCGCTGCGGCGCGTTGGCGGGAATCGCCGCGTACCAGGCATAGGCCGTCACCGGCTCTTTGGGCGCACCGCCGCGACCAAACTCAAATACATTGGCGATCCACTGAAAGGCGTCGTAATGGTTAAACACCGCCGCACGCCGCAGCCAGCGCAGTGCCTCGGCACCGTCTGCGCTCACGCCGCGCCCAATGGCATACATGCGCCCGGCGGCTGTCATGCCGCCAGTGTGGCCCAGCTCGCCGGACTTTTTGTACCAATCTAGCGCCACCAGATTATCCTGCGCAATACCCGCGAGTCCGAGTTCGGTAAATCCACCGATGGACTGCATCGCCGCCGCGTATTGCTGATCCGCTGCGAGCTTGAACCACGCCAGCGCGTTCACTTCATCTTTCGGATAACCATTAGTGCCGTTGGCGAGCCACACGCCCACCGCATTTTGTGCGGCCGCCTCGCCCTGGTCAGCCGCCTGCCGCACCAGCGCCACGCCTTTTTCCAAATCACGCGCCACCAGATTGCCGTTCATGTGCAGCGTGCCCAGCACATACGCCGCCCGCACATTGCCGGCCGCCTGCGATTTGATGATGAAGTCGCGCGCCTTCAATTCGTCGCGCGCGCCGCCCAGCCCGCGCATCAACATTTCGCCCATAGTAACCATCGCCTGCGCATCCGCTTCTTCCGCGGGGCCGGCGAGTTCTTTGCGTGCGTCAATGTAACGTCCGCGCGTGAACGCTTCCACGCCCTCAGGCACACCCGCATACGCCGGGGCTGCACCCAGCAATGCGCAGATCAAGCCAACACACCCTGCAATTTTTTTCATACGGACAAGACTCGCGGTTGCTTTTTGACGACACACTGTGCAGCGCATGATACGCCTACCGCAGCACGCGACAGCGCCGATCACACCATGCTGCAATAATTACATAACTAATTGATTTTAAACGTTTTTTACATAGCGACCTGCATCAACAACGGCTCAGCTACAATGCGCGCTGCGCAACTTCGCGACGAACAAGGACTCACTGTGGCCTCTGACCTGCGCTGGTGCAAAATCGATCAATCAGGCGTGTTGCGCTTCGACGGCCCCGACACGCAAACGTTCCTGCAAGGCCAGCTCACCAACAACGTTAACGCGCTGACCGCAGCGCTCAGTCACTACACCGGATACTGCTCGCCCAAGGGCCGCTTGCTGGCGAGCCCGCTGCTATGGCGGCGCGACGACGCGTATCACCTGCTGCTGCCGCGTGCGCTGTGCGAGCCGCTACGTAAGCGGCTGACGATGTACATCCTGCGATCCAAAGTGAAGGCGGCGGATATCTCTAGCGCCTACTCGCTGTTCGGCGTGTCCGGCGTCGATGCGGCTCACCGAGTCGCGACACTCACCGGTACCGCACCCGCCGCGACGCACGCGGTCGCACATGCTGAAAACGCGGACATCACGGTCATACGCTTGCCGGTGCAGCGCTATCTCATCGTGGCTGCGGCGGCAGATGCCGGCCGCGTCGAAGCCGTACTCGCCCCCGCCGCTGCCGCGTCGCCCGCCACGCTGTGGGACGCTTGGGATATCGAAGCCGGCATTCCCTCAGTAGTGACCGCGACGCAAGAACAGTTTGTACCGCAGACGGTGAATTTTGATTTGATCGGCGCGGTGAGTTTCGACAAAGGCTGCTACCCCGGACAAGAAATTGTCGCGCGCACGCATTATCTGGGGCGCGTCAAACAACGCATGGTGCGGGCGCGCATTGTGGCGAGTAACGCGCCAGCAGCGGGTGACAAGTTGTATAGCGCTACGTTTGGCGATCAGGCGAGCGGCATGATCGTGGCCGCTGCCGCTACCGATGTGGCTGCCGATACGGCTACCGACGTGGACTGCAACGCGGTTTACGATGTTTTGGCCGTCGTGCAAAACAACACAGCGGAAAACGCTGCCATGCACTGGCAATCCCCCACCGGCCCCGTGCTTGACATTCAGCCTTTGCCGTACGCGGTAAAGTAACGCTATGTGTTTGATTTTATTAGCCTTTAAGGCAAGCGAGGATTATCCGCTGGTGGTTGCTGCCAATCGCGACGAAGCCTATGCGCGTCCCACCGCGTCGGCGGCTTTCTGGGATGACCATCCGCAGGTTTACGCCGGGCGCGATCTAGACATGCGGGGCACGTGGATGGGCATGACGCGCGCCGGGCGCTTCGCCGCCGTGACGAATTTTCGCGACGGCCCTGCACTGGGCCCCGGCCCGCGTTCGCGCGGCGATCTGGCGAGCGTCTACCTTACCGGTGCTGTGGCCGCCGAGCCCTACCTGCAAGGCGTCGCCGCGCGGCAAACCGAATACGCGGGCTTTAGCACACTCGCCGGCGACCTCAATACGATGTGGTACTTGTCCAACTTCGGCAAAGGCGTGCAGCCGGTCGCACCCGGCGTACACGGCTTGAGCAACCATTTGCTCGACACGCCGTGGCCCAAAGTCAGCGAAGGCCGCAGCGAACTGGCCGCGCTGCTTAATGGCGGCGCCGCGACGTTAGCGGAAAAACTGTTTGCGCTGCTCGCCGACCGTAACGCTGCCGCCGATCAGGCGCTGCCCGACACCGGCGTCGGCCTCGCGCGCGAAAAAATACTCGCGCCCAAATTCATCGCCGCAGACGAGCGCTACGGCACGCGCGCCTCCACTGTCATTATCGTCAACCGGCAGCGCGAGGTGATTTACGCCGAACGCAGCTTCGGCGGACGCGGCAAGTTTTTGGCGCGAGTCACGCAGCGCTTCACGCTGTCAGCTTTAAATTGAGGTCACGCTGCGGTTGCCAGACCGCGCTACTTTAGCGCTAGAATGATTCATCGCTCACTTTAGCCGACCACCATGTGCCGCGCCCTCGCCTACCTCGGACAGCCTGTGCTGCTGGACCACTTGCTGTTTCAGCCCGACAGCGCGTTGATCCGGCAATCTTACATGCCCAAGATGCTGCACATGCTCAATCTCGCAGGCTTCGGCATGCGCGCGTGGGACCGGCATTCCTTCGATCCGCAAAAACCCTTCAGCTACGCCTCCACCGCGCTGCCGGTATTCGACCGCAACCTGAAGGCGTTGGCGGAAAAACTGCGCCCGACCTGCGTGCTCGCGCATGTGCGCGGCGTGGCCTACTCCACCGAAGCCGAAGTGTCGCTGCAAAACGTGCATCCGTTTCAATATCCCGGGCTCAAACTGGCGCTGGCGCACAACGGCGATCTCGCACGCATGCGGGAGATGAAGCCGCTGTTGCTGCCGCACCTCAAGCCCGACATCGCCATGCGCATTGCCGGCACCACCGACAGCGAATGGCTATACGCGTTGATCGCTTCGCAATTACAAGACCCTACGCGCGATTGCAGTGCGGCCGAATTGGTGCGGGCAGTCGATCAAACGCTGGCGATTATTCGCGCAGTGCGCGCGCAACTGGGCATCGCAACCTCGTCGTCAGTCAATCTTTTTATTACCACCGGTGAGCAACTCGCTGCTGTGCGCTACTGCTTCGATTTTGGCTGCTATCGTACGGAAGACCCTGCCAAGGTACACGAGGCCAACCTGAATTTTCTGAGCCTGTGGTACACCTCGGGCAGCGCCTACGGCTACCACGGCAGCGAATGGAAAATGACCGGCGGTGCCGACACCGCCGATGCCATTATGATCGCCTCCGAACCGCTCACCAAAGACACCTCCACGTGGCTGGAAGTGCCGGAGTATTCAATGATTTACGCTGATACGCGCAGCGGCCGACCGACGGTGGAAATACACTATCTGGGCTAAATAAAACGTTTTATATATTCTTACGCTCTACATACCAAAGCCACAGCACCGCCACCACCTGCAATCCCCAGCACAGCGCAAACGACAGGGCATAACCTTCACCCGCGTAGCGCCCATCGGTCACTGGCCACAGGTTAATGATCGCGCCCACGCCAAACTGCACGACGAACGCTAGCGAAAAAGTCACCAAGTTGACCGCAGTCACCACGCGCCCGGTGATCTCCGTCGGAAAGCGCGTGGCCAGCAACGGATAC
This sequence comes from Burkholderiales bacterium, assembly GCA_043743335.1. GTDB lineage: Bacteria > Pseudomonadota > Gammaproteobacteria > Burkholderiales > SG8-41 > UBA5216. The sequence continues at coordinate 11,030 of JAYTWR010000077.1, forward strand.
GACAGCGAGCCAAACGCGGAGAATCCGACAAACAACGCCCAGAACACCACGCCGCCCGCACCGTAACCCAACACAATCGGCAGCATGAACACCGTGCACGCCACACAACCGGCGAAATAAGTCCGTATTGGTGCAATACCACGCCGCGCGAGGCGATCTGACAGCGCGCCGCAGCACACGCCGCCGATGCCAAACGCGGTGGCAATAAGCAACAGATTGCTCGCCATGCCCGCACGATCCAACCCGGCGACATCGCGCATCCACGGCCCTGCCCACAAACCCAACAAGCCAATGGCCACACCCTGCACCAGCGCTGCGGCGAAGGCGATGGACCAAAACCCGCGGCTGCGGAAAATCACGCCGATCACGGCCACTTGCTCGCGCAACGTGGCGTTCGCCTGCAGTTTGGCAACTGGCTTTTCCGGCACGCCCGCATAAATCGCGATACTCGCGATTACCGCCATTGCTGCAAACATCTGAAAGACCGTGCGCCAGTCGGTGATTCGCAACAGCATTTCTACCGGCTTGGTGGCCGACAGTGCGCCGAGTGAGCCTACCAGCAGCATCCAGCCAAAGAGCGTCGCGGTACGCTCGCGTGGAAACCAAATCACAAACGCCGTCATCGACGACATTAAGCATACCGCCACGCCCAAGCCGATCAGCGTGCGGCCCAGCAGCAAACCCGGCAACCCCTGCGTCAGTGAAAACACCACCGCACCTGCTGCCGCCACCAGCAACATCGTGGCATTGACCCGGCGCGGGCCATAACGGTCCATCAACAAACCCAGTGGCAACTGCGCGCCAGCGAAGGTCACAAAATAGGCACTGGTGAGCAGCCCCAGAGTACCGGGCGACAAACCGAACTGCTGCGTCAGCTCCGGGAACACCACCGAATTGACGTTGCGAAACAAAAACGAGCAGTAATAGCCCGCTGCAAACGGCAAAAACACCGCCGCCAGCAAACGGGCATTGAGCGGTGCGGACGCGGAGGCGTTGGTGGTCAAATTGTCATCCTGTGATGGCCGAAGTGTAGCGCATCACCTTGCAGACATTGCCGATATAATGACTTCGGTTACGAAAATTTTCGCCGCATAAAAATAAGTGTCCAGAAACCACAGCGGCATCCGCATCGCTGGCGACGTACGTTAACGGGAGAACCTCCTTGAAAGCCCTGCTCGCCTTTTCACGCGCGATTGATGCCATCAACGAACGCGTCGGCCAGTGCGTATATTGGCTGGTGCTGGCCACCGTGGTCATCAGCGCAGCCAATGCCACGGTACGAAAAGTGTTTAACTACAGCTCGAATTCGTTTCTTGAAATTCAGTGGTATTTGTTTTCAGCGGTGTTCCTGTTTTGCGCGGGCTATACCCTGAAGCACAACGAGCATGTGCGCATCGATATCATCACTTCACGGTTTTCGGCCAAAGTACGCGCCGGTATCGACATCTTCGGTACGCTGTTTTTTTTGCTGCCGGTGGCAGGACTCATCGCCTGGCTGTCGTGGCCGGTGTTCATGGATGCCTACACCCGCAACGAAGTGTCCACCAACGCTGGCGGGCTGACCATCTGGCCGGCACGGCTGATGGTGCCGGTGGGCTTCGGGCTGTTGATCGCGCAGGCGATTTCGGAGTTAATCAAGCGCGTGGCGTTCATTCGAGATCTGATTCCCGACCCGAATGAAAAGCTCGTCACCAAGACCGCAGAAGAAGCACTGGCCGAAGAAATTCTGCGCGCGCGCGGCGAGAAACTGCTGGCAGCCGACAGCGCCGCCGCCGCCGCGAGCACGGGGGCCCTTAAATGACCCAATTCCTCATCAACAATATCGCGCCGCTGATGTTCGTGGCGCTAGTGATTGTGCTGCTGATGGGCTACCCGGTGGCGTTCGCGCTGGGGGCCGTGGGGTTGGGCTTTGGCGTGCTGGGCATCGAGCTGGGATTGCTGCAACCGACATTACTGCAAGCACTGCCGGAGCGCATCTGGGGCGTGATGTCGAACGACACGCTGCTGGCGGTGCCGTTCTTTACCTTTATGGGATTGATTCTTGAACGCAGCGGCATGGCCGAAGACCTGCTCGACACCATCGGCCAGTTGTTCGGCCCGGTGCGCGGTGGCCTCGCCTACGCGGTGATTTTTGTCGGCGCGTTGCTGGCCGCTACTACGGGCGTGGTCGCCGCATCGGTGATTTCCATGGGCCTGATTTCGCTGCCGATCATGCTGCGCTACGGATACGACCGGCGGCTCGCGTCAGGCGTGATCGCGGCCTCCGGCACGCTGGCGCAGATTATTCCGCCATCGCTGGTGTTGATTATTATGGCCGATCAATTGGGGCGCTCGGTGGGTGACATGTATGCTGGTGCCTTCGTTCCCGGCATCATGCTCGCAGCTTTTTACGCGGTGTATGTCATGGGTGCGACACTCATGAAGCCTCATTGGGCACCCGCGCTACCGCTGGAAGCGCGCACCATACGCGAAGCCGACGGCGCGTCGGGCAACACCTCGCTGCTGATTTTGACGGCGATGACCACGACCATCGGTGTTGCGTTCTGGGTGGTGTATTACAACCAAAACCACCCAACCATCACCAATGATGAGCGCATCGTCGTCACCACCTCGGTGGCCGTCGGCGTGGCGTTTGTGATGGCGCTCATCAACAAGGGTTTGAAATTGAACCTGCTGTCGCGCATGGCAGAACGCGTCACCTTAGTGCTAATCCCGCCGCTGGCGCTGATTTTTCTGGTGCTCGGCACGATTTTCCTTGGCGTGGCCACGCCCACCGAGGGTGGCGCGATGGGTGCGATGGGCGCGCTGATCATGGCGGTGGCGCGCAAGCGGCTGTCGTTCACGCTGCTTAAGCAGGCGATGAACGTCACCGCCAAGCTCTCCACCTTTGTGGTGTTTATTCTGATCGGCGCGCGCGTGTTCAGCCTCACCTTCTATGGCGTGAATGGCCACGTGTGGGTGGAGCATTTACTCATCAGTCTGCCGGGCGGGCAGACCGGCTTTTTGATCGTGGTCAACATCATGATCTTCTTGCTGGCGTTTTTTCTCGATTTTTTTGAACTCGCGTTCATCGTGGTGCCTTTGATCGGGCCGGTGGCCGAGAAGCTGGGGATCGATCTGGTGTGGTTCGGCGTGTTGCTGGCTGTGAACATGCAAACCTCGTTCATGCATCCGCCGTTTGGGTTTGCGCTGTTTTATCTGCGCAGTGTGGCGCCCGACAAAGCGTATCTGGATCGCGTGACCGCGCGGCAAATTGCACCCGTCACCACGGGCCAAATCTATTGGGGCGCGATTCCCTTCGTGATTATCCAGATCATTATGGTGGCGCTGATTATCGCCTTCCCCCGCATCGTCTCTGGCGGGTTAGACACCAAGGCCAAGGTGGATACACAGAACATCCATATTGAAGTGCCCATCAACACGCCGCTGCCCGGCGCGCCCAACGCGGAGCAGGACGACGCGGCCAAGGCGCTGGAAAAAGAATTTGCCGGCACGGACAAAAAGTAGGCGCAAAAAAACGGTGTGCCTGATGATTCAGGCACACCGTTGATTGACTGGCGCGTAAGCAGATAAACCTTAGCGCTTCTGCCCCCGGCGCTCCGCCGCACGCATAAAATTATCGAAGCCGTTTTCGGCCACGCCAAACCACTCTACCTGCTCGGAACGGAATTTCTTCCACGGTTCGTAAATGGTTTTGAACTTGGCGTTCTTGGTGGCGATATCGTCGTAGGTTTCTTGAGTCGCCTTGTAGCAGGCCGCCATGATTTCATTGGAGAACGGCAACAGCTTCACGCCATTGGCAATCAGCCGTTTTAACGCCGGCGGATTCACCGCATCGTATTTGGCCAACATGCTCAAGTTAGCCTCGTGGCACGCGGCTTCCAGTATCGCCTGATAATCCTTGGGCAATTCGTTGAACGCCTTGTTGTTCACAAAGAGATCGAGTTCCGGACCGCCTTCCCACCAACCGGGGTAGTAGTAGAACTTGGCGATTTTATAGAACCCGAGTTTTTCGTCGTCGTACGGCCCCACCCATTCTGCGGCGTCAATCGTGCCTTTTTCCAGCGCCGGATAAATATCGCCAGCCGGAATTTGCTGCGGCACCACACCCAGCTTCTGCAGTGGCAAGCCGCCGGTGCCGCCGACGCGGAATTTCAAACCCTTGAGATCGGCTACGGTTTTGATTTCTTTGCGGAACCAGCCGCCCATTTGCGAACCGGTGTTGCCTGCGCCAAAGCTGATGATGTTGTAATCCTTGACGAAATCGTTATACAGCTGCCGACCACCGCCATGCAGCATCCAGGCATTTTGCTGACGCGCGCTCATGCCGAACGGAATCGCGCAACCAAAAGCAAATGTGGGGTCTTTGCCGAAAAAGTAATACGGTGCCGTGTGCGCGCACTGAATCGTCGCATTCTGCACCGCATCCACCACGCCGAACGGCGGCACAATCTCACCGCCTGCAAATACCTGAATCTGAAACTTGTTATTGGTCGCCGCAGCCACGCGTTTGGAAATCAAATCCGCCGCACCAAAAATCGTGTCTAGACTTTTCGGGAAGCTTGACGCTAGGCGCCACTTCACTTCGGGCGCGGCTTGCGCGAACGCGGGCGCGGCACCTGCCGCCAATATGCCGGCCAAGCCGGTGTGGGTCAGAAATGCACGGCGTTTCAAAGTCATCAGTTACTCCTCCGGTTATGGGTGCGACAGGCATTCTAGCCGAACTGCGACATGTACAAAAAACACAATAAAATCAATTAGTTACAATACATCTTACTTCGACAATTCTGCACTCAACAAGCGCGCACCCGCCGCCAGCGAACGCAGCTTCGCCTCGGCAATGGGCCGCGCCATCGGTGCCATGCCGCAATTGGTACAACCGTGCAGATGTTCGATGGGCACGTACTTCAGCGCCTCGCGCAACGTCGCCGCCACTTGCTCAGGCGTTTCCACCACGTTCGACGCCACATCGATTGCGCCCACCAACACGTCTTTGCCTTCGAGCAAACTGATCAGCTCTATCGGCACATGCGAATTCGCGCACTCCAGCGACACCTGCTTGATCGAGCTTTTCGACAGCAACGGAAACGTTGATTCATACTGCCGCCATTGCCCGCCCAACGTTTTTTTCCAGTCGTCGTTAGCCTTGATGCCGTAGCCGTAACAGATGTGTACCGCCGTGGTGCACGTCAGCCCGGCTGCGGCGCGCTCCAGCGCCGCGACGCCCCAATCGCGCACGTCTTCCAGATACACATTGAACGCCGGCTCGTCGAACTGAATCGTATCCGCGCCCATCGCCACCAGCGTCTTGGCTTCGGCATTCAAAATATCCGCCAGCGCAAACGCCAGCGTGGCGCGATCCTTGTAGTAGTCGTCCGCCAGCGTATCCACCATGGTCATTGGCCCCGGCAGCGTGAATTTGAGCTTGTGCGTGGTATTCGCACGTGCAAATTTCACCTCGTCTGCATGCACCGGCGTGCGCCAGCGTACCGGCGCCACCACCGTCGGGCAATCGGCTTCGTAGCGGTCGGCGCGGATGCCGATGCGCTTCAATTTCTCAAAATCAACGCCATCGATGCCGCGCAGAAAACCATGCACAAAATGCATGCGCGTCTGCTCGCCGTCGCCGACGATATCAATGCCGGCCTGCTCCTGCATTTTGAGTATCGTGCGCACGGCGTCACGCTTGCCCTCGGCAAGCTGTTCGCCCTCAAGCTGCCACGGTGCCCAGAGCACCTCCGGCTTGGCAAGCCACGACGGTTTCGGCAGGCTGCCGACAATCGTTGTTTTGATCGATGCCATAAAATTTTTGCCGATAATCGTTTAGTGGAAATACAAACCGCCGTTCATTAAATACGCCTGCCCCGTCACGTAGCCCGCGTCTTCGCTCGCCAGATAAATCATCAGCGACACCACTTCTTTGGGCTTGCCCAAGCGCCGTATCGGCTGCTGCGGTTTCAACCCCTTGGGCTTTTGAAACACATCGCGTTCAACCTCAATGGTGCCCGGGCCGATGCAGTTGACGGTAATTTCGTGCTCCGCAAACTCGCGCGCTAGGCCGCGCGAGAAGCCGATGATGCCGAGCTTGGCCATGCCTTTCGTCACGCTGCCGCCCAAAAAGGGATCAACGCCCGATAGGTTAATGATGCGCCCCCCACTTTTGCTTCATCATCGCCGGCAACACCGCTTTGCAAATATTGCGCGGGCCACCGAGGTTGACGCGAAAGCTGTTCTCCCACACCGCATCACTGACCGCCAAAAAGCCGCCCTCGGCGCCGCGATCCACCGCGTTGTTAATCACCACATGCACCGTGCCGAGCTCTGCCAGGGCTTTGCCTACAAAACGATTGACCGATGCGCCATCGACCACGTCACACTGCTCTGCCACCACTTTCACACCCAGCGCGCGCGCCTCTTTAGCGACGGCATCCAAACGATCCATTTTCGCGCTGGTGCAAATCGCCAGATTCGCGCCTTCGCGCGCGAACGACACCGCCGCCAGCGCGCCGATATTGCGGCTGGCACCGGTGATTAATACGGTCTTGCCTTTGAGTCCTGTTTCCAGGGTGCGCTCACTACGCCTGTTGAACAATTTGTGTTTTCGCGTTATATCATACGTGCCTGATTCTCACGAACGCTACTTCACGGACGCCAGCATGCCCCAAGCCCAACTCTCCACCGGCATCAATATGCACTACGTGATCGACGATTTCACCGATCCGTGGAAAAAACCCGAAGCCGTACTGATGCTGCACGGCAATCTGGAAAGCCACGCCTCGTGGTACGCATGGGTACCGGTGCTCGCACGCCACTACAAAGTGGTGCGGCCCGACATGCGTGGCTACGGGCAATCCACACCGCCGGTGCCAGCCGATTATCCGTGGACGATTGATTTGCCCATCGACGACTTTATCGCGCTGATGAATCAACTCGGCATCGATAAATTTCATTTAATCGCCGCAAAAATCGGCGGCTTTATCGCGCGACGCTTTGCCGCGCGCTTTCCCGACCGCGTGCTGAGTCTCACGGTCGTCGGCACGCCGCCGCCGATTTACGACACTGCCGCGCGCGTGGAGTCGCTCACTAAAGACATCGCCGACAACGGCATCGAGCCGTGGGCGCGGCGCACCATGAGCGGGCGGCTGGGCAAAGATTTTTCGCCGGAAGGCACCGAGTGGTGGATCAAAATGATGGCGCGCACGCCAGTGTCCACGCAGCTTTGTTTTGTGAAAAACATTCCGCTCGCCGACATCACCGCTGACCTGCCGCGCATTCAATGCCCAACGCTGGTGGTCACCACCGAAGGCAGCGCGCTTGGCGATGTGGAAGTGATGCGCAAATGGCAGATCACGATTCCGAACTCACGGTTGCTGGTGCTGCCCGGCGATTCGTATCATGCCGCGGCGAGTGATGCTGAGGTTTGCGCGCAGGAGACGCTCAAGTTCATACAGGGCGTTAAATCATAACTAATTGATTTTAAACAGTTTTTAAGAATTTCCTGCTACGTACCCCGTATTCAGTTCGCCGAGATTCCTGCGGCCTTGATTACCTTCGCCCATTTGTCGAATTCGGATTTCATGTACGCGCCGAATTCTTGGGCACTGCTGGTGCGCACATCCAGCCCTTGCAGCGCCAGTACCTGTCGCACCTCAGGCGAATTCAGCGCGCGGGTGAGTTCGGCGTGGTAACGGTTGACAATCGCGGCAGGCGTATTCGCCACCGTGACAAAGCCATACCAGTTATCGGCTTCATAACCCGCCAAGCCGGTTTCAGCCACGGTGGGCAGATCAGGCAATGCTGCCGAACGCCGCGTAGTGGTCACCGCTAACGCACGCACTTTGCCGGCCTTGGCTTGCGGCACGGCCGTTGCCGATGACGCGAACACCACCTGCACTTGGCCCGCGATCAAATCCACCATCGCCGGTGCGCCGCCCTTGTAGGGCACGTGCACAGCCTTACCGCCCACCATGTTGAGGTAAAGCTCCGTCGCCAGATGCCCTGCGTTGCCTGCACCGGACGATCCATAGCTCAGTTTGTGCGGATTGGCCTTGATGAACGCGCTCAGCTCTTGCAGCGTTTTGAATGGTGTTCCGGCATTGACGATCACCACATTGCCTTGCGAAGTCGCCAACGTAATCGGCGCAAAATCGCGCGATGGCAAATACGTCAGCCCCTTGTACAAATTGGTATTCACCGCCAAGCCGCCGAGTGAACTGCACAGCAGCGTGTAGCCATCTGGCGCGGCCTTGGCCGTAATTTCGGACGCCACCGTGCCCGCCGCGCCAGCGCGGTTATCCACGATCACCTGCTGGCCAAACACCGCGCTCAGTCGTGGCGACACCGCACGCGACACTACATCCAGCCCGCCACCGGCGGAATTGGCTGCAATCAAACGTATGGGCCGCGAGGGGAAATCAGCCGCTTGCGCTGCAATACACAGCGTTGACGTGAGCGAAACTGCGGCAAGCATGCCAAAGTGAAACGAGCGAGTCATGAAAATATCCGAATTAAAAGTGAGCACGCGTCAGTGCGGAAAAAGCGTCGGCAAGCGTACACGCGCGCAATCGGAAACGCAATCGAAACAGGCGAGAATGCAACGGCATTCGCTCGCCGTTTTCTTTCGCAGCGCAAAGCCGCATAATGCGGCCACACTGCCATCATTCATCATTCATCATTCATCATTCAACAAAAAACAGGAAACGCCATGCAGGAAATTGCCAAAAACCACCTCTGCGCCGCCGCAGCCAAAGGCAGCAGCCGCAAAACCGTCAAAGTCAAAAGCAAATCCAAGGCGATTTCCGTCGATCTGCATTGCCACATCCACACTGACGCGGCAGACGCCATCGCCAAGCAGTCGGCCACGCAGGCGTCGCCCATCGCACGCTACGGCAACCCGCGCACTGAGGCGCAGCAAAAAAAGCTGCATCAGGATTTGCACAAGAAGCTGACTGATGTCGATCAGCGCATCGCCGACATGGACAAGATGGATATCGACGTGCAGGCGATTTCCACCTCGCCGTTGCAGTACTACTACGGCATCGAGCCGGAGCTGGGTTGCAAGGTCGCCCGCACCATCAACGAGCGGCTGGCAGAAGTCGCCGCCACGCACCCCAAGCGTTTCGCGCCTTTGGCGACATTACCCATGCAATCGCCGCAGCACGCAGTGAAAGAACTCGAATACTGCATGAAGAAGCTTAATTTCAAGGGCATTGAAATCGGCACCAATGTCGCGGGTGCGGAGATCGCCGATCCGCAATACGAAAAAATGTGGCGCAAGGCCGAGGATCTGGGCGCGGTGGTGTTTCTGCACCCCATCGGTTTTACATCACCGCAACGGCTGACCAAGCACTTTCTCACCAATGTCATCGGCAATCCGCTCGATACCACCGTGGCGCTGGCGCACATCGTCTTCGGCGGCATTTTGGAGCGTTACCCCAAGCTCAAAATCGTCACCGCACACGGCGGCGGCTTTTTGGGCCACTACCCCGCACGCATGGATCATGCCTACAACGTGCGCCCAGAATGCCACGACCACATCAGCCGCCCGCCTTCGTATTACATGAAAAAAATGTACTACGACACCATGGTGTTCGGCGAGCCGCAGTTAGATCACTTGGTTAATCTCTATGGCGCGGATCATGTGGTCATCGGCACCGACTATCCATACGATATGGGCTATTACAAGCCGGTGGATTTTGTGGAGCGCGCCAAAAATCTCACGCGTAAGCAGAAGAATAAGATCATTAGTGGCAATGCGGCGAAGTTGTTGGGGCTGAAAGCAAAATAGCCGCTGTGCAAAGCCAGGGCAGCTACGACTACATCATCATCGGCGCGGGCAGCGCGGGCTGCGTTTTGGCCAATCGACTGACCGCCGACCCGGCTGTTTCGGTGTTGCTGCTCGAAGCCGGCGGCGACGATAACTGGCACTGGTTTCACATTCCCGTGGGTTACTTGTATTGCATCGGCAACCCGCGTGCCGACTGGTGCTATAAAACCACGCCTGAAGCGGGCTTGAATGGCCGCGCCATCAACTACCCGCGCGGCAAAGTGTTGGGCGGTAGTTCGTCGATCAACGCCATGCTTTACCTGCGTGGCCAGGCGCGCGATTATGATGAGTGGGCCATGCTCACCGGTGACTCCGGCTGGTCGTGGGCCAATGTGTTGCCCACCTTTATGGAGATGGAAGATAGCTGGCGCGGCGCCGACGAGAAGCACGGCGAAGGCGGCAACCTGCGCGTGGAAACGCCGCGTGTGCAGTGGGAGATCATCGACGCGTTTCGCGATGCCGCTGTAGAAAAAGGTGTGCCGCGCGTGGACGACTTTAACCGCGGCGACAACGAAGGCGTGTCGCGTTTTGATGTCACGCAAAAAAATGGCGTGCGCTGGAGCGGGGCCAAGGCGTTTTTGCGCCCCGCCATGCAGCGCGCCAACCTCACGGTGCTTACCGGCGCGCTCACGCACAAGCTCAAGCTCGACGACCGCACGGTTACCGGCGTGGCGTATTCACGCGGCAACATCCTGTACACCGCCGAAGCACGGCGCGAAGTCATCTTGAGCGCGGGTGCCATTGGCAGCCCGCAAATTCTGCAACTCTCGGGTATAGGCCCGGCGGCGTTGCTACAAAAACACGGCATACCCGTGGTGCACAATCTGCCTGTAGGCGAAAACCTGCAAGACCATTTGCAACTACGCCTCGCTTACAAAATTCAGAACGCGCTCACGCTCAACACCGTGCTCGATTCATGGTGGTACAAGGCAAAAATCGCACTCGAATACGCCTTCAAACGCACCGGGCCGATGACCATGCCGCCTTCGCAGACCGGCGCATTTGTAAAGTCTGACCCGTCACAGCGCACAGCAAATCTCGAATACCACGTGCAGCCGATTTCACTCAATCGTTTCGGCGAACCGCCGCACAAGTTCCCCGCGTTTACCGCCAGCGTGTGTAATCTGCGCCCGACTTCGCGCGGCCATGTCAGCATCACCAGCAATGATCCGCGCGCGCACCCGGCGATAGCGCCCAACTATCTGGCGACCGAGCTGGATCGCAAAATTGCCGTTGATTCCATACGCGTCACTCGCGACATCGTGCTGGGCAGTGAGGCGCTCAAACCCTACGCCCCCGAAGAGTTTATGCCTGGCCCCGCGTTTCAAACGGATGCCGAGTTAGTCAAAGCTGCCGGCGACATAGGCACCACGATTTTTCATCCGGTGGGCACCTGTAAAATGGGGCGTTCGTCCGATCCATCCTCTGTGGTGGACACCGACTTCAAGGTGCGCGGCATCGCACGGCTGCGTGTGATCGATGCGTCGATCATGCCGACGATTACGTCCGGCAACACCAATGCACCCACTTATATGATTGCGGAGCGCGGCGCGGCCGCCGTGCTGAGAACAGCGTAACTATTTGATTTTATTCAAGGTTCGTCGCTTAACAGCGGCATACGCAAACGCTTGCGCTCAAGTTCCGCTAACCCGGCATCGTCGCGACAATCGAAGCCCGCGATTTCACCGACGCATACCAGCTCGCCAGCGCTGCACGCTGCCGCCAGTTCTCATCGGCGAAGCGGAAATCCAAGTATCCCAGCACGCACGCGGCACCGATTTGCCCAATGCCGAAACGACTGCCCCACGCAGGCACTTCCGCCGCCAGCGCGTCGAGGCCATTGCGGATTTTGGTGAACTGCCCCTGCACCCAATCGTTCCAGCGGTATTGCTCAGGGCGCACGGCCATTTCGTAGCGGCACAGCACGGCAGCATCGAGTATGCCGTCACACAACGACTGCAAACGCAGCGCGTCCCAGCGCGTGGCGTCCGCCGGAATGACGTGCTCGCCGTTGTGCAGGGTGTCGAGGTATTCGCAAATGACTGAGGAGTCGTAAATCACCTTGCCGTCTTTGGCTTCCAGTGCAGGAATCTTCACCAGCGGATTGCGTCGCGCGAGCTCGGCATTCGGGCTGACGGGTGACACCATGACGGCGATTTCTTCGATGCCCGGGAGAAGATTCGCCTCGCGCGCGACAATGCGCACTTTGCGGGCAAAGGGGGACGCGGGGTTGTGCCAGAGACGCATGATGAAGCTTCCTTTCACATTAAAGAATTTATTTTCCCGCCAGCAATCGCCCCCAGCCCTGCACCGGCGGTGCGATGCCAGCAGCGATCAAGCGCCATGGTTCGGTAATCGGATTGGTCACTACAGGTATGCCGAAATCTTCTTCAAGGATGGGCACGGCGGCCAGACTGCGCCACGCGCCACCCGCCAAAAACAAGGCATCAGCCTTGGGCGCATTGCGCATGGCTTGACGACCCAATTGAAAACTGAGTTTCACGCCTTCTTCGATGCTCATGGTGAAGGCCTGCGCAGCCCATTGACCTGCCGTGGTGATGGTGAGTACTTCAAAGCCAGCTTCTGTCAGGTATTTCACCACCAGTTTGTTCAGCGTGTCGGACCAGCGACTGGCCACCGCGATGCGTTTGGCACCAAAGTGCTTTAGCGCCGCCACGGTGGCTTCGGCATGCGCATCTGCCACCGCGCCGGTTTTACGGGCGGTTTCTTCGAGCATTGCTTGCACGCGCGCGCGGCCCAATTGCGAGGCAATCGGAAAGCCCGCCAGCGTGATGCTGTTGGCGCCGCGTTGTATCAACTCATCGACGCACGCCCAGTAACGCTTGCCGATCGCGATTTGCACCCCTTCGGTGGTGTAGTCGGTCACGTCGATGGATGCACCGATGTGGGCAATATCCGGCGGCAGCAAACGCTGCGGCTGCGGCATCGGGTGCACCGAGACGCCGACGGGATTGACAGTGCCGATGGTGTAACGGGGTTTGATGGGGTCGGTCATTGGTTGCCTCTGTGTATGGGTTGCACTGCATCGCGACAGAATTGCCTGCGCTTGTCAGAAGCAAGGACGAGCACGTTCTATCCCTCGCCTAACCTCCCCCGTGAAAGGGGAGGCCGCTATGACTACCGCCGCAACTTCAAATAAATTTCCGGCAACTTGTTCGGTAGGCTGTTGATCTGATCCAGCACAAGGTAGTGCCCCGCGCCGAAAATCTGCGGCAGATACTGATTGGCCATGGTATCAACGGTGATACAGAACGGATGCACGCCCTTGGCCACCGCTTCTTTCACGGCCATGCGCGTATCTTCGTGCAAATAGCGCCGATCCCCGCCGTCATCGTAATCCTCAGGCCGACCGTCAGACAACAACAGCAGCAAGCGGCGGCGGCTTTCCACGCGCTCAAAGTGCTTGGTGGCATGGCGTATCGCTGCGCCCATGCGGGTAGCAAGCCGCCCCGACATGCCGCCGATCTGCGCACGCACGTCGTCGTTATAGCTTTCGTCGAAATCTTTGATGTTGTAGTAGCTGACGTTGTCGCGATACTTGGAGCAAAAGCCTGCAATCGCGTAATTGTCGCCGACTTCCTCCATGCCTTCCGCGAACAGCAGCACGCCGGCACGGATACGATCCACCAGCCGCCCGCCGCCCTCGGGCAAGTGCTGCATGATCGACGTGGACATATCCGCCAGCAAAATCACCGAGATTTCGCGCTGACGCATTTCACGCCGCCGGTAAATCGCTGGCACCGGCGAGCGGCCTGAGATTTTTTCGGCCACGTATTCCACCACCGCATTCAAATCAATTTCGTCGCCGTCCATCTGCTTAACCTTGGGCGACATGCGTGTGGGTTTTTGCGACTGAATGGCTTTCTTCAACCGTTTCAACGCGTTGGAATACTGTTTCATCAGGCGGTTGGTCTCGGTGGTGTTTGATTCCCCCAAGCGCTTTTCCTGCACCCAGCTCCAGTTCTTTTTGTAGCGCGATTCGCGGTAATCCCACTCGGGATATGGCACGCCTTTGTCGGCAGCGCCGCGGCCCTGCTGCTGGCCGTCGGGCTTGCTCTCGGCGCGCTTGGCCGAGCCGCTGGTGTCGCCATAACCCGCGCTTTCCTGCTTTTCCCCACCGTCTTGTTGCTCGCCGGATTCGGACTCCTGCGGTGTATCGCTTTCGTCCTCGCCCTGCTCGTCCGGCTGATTTTCCTGATTGGCACCGGGCTGGCTTTGCTGGTTTTCGTCAGGGTTATCCTGCGGATGTGCGACCCGTGTGGTGTTCGGTCCGCGCCCCGGCAAGAAGGCCGCAGCAAAGGCTTCGCCATCGCTTACGCGCGGCAACGTGCTATCTACCAGCGCTTGCGCATAAACACCGCAGGCTATGCGATACGCGTCCGCCAGCGTGGCGCTGCTGTCATACAGGGGCGCAAAGCGCACATCGCGCACCGGGGCGCCACGCGCAGCCTGCAGCGCATCTTCTGCCGTCGCCAGCGCCAGATCGTAGTACTCCGCCGATTCGGGGTGCCGCGTGTGCATGGCACGCGCATTGGTGATCAGGCGCTGAAAATAATTGGGAATTTGCTTTTGCAGGCGCGATTCAATGCGCAGGTCTTCGCACAGATCAAATATCAACTGAAAGCGCATGGCGTCTTCGCCAAAGCGTATGAACACCGGTGCCCACGACACCGCATCTTCTTCCGGGAACGCCACTTTTGCTTCGGCGAACATCTGCTTCATTGCCGTACGGTCAAACGTGCCGTGGCGCATATGCCCGGCCGCGTGCAACACGGAAAGAATCGCTTCTTCGCGATTACCCATCACCGCCGGGAAATACATGCTCTCGCCGTCGGTCTCCATGAACGGGCGGCCTTTCTCCGGCGACCACGCGCTTTCCTTGAGCTCCATGCCTTCGCCGAACCACACTTCAAGCAGGATGCCGAGCAGACGGTTGCGATCCGCCAGTTTGTAGCCCTGCATGTTCTCCAGCAGCAGTGCGAGGCTTTCTTCAGACTCCAGCCGGAAATAGGCTTCGCCGCGCGTGCGTCCCGACTGCATGATGTCCGCACCGCGCATCGCCCACGGCAGCACCGCCTGCGCGCCCAGCAAATTGCGTACACGTATCGCCCCTGGCAAGAATGTCGATAATTGCAGCTTGCGCGCTTCGTACAATTCTTCAGCAGGCGTGTTCAGCGCCTCGATCGCCGCAATACCACCGCCGCGACCAGAAATATCCAGCACCGGCGTGGCGAAGTACGCACAGCCACAGTCGATGGAACGCGCGCACCACGCTAATCCAATACCCGCCCAGCGCTCCTCGCCTACGTGCCCCAGCGAGCCGAACGCACGCGGCAGATTGCGCATGAAGCCTTCAATCGCGGACGACGAATGCCGCCAACGCATGATTTGCAGCGCCTGACGCGTCCACGTTAATACAACTTCAGAAATTTTTTCAGCCTCGCGACTGCCGCGCACAAAAGCCTTGCCGGCCTCGTGATCAAAATCAAACAACGTGCGGGAGGCGTTAATCCAATCGAGCGTTTCCGCCTCGCCATGCGGGCGAATGACCGGCAGTACCGCTTCGATTTCTGTCAGCAGACTGGCGTTCGACTCGCGTATGGCGTCCAGTAGCGTACTAATTGCAGAAGAAGACACAGTGATTGCGACCTACACTGCAAAATGCGCGTTGACAATCTCCATCAAGGCTTCAGCCAACTCGGGATCATCGGTGATCGGGTTGACCAGCGCCACCTGGCACGCCGCCACCGGATCAAGACCCGCGCCCATCATCGATGCCGCATACACCAGCGCGCGCGTGGATGTCGCTTCTTCAAGACCGTGGTCTTTCAGCAAGCGCGCTTTGCGGCCTGCCGCCACCAATTGTTGCGCGTGCTCGTTCGACAGGCCCGGCACTTCGCTGACCAGAATTTTGCGCTCGACTTCTTCGTTGGGGAAATCAAAGTTCAGGCCGATAAAGCGCTGCTTCGTCGAAGGCTTCAAATCCTTCAACACCGTTTGGTAGCCGGGGTTGTACGAAATCACCAGCATGAAATCTTCGTGCGCGTCGATTTCCTGGCCTTTTTTCTCGATGGTCAGTTTGCGCCGATGGTCGGTGAGCGAGTGAATCACCACGGTGGAGTCGGTACGCGCCTCGACGATTTCGTCAAGATAGCAAATCGCGCCGGCTTTCACCGCGCGCGTGAGCGGGCCGTCCTGCCACACGGTTTCAGCGCCTTCCAGCAGAAAGCGACCGACTAAATCGGAACTGGTCAAATCCTCATGGCACGACACGGTCACCAAGGGGCGCTTCAACTGAAACGCCATGTGCTCCAGAAAGCGCGTCTTGCCGCAGCCCGTGGGGCCTTTCAGCATCACCGGCAAGCGGCGCTTGTAGGCGGCCTCGAACACCGCTACCTCGTTGTTTTGCGGCTCGTAATAGGGCGCGACAGCGCCCGCGAGCGGAATTTGAACAATATCGTGCTCTACGCCACGCTGGCGCGCTGTTGCGGTCTTCATTGAATCCCCGGATTGCGGTTGTGCGGTTGAAATAGATCAGACGTGAAGCCCAATCTTAACATCCGTGCCGCCCTATGCAGCAGCGCCACCGCGCACGCGCCTGCAAAGTGCGGCACAATCTGCTAGGCGCAAGCGATAGACACTTGCTGTGCAGCGCTACGGCTACGACATACCATGACAATGGCCTGCGAAGTGAGGGGCGCTACTCGTCCCAGTCAGAACTTTTAGTAACTAATTGATTTTAAACACTTTCTTAAAATAGCTTCCTTTCATTTGAATCCTGCCTTCGCGCGTCGGCGTCGTTCTGGTTACGTTTGTCGAAGCGGCGCTGTCCTGCCGGTACGCTGCGAATGGTTCGAAACGAACGACTCGGTGAAATTTCAAGGCGCACATCATGACAATCCGCGGACTGCATCACAACGCCTATCGCTGTCGCGATTCCGAAGAAACGCGCCAGTTCTACGAAGAGTTTCTCGGCCTACCGCTCACCGAAGCGTTTGAAATCCAACAGACGCAAACCGGTCGCCAGACCAGCGTGCTGCACAGCTTTTACCAAATGGAAGACGGCTCATTCCTCGCGTTTTTCGAAGCGCCCGGCCAGCCGTTTGAATTCAAGGCGCAGCATGATTTTGATTTGCACATCGCACTCGAAGTCGATGAAGCCACGCTGCAAACCTTGTTCGCCAAAGGCAAAGCGCAAGGCATACACACCCGCGGCATCGCCAACCACGGCTTCGTGCAGTCGATATATTTTCGCGACCCAAACGGCTATGTGATTGAATTAACAGCGAAATTGCCGGGACACGACGCCGCGATGGATCGCAAAACCAACAACGCGCGCGGCAAACTGGATCAGTGGCAAGCGGCGCGCCGCTTAAGTGGCCATCGTTGATTACATTCAATCTACGCAGCGCGTATAAACAACCGATCACGCAACACCCGTAGCTCATCACGCAGTTTCGCCGCTTTTTCAAATTCCAGATTTTTCGCGGCGTCGAGCATGGCTTTTTCAACTTGTTTGAGTTCGCGTGTCATGTCTTTTTCGCCCATCGCTTCGTAACGCGCCTGATTTTGTGCAGCCTTGAGTTCCAGGCGCGCTTCATCGCGGTCGTATACGCCGTCGATAAGGTCTTTAATGCGCTTATGTACGCCAGTGGGCGTGATGCCGTTGGCCGTGTTGAATTCGACTTGCTTGGCGCGGCGGCGGTCGGTTTCGCCGATGGCACGCTTCATGGAATCGGTCATCCTGTCGGCGTACAAAATCGCCGCGCCATTAAGGTGGCGCGCGGCGCGACCTATGGTTTGGATCAGCGAACGCTCGGAGCGCAAAAAGCCCTCTTTGTCCGCATCGAGTATCGCCACCAACGACACTTCAGGAATATCCAGCCCTTCGCGCAGCAGGTTGATACCCACCAGCACGTCAAATTCGCCCAAGCGCAAATCGCGAATGATTTCCACGCGCTCAACGGTATCAATGTCCGAGTGCAGGTAGCGCACTTTGATGCGATGCTCGGAAAAATATTCGGTGAGGTCTTCGGCCATACGCTTGGTGAGCGTGGTCACCAGCACGCGCTCGCCGATTTTGACGCGAGCGTAAATTTCCGACATTAAATCATCGACTTGCGTGGAGGCCGGGCGCACGTCGATGCGCGGATCGACCAATCCGGTGGGGCGCACCACCTGCTCCACCACCTGCGCCTGATGCTCGCTTTCGTAGACGGACGGCGTGGCCGACACAAACACCGTGCGGCGCATCAGCTTTTCAAATTCATCAAAGCGCAGCGGGCGATTATCCAGCGCAGACGGCATGCGAAAGCCGTAGTTCACCAGATTTTCCTTGCGCGCGCGGTCGCCTTTATACATGCCGCCCACTTGCGGGATGGTGACGTGGCTTTCGTCGATAATCATCAGCGCATCGTGCGGCAGGTAATCGATCAACGTCGGCGGCGGCTCGCCGGGCTTGCGACCTGACAAGTGCCGCGAGTAATTCTCGATGCCTTTGCAAAAGCCCATTTCGTTAAGCATTTCGAGATCGAAGCGCGTGCGCTGTTCGATACGCTGGCATTCGACGAGCTGGTTGGCCTTTTGATAGAACTCGATGCGATCGCGCAATTCTTCCTTGATCGCCTCGATCGCGCGCAGCGTGGTCGCACGCGGCGTGACGTAATGGCTTGACGGATAAACGGTAAAACGCCCCACCCGCTGCAAAATATGCCCGGTGAGCGGATCGAACATTTGTATCGACTCCACTTCGTCGTCGAACAGCGTCACGCGCACGGCGTTTTCGGCGTTTTCCGCCGGAAAAATATCCAGCACCTCGCCACGCACGCGAAACACCCCGCGCTTGAACTCCACATCATTGCGCTGGTACTGCATTTCAATCAGGCGTTTGATGGCCTCACGCTGCGCGAGTTTTTCGTTCTCGCGGATGTGCAAAATCATACCGTGATAGTCCGCCGGGTCGCCGATACCGTAAATTGCCGACACCGTGGCAACGATAATCACGTCGCGCCGCTCCATCAGTGATTTGGTGGCCGACAGGCGCATTTGCTCGATGTGTTCATTGATGCTGCTATCTTTTTCAATAAACAGGTCTTTCGACGGCACGTAGGCTTCGGGCTGGTAGTAGTCGTAATACGAGACGAAATACTCCATCGCGTTTTCCGGAAAAAACTCGCGCATTTCGGCATACAGTTGCGCGGCCAGCGTTTTGTTCGGCGCCATAATCATCGCCGGCACGCCCATACGTGCGATCACGTGCGCCATGGTGTACGTTTTGCCCGACCCAGTCACACCCAATAGCGTTTGATACGCCAGCCCGTCGCGCAAGCCTTCGGTGAGTTTGTCGATGGCCTGCGGCTGGTCGCCCGCCGGCTCAAACGTCTGGTGCAGCCGGTACGGGCTGTCGGGAAACGTCAGCACTTTCACCGGCTGATGGCCGGCCAGCGGCACGATATTGGAAGGCTGATCAGACGTTTTCATGGGCACTTTCGTGAGTAACCGTGCATTTTCTCACGTTCCGTCACATACGCGCGAATTTGCCCTAGCGCTGCGGCGCCTTCCACGGGTAAAATATTGCACTGCACACAAAACCTTCCACCCCTGACTGAATCACTTTCTACTGATATGACTGCTTCGCTGCTTGCCAACGTCGAAATGGCCCCCAAAGACCCTATTTTGGGCGTCACCGAAACCTATAACGCCGACCCCAACCCCAATAAGGTGAATTTAGGCGTGGGCGTGTATACCGACGACGACAACAAGGTGCCGGTGCTGCAATCGGTGCGTAAAGTCGAGCAAAAGCTGGCCGAAACCGCACAGCCGCGCAATTACTTGCCCATTGATGGCATTCCGGCCTACAACAAGGCGGTGCAGGAAGTGGTGTTCGGTGCCGACAGCGAGGCCGTCAAAAGCGGGCGCATCGTCACCGTGCAAACGCTGGGCGGCACTGGCGGCCTGAAAGTCGGCGCGGATTTGTTGCGGCGCCTGAGCCCGACTGCGGAAGCTTGGATCAGCGACCCGAGTTGGGAAAACCATCGCGCGCTGCTCGAATACGCGGGCTTCAAGGTCAACGAATATCCCTACTACGACGCCGCCACGCACGGCCTGCGCTTCGACGCCATGCTCGCCTGCCTGAACACATTACCGGCCGGCGCGGTGGTGTTGCTGCATGCCTGCTGCCACAACCCGACCGGCGTTGACCTTACCCCGCCGCAATGGGAAAAAGTCATCGAAGTGGTCAAGGCGCGCGACCTTGTGCCGTTTCTCGACATCGCCTATCAAGGCTTCGCCGACGGCTTGGATGCCGACGCCGCCGCCGTGCGCGCTTTCACGCAAGCCTGCCCGGCGGTGTTTGTGTCCAGCTCATTCTCGAAATCGTTGTCGCTGTACGGTGAGCGCATCGGCTCGTTCAGCGTGGTCGCCGCCAATAAAGACCAAGCCGCCAAGGTTTTAAGCCAAGTCAAACGCGTCATCCGCACCAACTACTCTAGCCCCTCCGCCCACGGCGGACAAAGCGTGTCTTCGGTGCTGACGTCAGCAGAGTTACGCCAACAATGGGAAACCGAACTCGGCCAGATGCGCGATCGCATCAAAACCATGCGCAAGCAACTGGTCGACAAAATTCGCGCGCAACGTGCTGACTTCGACTTCAGCTACGTCATCGACCAGCGCGGCATGTTTTCGTATTCGGGCCTGACCAAAGAACACGTGCGCCGCCTGCGCGAGGAATATTCGATTTACGCCCTCGACAGCGGCCGTATTTGCGTCGCCGCGCTGAATTCAAAAAACATCGATTACGTGGCAAACGCCATTGCCAAAGTGTTGGTGTAAACGCAGAAAATCTTGACGCAAGTCGCTGAAAGAATTAGAATTCTTAGCTTGCTCGGGTGTGTGTTTTGGTGAATTTTGGTAGCTGCAGCGCGATTTTTACTGCTCTGCCACACTCCGGCAAGTTAGTGCTGGTATCCGTTCCCTGATAGCTCAGTTGGTAGAGCGACGGACTGTTAATCCGCAGGTCCCTGGTTCGAGCCCAGGTCGGGGAGCCAAAAAAATCAAAGACTTAGCCCTTATATCGAACGGATTACATAGGGGCAAAAGGTTACTGGCACCCATGCCGTGCCCGTGAAGCACCCACCCGCTCCTCCGGACTTCCGCTGACGGTTCGCCTCTTCGCTGCCCTCTTACTCCCTGCTTCGTGAAACGCCTTGATCACGGGCGACAGCAGGTGTTCCAGCACCGCTCGGTCACCGCGATGTATCGTGATGAACCGCTGGCGTTTATGCAATGGCTGGCGGCACCGGTGCCGCGCCCGCGATTACATCTGGCGCGGTTTAGCGGCGTGCTCGCACCCAATGCAAAACTCACCTTATGACGCTTCATCAAGTGTCGGCGCAAGCGGTTCTCCGCATGGAATTTCACCTGCTCCATCACGCTGTTCGAGTTCCGATAGTGGAAGTAGTTCGCCCAGCCACGAAGGCTGCGGTTCACATGGCCCACGATCGCTTATGCCCCCCCCTCACAATTCGCCCAACCGTGGTCCGCCTTACCGCAGAGGAAGACAGGCCAGATGATTATCAGACAGGGTGGTTAATCGCGTGGCACCTATTGCGTATTGGCCGCTACGCAGGTGATAATAAAAAAAAATTCACGCAAGAACCGTTCGTTCCCGTACTTTCCGTAATTTTTTCAATAATTATTCAGGGGAAGCAACGTCTTGACACCGAGATTCGCGCAGACGACCGCAACACTTGGCAACGAGTTTTATGCCCAGCGTCAGTCCGAGCGAGAGTCAAACGCCCGAACTTACGCACGCCGGCTCGGCATATCCATCGTTAGAGCCAAGGGCGCTCACGTATTCGACGCTAACGGCATGCGTTACTTCGATTGCCTTTGCGCAGCGGGAACGCTGGTATTGGGTCACAATCATTCTGCGGTCGTGGCCGCCGTCACCCAAGCCATTCAAAGTGAAATGGCTTGGCAGACATTGGATATCGCGACCCCCACGAAGGACGCGTTTGTCGAGGCAGTGTTCTCGACCTTGCCTGAAGGGATGCGCCGCCGCGCGAGAATTCAGTTTTGCAGCCCCTCGGGGAGCGACGCGGTCGAGGCGGCCCTAAAACTGGTCAAAATCGCCACAGGGAATTCCGGCATATTGGCGTTTTCTGGTGGATACCACGGCATGACGCATGGGTCGCTCGCGCTCATGGGAAATACCGGCCCCAAGTCGATACCCGGTCTAATGCCTGGCGCACAGTTTCTCCCCTACCCGCATTCCTACCGCTGCCCGTTTGGCGTGGGAGGCGATGAAGGTGCGCGGCTTTCCTCGCAACTGCTGAGGGGTATGTTGGCGGATGTTGAATCTGGCATCTGTCCGGCCGCCATGGTGCTGGAAGTGGTGCAGGGCGAGGGCGGTGTAATTCCCGCTCCAGACGCCTGGATCCGCGAGATGCGCGAGATGACGCGCGAGCGCGGCGTTCCCATGATCGTTGATGAAGTTCAAACGGGATGGGGCCGCACGGGCCGCTTGTACGCGTTCGAACAGGCGGGCATTGTTCCCGATGTCCTGGTGTTATCCAAGGCGATCGGTGGTGGATTGCCGCTATCGGTAATCGTCTACGATGAGTCTTTGGACAAATGGCAGCCAGGCGCACATGCGGGAACGTTTCGCGGCAATCAATTGGCGATGGTGGCGGGTTTGGCGACCTTGCGCATTTTGCGTGAAGAAAATATTCCTGAAAATGCGGCACGCATGGGTGAACGCATGCGCGGCCATTTGCACAATATCGCGGCGGAACTACCCTCCATTGGGGATGTGCGTGGCAAGGGGCTGATGCTGGGCGTGGAACTGGTTGACCCAGACGGCGAACCTGATCGCATGGGCCATCCGCCGCCCGACGGTGCTTACGCGTCACGCGTACAGCGTGCCTGCCTTGAACGCGGCTTGATCATCGAAATGGGCGGACGTTATGGCGCGGTGGCGCGTTTCCTTTCGCCCCTCAATATTGACGTTGACGACGTCGATTCGATCTGCGAACGATTCCGCGACGCTTGCAGGGCGGCACGCCAGGAAAAAGCCTCCAGAGCCGCGAACGCGCAATGACGCGCACGCCGGCCGATGTGAAATCTGCGTTGCCTGCTGAGATGCCATACGCATGCTTTTTGGACCGCTCCCCGGCTAGTCACGCGGCTTATAGCGCGGCTTTGCATGGCGCGCGGAAGGTGCTGATCGAGCGTTACGCCGCGTCGCCATCGAGTTACCGGGGCACCTCGCCACCAGAATTGCGCGGGCGTTTTGCTGCGCTAGATCCTTGTCCGGAACAAGGTGAACCGCTGGAGGAGGTGCTGCGCTGGGTGGGCGAGCAGATATTGCCCGACCTCGTCGCGGTGAGTCATCCAATGACCATGGCGCACTTGCACTGCGCGCCGCTTATTCCCGCGCTGGCGGCGGAGGCGCTGATCAGCGCCACCAATGCGTCCATGGATTCGTGGGACCAAGCGCCAGCGGCGAGTTATTTCGAGCAACGCATGGTCGAATGGTTGCGGGATTTTTACGGCATGCCCGCCGCAGGTGATGGCGTATTTACCAGTGGGGGGACGCAATCCAATTTTCTGGCGTTATTGCTCGCGCGGGACGCTTGCTGCGCCCGCGAATTCGGCGTCTCGGTACAGGCGCGAGGATTGCCGCCGCAAGCCGGGCGTCTGCGCATTCTGTGTTCCGAGGTGGCGCATTTTTCAGTCCTTCAATCCGCGGCAATCCTGGGCCTGGGCCATGAGGCAGTGATACCGGTTGCGGTGGACAACGCGCAGCGCATGGACGTAACGGCGCTGTCGGCGCGGCTGGCCGAGGCGCGCGCCAGGGGTTTGTTGCCCATGGCGATTGTCGCCACCGCTGGTACCACGGATTTCGGCAGCATCGATCCATTGCGCGAAACCGGTGCGATCGCGCGCGATGCCGGTATCTGGTTGCACGTGGACGCGGCTTACGGCGGTGCCTTGGCGTTTTCGGCGAAACTACGGCATCTGCTCGCGGGTATCGAACTTGCCAGTTCGGTGACCGTGGATTTTCACAAGCTGTTCTGGCAACCTATCAGCGCGAGCGTGTTGTTGATAGCGGACGCGGCGAATTGGGATTGCCTGCGCTTGCACGCCGATTACCTTAACCCGGAGCACCCGCGTGCTGACGCGCCCTTGGACTTGGTCGCGAAATCGATCCAGACAACACGCCGCTTTGATTCCTTGAAGGTCTACATTAGTCTGCGAAGTCTTGGCAGGCGCAGTTTCGCCGCGCTCGTTGAGCGCACCGTCGAAATCGCAGCGTTCGCCGCGCAGCGCATACGTGAAAGCAGTGATTTCGAATTGATCTGTCCGCCGTCGATAAATTCGGTGGTATTCCGCTGCGTGAATCCCCAGTGGCCGGGCGGCATGACCGACGCCGTTAACACCTTGGTTCGCGAGCGCCTGCTTGCCGCGGGGCGTGCCTTGATCGGTCGCACTCGCGTTAGAGGGGCAGCTTGCCTGAAATTCACGCTCCTCAACCCTGGGGTGGAGGCATCTCAGATCGAGCAATTGCTGGGTGACATTCGAGTGGAGGCCGTCAAGGCCGCTGCGCAAATCGCGCAAGAACCGGCGCTTAAAGCGATCTAGGCGGAACCATGGGCGGCACGGCCATTGCTATTTCGCGTTTGCGTTTCGGAAGCATGCCCCCCGAAATCCGTCTGACGCTTCTGCTTTTTCTAGCGTCTTTTTTTGTAGCCGGCATGCCACGCGTTTACACGCAAAACGCGGCGCACACCCTTTTTATCGAACTCTACGGTGCGGCCGCGCTTCCCTGGGCCTACCTAGCCGAAGCGCTGTGCGTACCCGTTGCGGGATATTTATACGTGCGCGCCGAACGCGCCCTGGGGCTGCGCGCGCTGCTGGTCGGAACCTTGTCGGCGCAGATACTCATGCTGTTGTTGCTGCGCGCGGGGATCGCGTTCAAGCTCCCCTTGGTCGCTGGCGTAAGCGTGGTTTATTTCGAGATCGAATTCGTACTGTCGTCCCTGATGTTATGGGGCCTAGCAAATCAACTGATGACCTTGCGGCAGGGCAAGCGGCTGTTCGGATTCATTAGCGCCGGGGAACCGGTTGCAATCATATTGTGCGGGCTGAGCACGCCCTTGCTTTTGCGGTGGATAGGATCCGCCGATTTGTTTTACCTGTCCGCCTTGGGCGCCGCAGTAGGTATCGTTCTCGTTTTACACATACTGCGTCACTACGAGCCCGTTGCCGCTGGTAATGAGGCGGCCGAGAAAGAGATCGAGGCGTCCGGCGCGCCATGGTGGAAAAGCCGTTACTTTGGAATCATGATCGCCCTAGTGGCAGTGGGGCAGATGGGTTACTTCTTTATTGACAACGCGTTTTACGTGGAGGCCGGAAAACATTTTCCAAGGGCAGAAGAACTGGCCTCATTTCTCGGCATTTATTCCGCGATTATGGGCGGCGTCAGTTTGTTGTCCAGCATCGTGCTCGCGCCATGGATCTTGCGCCGGTTTGGTGTGCGTGGAGGCTTGCTTACGTTACCGGCCCTCCTCGTGCTCGGCGCACTCGTGGTGGTGATAGCCGCCGCATTGGGCGCGCCCGAGGGCGTGCTTTTCTATCTCGTGGTGGCGAACAAGATCATTGATCAATCGTTTCGCTACACCGTAGACAAGACCACCTTCGTGACCTTGTTTCAACCCCTGCCCGCCAGACAGCGCACCCGAGTCCAAGCGAGCCTGGAGAGTTTCGTGGAGCCCGTGGCGGGCGGGGCCGCTGGTCTGTTGCTTTTCGGGTTGATTAACGTGATGGGATTCGGCGCCACGAGTATCACTGCCGTGGTGCTGGCTGCGTGTTGCATTTGGTCGGGCGTGGCGCTGGTGCAATACCGGGCTTATCTTGGCGCGTTACGTACCGCCTTGGCGCGGCGCGCGGCGAATTTCGCGCAGTTGAACCTGGATGACGCGCAGTCGCAGGCGTTGTTGCATCGCGGATTGGGCAGTGAGCGTCCTGCCGAGGTGCTGTATTGCCTGGCAGCGCTCACCGATGGCGATGGCGTGATGGATGTGGAAGAAAGCAGGCACCTGTTACGGCACGCCAGCGGCGCGGTACGTCTGGAAATCGCGCGCCGGATCGAAAGCGGCAAGGCGCGCGTGGATGTCAGCGTATTGCGCGCTGCCGCGCAAGTGGAATCGGACGCGCAGGCCAAAGGCGCCATGATCGAGGCGCTTAGCGCGCAGGGCATGGATTTGATACCCGAAGTCGCCAGGTATCTCGATTCTGCGCAAGAGCAAGAACGGCTGGGCGCGAGCGTTGGATTGATACGTCATTGCGGCGTCGAAGGCGTTCTCGCGGCCGGACCGGGCCTGCTGCGCGACCTGCGGTCGAGCGACCCAGACAGACGCAAGTTCGCCGCGCTGGTGATGGAGCGGGCAGGCTCGGCGAATTTCTACCGTCCGCTGCTGGATTTGTTGCGCGATCCCGATCCCAGCGTGGCGCGCGCCGCGTTGCGGGCATCCGGGGCGGTCATGGCACCCAAGCTGTGGCCCGCCATGATTCAGGCGCTGGAGACTGCTGAATTGCGAGCCGCCGCCATGGCCGCGCTCGCCGCGGTGGGCGACCCGATTCTGCCGGCGTTGGACAACTTCGGCGCCGCAAGCGATTCGCCGGTGCTATCTCACGCCATTGTGTCGGTACAGGGTCGTATTGCGACGCGTAACGCGGACGAGCGTTTGTATTCCAAACTTGAGCGTTCACGGCGTTCCGTGCGCACTCGTGCCTTGCGCGCGCTTTGGTACCGGCGCTACCGCGCATCGAGAGATCGCTTTCCGCTGTTGCGCGAAATTTTGCACGACGAAGTGTCGATAGCCGCTGGCGCTTTGTCCGCGTGGGCCAGCATTGGAGGTGTCTCCGGTGATGAGCTGGCCTTGTTGCGTCGGGTGCTAGAGGACGAAGTCGCGCGCTGCATTCAAAATTGCTTTGCGGTATTCGGCATGATGCACGACACCGTGGATATGCACGAGGCCTACATTAGCTAGTGCCTGACAGAAAACCCCCAATTTTTGAAACACGTAGCCTCAATTTTCAGCACCGCACGTGCTGATTTTTGTTTTTTTGGCACGAGTGCCAAAGAA
>JAYTWR010000078.1:0-46510 GCA_043743335.1 Burkholderiales bacterium
ATCTTCCGCCTTTTGACATAGCAGACAAGGCTCGTCGTCGGCATAGTCGCTATAGACCGGCTTGGATAACTGCGCCGCGCGCGGGAAACGCTTGCGCGGAATTTTCGTGCGCTCAAATAACGCCCGCTGCAAACGCGCTTTGTTCCAGCCCGCGTCAGCAAACAGTTTCGCATGACCGGGGCTAAGGATCACGAGCGGGTTGCCCACCGCGCGCAAGTAACCATTGTTACCCATCACCGCCATGCCGTCGGCGAGCATGTGCACAATGTCCGCCGGGTCGTGGCAGGCGCAGTAAAGATTTTGCGTACCCTGCCCAGCGATGGCCGTCACCGTGCTTTGCGTGCGCACAAAACCGTTGTCCGCATGAAACGGCGTCCACGGGCTTTCTTCCTCGTTCTCGCCAAAACAGAAACTGAATTTGCCCGGCATGCCGTGTATAGCCTTGTCCACATCGCCCGGCGGGCAGCCGCCGATATTGAGCAAACACAAGCGCAACGCGCGCCCGATAGTGGCGTTGGCGCGCGCGCCCGGCCCCAAACAGCCGCGCCCGCAGTTGACTTGCAGCGCCTTGCGTATCGGGCCGTTAAGCAACAGCACCGGCCCCACCGGGTTGGTGGTGGTTTGCACGCCAAGCAGATTGAACTTGGGCGCAGCCACCGCACGTATCGCAGCCAGCACCACGGGAAAGTATTCCGGCAAACAACCCGCCATCACCGCGTTAATGGCGATCTTCTCGGCGGTCGCCGGGCCGCGCTCTGGCGGCAGTGTGGCGATCAGCGTGTCGGGCGGTGTGCCGCCCAGCATGGCGTGTACGGCTTCTTCAGTAGGCGGAATCACCGGCAAGCCATCGGTCATGCCGCGGGTGTACATGTCGGTAAAGACGGAGCCTGTGTCGCCGGTGACTCGGTGGCGCTGTGAGGTTAGATTGGTCATGGACGGAGCGTAGCGCACTTTGGCGGTACCAGGTGGGCGCAGTGAAGTGCTGTAGTGGAAGGCTTGGCGCTATTTGCAATAGGGCACTTCTAAAAATTACGGCAGACTTTATGTTTCCCTCGACGAATCAAGAGGTTATACCCCAGATACCCCAGATACCCGTGTCGCCTCGCAGCCCGAAAGCCGTAATACCCAGAGACACTTTCGCAACCTGCTCAAACTACGATTTCTCCAGCGCCCGGCGAAAATCCCCAATCAAATCATCCGCGTCCTCAATCCCGATCGACAGCCGAATCAGCGATTCCGCAATGCCCATTTCAGCACGCCGTGCCGCACCCATTTCCCAGTAGATCGTCTGTGCAATCGGTATCGCCAACGTGCGATTGTCGCCAAGGTGGCTGGACGAGATTACCAGTTCCAATTTATTCAAAAAATCAAAGCAATCAATACCGCTGGCCAACTCAATGCTCATCAACGCGCCATAGGCCTTGAACAACTCACCCGCCAGCTTGTGTTGCGGATGATCTTCCAAACCGGGGTAATACACCTTGGCTATTTTGGCGTGCCCCGCCAGAAATCCCGCCAGCGCCAGCGCATTGCCGGAAGCCCGCTCCATGCGCAGCGCCAGCGTTTCGGCACCGACTGCAATACGGTGCGCGGGCTCTGCGGCCAAGGTCGCTCCCACATCACGCAAGCCCTTCTTGCGGATTTGCTGTATGCCCCATAGGGCTGGCTTGGCGTTCTTATAGGTATCGTAAATGTTGCCGAACGTCGTCCAGTCATACAGCCCGGTATCGGTCACCGCGCCCCCCAGCGCGTTGCCGTGACCGCCGATGTATTTGGTCAGCGAATTGATCACCAAACTGGCCTTGTCGCGCTTTGCACGATACAGATACGGCGAAGTCATGGTGTTGTCCACCACGTAAATCAAACCGCGTTGTGCGCACAACTCGCCGATGCGCGTCATATCCGCGATTTGTGTGCGTGGGTTGGCAATGGTTTCCACGAACACTAGGCGCGTGTTGGGTCGGATTGCACGTTCTATATTGGCGACATCCGTCGGATCGACAAAGCTGATCTCACAGCCCCAGGTATTGAATGTGCCGAACAGGCTGTTGGTGTTGCCGAACAGAAATGAACTCGACACCACATGATCGCCCGCACGCAACAATGCCACAAAAGTGGAGGCAATAGCCGCCATGCCAGTCGCAAAGCAGGCCGTCGCAATACCGTCTTCCATCTTGCTCACCTTGGATTCCAGCGCCGCTGTCGTGGGATTGCCCTGACGCCCATAGGCATATCCCGCCGCCTCACCTTTGAACACCCGCGCCAGTTCACGTGCGTCTTCATAGCCGTACGCCACCGCCATATGCATCGGCTTATGCACAGAATAGTGTTCAATAGGCGCCTCCAGATCGGAGTGCAAAATGCTCGTGGTAAATCCGCGTTTCATGATCCTGCTCCTTAAATGGCGCGCTCCCAATAAAAAACCCGGTCCGCTTGCGCTGTACCGGGTTGGAGACGAACCGCTTTCTCTTTAGCCGGATTTATTACGCGCCCGCAAGCTGAACCAGTCAAATCGGCGCGATAAAACAAGACCTTACGTTACCCGCAGCACATCCGTTTGTCAATCTACGCGCGATCTACGCGAGAGCCGCGAAGGCGAAATCCACTTCAGGCTCAAGGCCGCTGACGATGCGCGCAATCGACTTGCCTGAGCCGCAAGCATGCGTCCAGCCCAAGGTGCCGTGTCCCGTATTCAGGTACAGATTCGGCAATCGCGTTTTGCCGATCAAGGGCACATTGCTCGGTGTAGCGGGCCGCAAGCCCGTCCAGAACTGCGCTTGCGTGCTGTCGCCCGCTCCCGGGAATATGTCTTCAACACGCCGCACAATGGCTTCACAGCGCACCCGATTCAAATCGCGGTCGTAGCCGTTGAACTCCGCAGTCCCGGCGATGCGCAACCGGTTGCCCAGCCGCGAATACACCAGTTTGAACTCGTCATCCGTCAACGATACTTGATTTGCCTTGGCATCATCCTTCACCGGCATCGTCACCGAGTAACCCTTGGCCGGATAAATCGGCAAACGCACGCCCAGCGGCACCGCCAACAGGGGACTCACCGAGCCCAGCGCCAGCACATAAGCGTCGCCCCGAATGCGCTGAAAGCGGCCTTCCGCATCAGTCGCTTCCACGTGCTCGATGAACGCGCCTTGGTTTCCGGCGGCTGCGCGCAGTGCCGTCACCGTGTGGCTCATTAGAAACCGCACGCCGCGGTCGTGGCATAACCGCACCACCTCGCGCGCAAACAGATTGGCGTCGCCCGATTCATCCTCGGCTGTGTAAGTTGCGCCGGCCAATCGATTGCGAATATGGCCGAGCGCAGGCTCAATCCGCACCGCCTCATCCGGTGAAATAACACGTCGTTCGCAACCCAGTTCGCGCATCAGCTCAGCGGGCTTGAGTGCGGCATCAAACTCCTTCGGCGAGGTGTAAAAATGCAAGATGCCCTGCGTGCGGTGATCGTAGCGAATGCCCGTTTCCCGCCGCAACGCTTGCAGCATCTCGCGGCTGTATAACCCCAGCCGCACAATTTGTTCGATATTGCGGCGCGTGCGCGCTGGCGTGCATTCGCGCAAGAACTGCAAGCCCCACAGCCACTGCCGCGTGTCCGCGCGCAGCCTGAACAACAGCGGAGCATCTTCTTTGGCCAACCATTGCAACACTTTGAACGGCGCACTGGGGTTGGCCCACGGCTCGGCATGGCTCACAGAAATCTGGCCGCCATTGGCAAAACTGGTTTCGGCCGCCGGTGCCGCTTGCCGGTCGAGCACAATCACCTCATGCCCCAGTTGCTGCAGGTAATACGCCGATGTGACGCCCAGCAATCCCGCGCCGAGGACGACGACTTTCACCGCCGCATGGCACCTAGCAATGACCGGCTAGCCGTATCGCCTTGCGACTCCAGCGCGCCGACAACGCCGTCACGGTCTCGCGGCAACCGGTTTTGGCTCATTTTCCACTTGCCTTGCAGGCGGCTAACAGGAATCTCGATACCCACGATAGCTTTCAGCATCGTGTTCACGTAGTCGTCCGGCGCGTCGGTCACGCGCCACGGCGCGGCCCGTGGTGATTCCTGACTGCTCGTCAAACGCGTCACCAGCGCGCGCAGCCATTCGGCATCCTCATAGATTTTGAGCGGCCCGTGTGCATGCACCACGGCATAGTTCCAGGTCGGCACCACCTTGCCATGCTCCGCTTTGGACGGGTACCACGACGGTGTAATGTAGCCCTGCGGCCCTTGAAATACGGCCAGCGCTTCTGCATCAGCGGTGAATGTTCGCCACACCGGGTTCGCCCGCGCCACATGCCCACGCAACGTGCCATACGGGGTTGGAGCTGGATCCATCAACAACGGAATGTGGTTGGCCTCAAGTCCCTGCGACGTAGTAACCACCAGTGTCGCCAACGGATGCGCCTTGATCAGCGCCTGTAGGACTTCGACTCGCGTTTCGCGGAAGGCTTCGACGTCGTACATACATCACCTACAATACGTAACTAATTGATTATTCAGAGGTTTCAAGCTCAAGCGCCAACTGCTGCGCTGCCGACTCGCGGGCACGCTTGCGGCTGTCGCGACGCTCCTGCTCCACCCCATCGAGATACGCTTGGGTGATATCGCCGGTCACGTAAACCCCGTCAAAACACGACGCTTCGAATTTCTTCACTGCCGGGTTCACGCTTCGCACATCGTTAATCAGCGCATCGAGGTCTTGGTAGATCAGCTCGTCGCAGCCGATTTCACGCGCGATTTCTTCATCGCTGCGCTGGCTGGCGATCAACTCTTCGCGCGTCGGCATGTCAATGCCGTACACGTTGGGAAATCGCACCGGCGGCGCTGCCGAGGCAAAATACACTTTGCGCGCCCCCGAATCACGCGCCATTTGCACGATTTCACTGCTGGTGGTGCCGCGCACAATGGAATCATCAACAATCAGCACATTTTTGCCGCGAAACTCCATATCAATGGCGTTGAGCTTTTGCCGCACTGATTTGCGGCGTACCGACTGCCCCGGCATGATGAAAGTACGTCCAATGTAGCGATTTTTGATGAAGCCTTCGCGATACGGCAAATCCAAATGCTTCGATAACTGCATCGCCGCCGGACGACTGGAATCCGGAACCGGAATCACCACATCAATATCCAGATTCGCATACTGGCGCTTTATTTTATCGGCTAGGCTCTCGCCCATACGCAAGCGCGCTTCGTAGACCGAAATACCGTCCATCACCGAATCGGGCCGCGCCAGATACACAAACTCAAAAATGCACGGATTTAACGCCGCCTTGGGCGCGCACTGGTGGCTGTAAAACTTGCCGTCCATATCAATAAAAATCGCCTCGCCCGGCACCACATCACGCACCACCTCATAACCCAGCGCGTCCAACGCGACGCTCTCTGATGAGGCCATGTATTCAAAACCCGTGTCGGTTTCGATGCGACCAAAAATCAGCGGGCGTATGCCAAAGGGGTCGCGAAAAGCCAACATGCCGTAGCCTGCGATCATCGCCACCACCGAATACGCGCCCTGGCAGCGCCGGTGCACGCCAGACACGGCAGCAAATATAGTGGCCGGATCGAGCTTGTAATTGGTGGCGTTGTTCTGCAACTCGTGTGCCAGCACATTGAGCAGCACTTCCGAATCCGAACCGGTATTCACATGGCGCAAATCCGAACGGAACAAATCGATTTTGAGCTGCTCGGTATTGGTGAGATTGCCGTTGTGGCCGAGTACGATACCAAAGGGCGAATTCACATAAAACGGCTGCGATTCTGCGACGGACGACGCCGAGCCCGCCGTCGGGTAGCGCGTGTGGGCGATGCCCGCATAGCCGCTCAACGCACGCATATTGCGCGTGCGGAACACGTCGCGCACCATGCCCATGCCGCGATGCGAGTGAAAGTTGGCGCCGTCGGCAGTGACTATGCCTGCCGCGTCTTGCCCGCGATGTTGCAGCACCAGCAGCCCGTCGTAGAGGAGCTGGTTAACCGGCGTTTTTGCCACCACACCGAGAATTCCGCACATCGCCTGACCCTTATTACTGATTACCCGTACGAAATGTATTTCGCCCAATCTTGCGGCAACCACTGCTTGACTGCCACCGCGAGCTTTTCCAAAGGCGCGGCGAGCATAGCATCTTTCCACACCGTCTGGCGCGGCAACGCCGTCAAGCCTGCCAGCAACACCAGCACCAGCACTACCAGTAAACCGCGCACCAAACCAAACAAACCGCCCAAGGCGCGATCTTCAAACCCCAATCCCGCGCTGTTAATGAGCTTGGACATCAGCAACGCCACCAAGCTCATCACAATCAGCACCGCAAAAAATACCGCCGTCACCGCCGCCAGCGCACGCCAACTGTCATCTGGGATTTGCTGTGCCAGCAATGGTGCCGCATCCCCGCCGTAGATGCTGGCCACGATAAACGCCACTGCCCAACTCGCCAGCGCAATCACCTCGCGCGTCAAGCCCCGCAACAGCCCCAGCAGCACCGAAAACCCGGTAATAGCAAGCACCGCGTGATCAAACAGCGTCATCGACCGCCGCCATCGTCACTGATGCACCATCAGCGCGCAGCGACTTTGCCTTCAAGCCCCATCGTCGCCAATTTCGCGCGCGCGGCTTCGGCTTCCTCGCGTGTAGTAAAGGGCCCGGCGCGCACGCGTGTCACATTGCCTTTGGCTGCGGCCACCACTTCCGTGTACGAGCGCAAGCCTGCATCGCCGATTTGCTGTTGCACCTGTTTAATCTTGTCAGATTCAGCGAACGCCGCCACTTGAATATAAAACGTGCCCGGCCCCGGTTTGGGCGCGGCCGATTTATCAGCGTCCTTCTCCGGCGGCTTTACTGCGGCTTTCTCAGGCGCTTTTGCCGGAGGCTTTTCTGGCGGCTTTTCGGTAACCGGTTTCGGTTCAAGCACAGGCGTCGCATCTTTTTGCGGCTCGGCCAGTGTAGCGGACGCAGGCTCTTTCGCCTCGGGCGGCTTGACCAAGGCGACCGCCTTTCCGGGTACTGCAGGCGCAGGCTTGGACGTAAAGCCACCCTTGGCATCGGGCGACGGAATCTGAATATTGACTTCCTGCGATGTGGGCTTCGGCTCGGAATCCAACACCATCGGCAATACCGCCGCTACCGCAACCACCAGCACCAATGCGCCAATAAGGCGCCTGCGCGCACGCTTTTTTAGCTGGAGTTCTTCTTCGCTGACGGGCTTGGCCATAACGCTTTTGCTTTTGCTTTCCGCTACTGTCTGCTTACACGCTCAATGATTCACTGCCCGGGCTTGCATCGCTTCGGATACCGTGTGAAACGATCCGAAGACAAGAATTTTATCATCAACCAGCGCCATCCCGTGAGCCGCACGTAGCCCCGCAACCACACTGTCGCAACGTTTGACTGCGCAGATGCCCGCTAGGCCGAGCTTGCCCGCCAACACATCCGCACTGGTCCCGCGCGGCCCGCCGAGCGTGACAGCAAACCACTGCGTCACCTGCGGCTTCATGATGGCAATCACGCCGTCGATATCTTTGTCAGACAACATGCCAAACACCGCCAGCGTGCGCCCGCCGCGTGGCATGCTTTTCAGACTGGCGGCCAGTGCCTGCGCTGCATGCGGATTGTGTGCGACATCCAGAATTACCGTGGGTTGCCCCGGCAACACCTGAAAGCGTCCGGGATTTTCTGCCAGCAACAAACCACTGCGGATATCGTTCATGGTAACCGGCAGGCGATCACGCAAACTGTCCAGCGCAGCGATACACGCCGCCGCATTGGCCAGTTGATATGCGCCGCGCAGCGCCGGCCAAGGCAGACCATGACGCGCGCCACCCGGACCTTGATATCCCCACTGGCTGGCGGCGGATCGCACCTCAAAATCGCGGCCCCGAGTCAACAGTTTCGCGCCAATTGCGGCGGCGTGTTCGACCAAAGACTGCGGTGGATCCGTATCAGCACAGATCGCCGGTTTGCCGGCCCGGAAAATCCCGGCTTTTTCAAAACCGATTTTCTCGCGCGTGTCGCCCAGATAATCCATGTGGTCCAGCGCCACACTCATCACCATCGCACAATCCGGCTCAAACACGTTGACCGCATCCAGCCGCCCACCGAGACCGACCTCCAGTATCACCACCGCCACCTGCGCCTCGACAAACAAGGCCATCGCTGCGAGCGTGCCGAACTCAAAGTACGTCAACGGCACCTTCACCAGCGCCCGCGCCTGTTCCACTAGGCCAAACGCGCGCACCAGATCGTCATCGCCCGCATCGGCCCGCGCGATGCGCACGCGCTCGTTGTAGCGCAGCAAATGCGGCGAGGTGTAACAGCCCGTCTTGTAGCCCGCCTGCTGCAGAATCGCTTCCAGCATCATGCATGCCGAACCTTTGCCGTTGGTGCCGCCCACGATAATCACCGGGAAACCCGGCGACAACCCCAACGCATCTTTCACCGCCAGCACGCGATCCAGCCCTAGCGCAATGCTTTGCGGATGCAGCCGTTCGATGTGCGCCAGCCAGCCGTCGAGGGTGCAAGGCAGTTCGGCAGAACTCATGTAACTAATTGATTTTATAGAGTTTTTTAAGAAGGCATCGATTGCTTGAGTAGCAACGTCAACAAGCTGGCGAGCTTGTCCCGCATCGCGCGCCGGTCAACAATCATGTCGATCGCGCCGTGGGTCAGTAGAAACTCGGCGCGCTGAAAGCCTTCCGGCAGTTTTTCACGCACCGTCTGCTCAATGACCCGCGGGCCGGCAAAGCCGATCAGCGCGCCCGGTTCGGCGATCACCACGTCGCCGATCATCGCAAAGCTCGCCGACACGCCGCCCATGGTGGGGTCGGTCAACACGCTGATGAACGGCAGCCTCTCTTGCGCGAGCTGCGTCAGCGCGCCGCAGGTTTTCGCCATTTGCATCAGCGACAAAACGCCTTCCTGCATGCGCGCGCCGCCGCTGGCGGTAAAACAAATCAACGGCAGTCGTTGATCCAGACAAGCCTGTACGCCGCGCACGAGGCGCTCGCCCACCACGGATCCCATCGAGCCGCCGAGGAACTTGAACTCAAATGCCGCCACCACCACCGGCACGGTCTTGATGCTGCCCTGCATAACCACCAGAGCATCGTCTTCCGATGCCGCTTCGCGCGCTTCGGCGATGCGATCCACATAGCGCTTGCGGTCTTTAAATTTGAGCGTATCGACTGGCAGCACTTCTACGCCGATCTCGTAGCGCCCTTCGGCATCCAGCAAGCCGTCCAGCCGCTCACGCGCGGTAATGCGATTGTGGTGCGCGCACTTGGGACAAACCTGTAGATTTTTTTCCAGGTCAGTGCGGTAGAGCACCGTTTCACAAGCGCTGCATTTGCTCCACAACCCTTCCGGCATGGCCTTCTTCGGGCCGCCGGCATCACGCTTGATTTTTGGCGGCAGCAGTTTTTGCAGCCAGCTCATGCGCTCAGCCTTGATCCATCGCGGCGCGTATGCCTGCCAGCAAAGCCTGCAAGCGCGCCGGGGCATCGGCACCGGCGTCGATGATTTCCTGCACCAACCGGCTGCCGATCACCACGGCATCGGCGACTGCTGCCACACGCTTTGCGGATTCGGCATCGCGTATGCCGAAGCCCACGCCGACCGGTAAGTCAGTGAATTTTTTAATGTGATGGACGCGCTTGGCCACTTCAACGGTGTCTATATTGCCCGCACCGGTCACGCCCTTGAGCGAAACATAGTATAAATAGCCGCGCCCCAGCTTGCCCACTTGCTCAAGCCGCGCGTCACGCGTGGTCGGCGACAGCAGAAAAATCGTATCGAGTGCACGCGCATCCAGCAGCTTGACCAGCGACTGCGCTTCTTCCGGCGGGTAATCCACCACCAGCACGCCATCCACGCCAGCGGCTTTAGCCACATCCGCAAAGTGTTCAGGGCCCATCGCTTCAATGGGGTTGGCGTAGCCCATCAGCACCACGGGCGTGAGGTTATTAG
Source organism: Burkholderiales bacterium (assembly GCA_043743335.1). Taxonomy (GTDB): domain Bacteria; phylum Pseudomonadota; class Gammaproteobacteria; order Burkholderiales; family SG8-41; genus UBA5216. Next base: position 9,966 of record JAYTWR010000078.1, read on the forward strand.
TTTTTCTAAATTCCCTAACAAAATCAATAACTTGACGTAGCGTTACGCCATGCCGCAACGCGCGCTCACTGGCACGCTGGATCACCGGACCATCCGCCATCGGGTCGGAGAACGGCACGCCCAATTCGACGACATCCGCGCCGCCTGCGACCAGTGCGTGCATCAGCGACACCGTCATGTTTGGGTGCGGATCGCCGGCAGTAATGAAGGGAATCAGCGCCTTGCGGCCCTGCTGTTTGAGCGCATCAAACGTGGCAAAGATGCGAGACATCTTAAAACTGAATGCCGGACTTTTCAGCCACGGTATGCATGTCTTTGTCGCCACGTCCCGACAGATTCACCAGCAGGATTTGATCCGTCTTCATACGCGGTGCCATTTTAGCCACATACGCCAAGGCATGGCTTGATTCCAACGCCGGAATGATGCCTTCGAGACGACACAAGTCGTGAAATGCCTGCAAGGCTTCGTCGTCGGTAATCGATACATATTCCGCGCGGCCTATATCTTTTAGGTACGCATGCTCAGGGCCGACGCCGGGGTAATCAAGGCCGGCTGAAATGGAATGGGTTTCGATGATCTGGCCGTTCTCATCCTGCAGCAAATAAGTACGGTTGCCGTGCAGCACGCCAGCCTTGCCAGCGGTGAGCGTGGCGGAATGTTTGCCGCTTTCAAGGCCATGACCCGCCGCCTCAACGCCTATCAACCGCACAGCTTTCTCATTGATATACGGATAAAAGATGCCCATCGCGTTTGAACCGCCGCCCACACAGGCCACGACCGCATCGGGTTGGCGACCGGTCATTTCCGGCATTTGTAGCAGCGCCTCAATACCGATAATCGACTGAAAATCGCGCACCATCATCGGGTATGGATGCGGCCCCGCGACTGTGCCGATGATGTAATAAGTGTGCTCAACGTTGGTCACCCAATCGCGCATGGCTTCATTGAGCGCGTCTTTCAGCGTTTTGGAGCCGCTTTCCACCGGCACCACGGTGGCCCCCAAAAGCTTCATGCGATAAACGTTTTGCGCTTGACGCTTCACGTCTTCAGAACCCATGTAAACCACGCATTCCATACCGTAGCGCGCAGCAATGGTGGCGGTGGCGACACCGTGCTGGCCCGCGCCAGTCTCGGCGATCACGCGCGGCTTGCCCATGCGTTTGGCGAGCATAGCCTGGCCGATCACGTTGTTAATTTTGTGTGCGCCAGTGTGATTCAAATCCTCGCGCTTCAAATAAACCTGCGCGCCGCCGAAGTGTTCCGACCAGCGTTTGGCGTGATACACCGGGCTGGGGCGACCCACGTAATGTTTAAGCTCATACGCGAATTCTCTTTTGAATTCATCGTCGTGCTGATACTTCTCATACGCAGCGCGCAATTCATCCAGCGCATCGATCAGCGTCTCGGCCACAAATACGCCGCCATACGGCCCGAAGTGCCCCAAGCCATCGGGCAGGTCATACATCTGCATTACGAACTCCTGTCATGAACGCCGCGATTTTCGCCGCATCCTTAATACCTTGGGATTGCTCCACCCCGCTCGACACATCCACCGCCCATGGCCGCACGGCCCGTATGGCCACCGCGACATTGTCGGGTGTCAAACCACCCGACAGCACAACGGGCAACGGCAGCTTTTGCGGAATCAACGCCCAATCAAAGGTGGCACCAGTGCCGCCGTGCGTGCCTTCGACGTAAGCGTCGAGCAACAGCGCCTTGGCATCGCGATAATCGCGGGCGTATTGTAGCAAATCCATCCCTGCCCGAACTCGCAGCGCGCGCAGATACGGTGTATTGCACGTGCGGGAAACCTGACGGCAAAATGCCGGCGTTTCGTCGCCATGAAATTGCAGCAAATCCACGCGCACTTGCGACAGTGTTTGCGCAATATCCTCCTCGGTGGCGTTGACGAACAAACCCACCGTCGACACAAACGGCGGCAAGCTCTGCATGATCGCGGCCGCGCTGGCTGACGTCACGTAGCGCGGGCTCTGGGCATAAAACACGAAGCCGATGGCGTTGGCACCGCTGCGCGCGGCGGCCAGCGCATCCTGCGCTCGCGTAATGCCGCAAATTTTGGCTGCTGTCACCGCTGTCACTTGTGATTCTCCTGATCGATCCATGGTGATTGCACCCGCCCGCCACGTGGCAGGCCCCACGCCGCCGCGTACTCAACCCCGGCCAGATAGAGCCCTGCCGCGTCGAACGTGGGCGCGGCGTGCGTGCGGTCGCGTTGCGCCAATAACTCACTCACCCAGGCGAGGTCATGGCGGCCATTGCCGACGTAAATCAGGCTACCGATGATGTTGCGCACCATGTGATGCAGGAAACCGTTCGCGCTGAGGTCAAACAACAAATACGCTCCATCGCGACGGATTTCCAATCGCGTCAGCGTGCGCACCGGCGATTTGGCCTGACATTGCGACGAGCGAAACGCACTAAAGTCATGCGTGCCTGGCAAGCACGCAGCCGCCTCACGCATGCGCGCCACATCCAGCGGGGCGTGGTACCACCCCACGCGCCCATGATCGGCGGCGGGCCGCACCGGATGGCTCAGCAAACGGTAGCAGTAGTGTCGCGCGGTCGCCGAAAAGCGCGCGTGAAACGATTCTGCAACAGGCCGCATCCAGGTGACTGCGATGGCAGGTGGCAGCAACGCGTTCACGCCGCGCACCCAGGCGGATTCAGGCCGCACAGCGGTGCAGTCAAAATGCACCACCTGCGCCCAAGCGTGTACCCCGGTGTCAGTGCGCCCGGCACAGAACGTCGCCACCGGCTGGGCGGCAATCTGCGTCAGTGCTGCTTCCAGATGATCTTGCACGGCGCAACCGTCGGGCTGCGTCTGCCAACCACAGAAACCACTGCCTTCGTATTCGATGCCCAGCGCTATGCGCATGATTTTATTGATAAAAAAAGGCCGCAGCAGTCGCCCGCCGCGGCCCAGTGATAACGTAAAACCGTATTACTTGAGCGACTGCAACATCTTTTGCGCTTCGGCCTTTTGCCCGACGTCTCCTTCACGTTCAACCTCGTGTAGGATTTCAATGGCACCTTCCTTGTCACCCATCTCTTGGTACGCACGGGCGAGATCGAATTTCTGCTGCACGTCTTCCCAATGCGCGTCCTTGGCCCCGCCTGCCGCTGCGGGTGCGATGGCCGGCGCGGCGATAGTCGGCTTGTCATCGAGATTGAGATCAATGCCTGACAGGTCAACTTTAAAATCCAGGCCGCTGTCGGCTGCCGTTGCGGCTGGCGAAGGCGCAGGCTTGGCTTCCGGTTCCGACGCCGCAGGCAGATCCAGATTAAAGTCCATCAAATTGTTATTGGCCGAAGGCGTTTCAGGAACAGTGGCAATAGTGGCCACATCCGGCACGCTAGCCGCAGGCAAATCAATTTTGAAATCCATGTCCATGGAGGTCGACGGCGGTGTGGCGAGTGACACTTCCTCGACCACAGCCGACGAGTCACGCGTCATCATCATGGTTTTGTTCAGATCGGCATCGGCGTCTGCCCCGCCCTCGTCCAGCAGGATATCGGTGGTGGTGCCCATCGCATCGGTATTCGCGTCAGCGCCACCGCCGATATCCAAATCAACGTTCGCTGCAGAAGAATCCGGCGCGGTGAGGTCCACCACTTCAGTGGTGGTCGGATACAGGGCGTTACCCGGATCAAGCGCATAGCCCATGGCCGCAGCACGGCCCCAGTTGCCACCTGCGCCACCGGTCAGCGTATGAAACTCAGTCGCAGCCCCATTGAAGGCATCTTTATCACCACGTGCGGCGTAAACCTCCAGCAACTTGAGCGGAATATCCTCGCGGGCAGGCTGTTTGCCCATGGCCTCTTTGAGGATATCTTCGGCTTGCGCATCGCGGCCATGATCGATGTAGACCTGCGCTTCATCAATCGGGTCCACCACATCCGACACATTGGCGACGGTCGCTTCAGCCGCCACGGCGGCAGCGGCAGCAGCGGGCAAGGTCGCCATGCCTGCGTCAGGCGATTCACTCCGATGCGGCTCGGTCTTGAACGACGGCGTTGCAGCATCGTCGTCGTCTTCACCGTTCTTTTTGCGACGGCGATAAGCCCAGAAACCACCGCCGGCAGCCAGCAATGCAGCAGCGCCACCGCCGATGGGCAAGATATTGTCCATGACGGTATCCATGATGCCGGGCTCAGGCGCGGGTGGCGGAGGTGGGGGCGGCGACGCAGCTTTCTTCGGCGCAGGCGCGGCATCAGCCTTCGGCGGCGACGGCGGCGTATCGGCCTTCGGCGGCTCAACCTTCGGCGGTTCTGCTTTGGGTGGCTCGGCCTTGGGCGGTTCCACTTTAGTCGGCTCAGCCTTCGGCGGTGCCTTCACTTCGGGCGGCGGCACCTTCATGTCGGCCTTCGTTTCCGCGCCTTTTTGTGCTGCGGCTGCGACCGGATTCTTGATCTCGGCCAGCTTTTGCATGTCTTTCAGGGTTTTTTCGAGCTGCGCAATGCGCTCTTTCGATTCCACCAACGCCTTGTCACGCGCCGCAAGGTCTTCCTGCAAGGCACGCACGCGATCGGCACCCTTACCGCCGGCAGCGCCGCCTGCGTCGCCTTTCGACAGCACGACCACATCTTTTGGCCCCGCTGCTGTGCCTTTGTCATCGACGCGCGCGGTGATTTTGCCTTTGGCCGACTGTGCGGCATCAGCAGTGGCGGGCGCGGTATCTGCCACTTTTTGGCGATAGCTGTTCCAGTTAGTGCTGTGCACGCGCACTTCTTGCGCGGCTTCGCCTTGATTAACCGCTGCGAGTTGCTCGCGCTCCGGCACATTCAAAATCTTGCCAGCGCGCAACTGATTGATATTGTTGCCGATAAAAGCATCAGGATTGGCACGGAACAAGCCAACCAAGGTTTGTTCGAGCGACACACCTTCGGGCTTGACACTATTGGCGATGCCGCCGAGCGTATCGCCTTGCTTGACGGTGACCTGTTTAGCGCCTGCGGCAAGCGCGGACGCGGGCGCGGGCGCAGGTTTGGCGACGGGTGCGGGCGTTGCCGGCGCAGGCGTCTGCACGGCTACCGGCGGTTTGGCAGTCGGCGCTTCGGAGACCACCGGTGCAGCAGGTGCTGCAACCACGGGGGCAGTCACTGCGGGGGCAGGAGACTCCATGCCCGGCGGATCCAGCAGCGCTGAGTATTCACGGGCGACTTTGCCGCCTTGCCATACGAGTTCGATCAGCAAATCCAGAAATGGCTCGGAGACAGGCCGAAACGACGTGGCGCGGATATACGGCGTGCCATTCGGACGGCGCTCCACCGACAAACGCAGCGCGTTGAGCGACGGGTTGAATTGCAGGTTCGCAGCCTGATACGCCGCAGGCGAAGCGAGATTGGCTTTAAGCGATGCCAATTCTTCTTTGGCCACATTCACCAGCTCAATCTCGGCTGCGAACGGCTGCCCTAATTGTGACAACACGTTCAATCTGCCCAGTCCGGCTGCATCGACCATGCCAGCATAGGGCATGGATGCCATTAACCCAGCGGCCACCCATTTTTTGAGTTTGAATTCCCGCACAGCGCCACCTCTAGGATTCGAATATTCTTGGAAATACTAAGCTAACATCAAACACTTAGGGATTCAAGTTCATGTGCCGTGTGAAATTAGGCACGGCACCGAACCACATTCAGTGCATTTTCTGTTTTTTGCGTTGACTGACCACTATTCCTTGTGGTCTTGCGTGCATGCCATCTGACGCAACTAATCTCAATTAATTCAATAAATTAAGCGTCTGTGTGAACAAAATACAACAAGTTCAAGGTGCCTACATGAACAATGTAGTCTAAGTATTTGTTTTTAAATAAAAACTACCGCTGGTGCAGCAGAATCCCCAACATCCGCCGCAACGGCTCGGCGGCACCCCACAGCAGTTGGTCACCCACCGTGAACGCCGACAAATACTCGCCGCCCATAGCCAGCTTGCGCAGCCTCCCGACCGGAATGTGCAACCGGCCCGTCACGGCCGCTGGCGTCAGATCACACTCGGTCGCCTCGCGCTCGTTGGGCACCACGCGCACCCATGGGTTCGCAGTCGCCAAAATTTGCTCGATTTCAGGCAGCGGCACATCGTGCTTCAACTTGATCGTCAGCGCCTGACTGTGGCAGCGCATGGCCCCTACGCGCACGCACAGGCTGTCGATAGGCGTAGCCGGTTTGTCGAACGGCGCGCCGCGACCGAGAATTTTATTGGTCTCAGCACCGCCCTTCCACTCCTCAAGCGTCATGCCGTTTTTCATATCCTGATCAATCCACGGAATCAGGTTGCCGGCCAACGGCACGCCGCGGAAGTTCTCGCGCGGCAATGAGCCATCATTTTGTTTTTGCAGGACTTTTTTATCGATGTCGAGTATCGATGACGCTGGATCTGCGAGCAAATCCGCCACCGAGGCATGCACCAATCCAAACTGCGTCAGCAGCTCGCGCATATGCTGCGCGCCCCCGCCGGAGGCCGCCTGATACGTCATGCACGTCATCCACTCAATGAGGTCCGCCTTGAACAGCCCATCCAGCCCCATCAGCATGCAGCTCACCGTGCAATTGCCGCCGATGTAATTTTTGATGCCTTTGGCCAGCGCAGACTGGATCACCGACATGTTTACCGGATCGAGCACGATCACCGCGTCGTCTTTCATGCGCAGCGTTTTCGCCGCGTCGATCCAATAGCCGTTCCAGCCCGCCGCGCGCAGTTTGGGGTAAATGTCGGTGGTGTAGTCACTGCCCTGACACGAAATCAGAATATCTTGCGCGGCGAGGTCAGCGATATTGTTGGCGTCTTTAACCAAACTGGTAGCTTTGCCACTCACTTTACCAACATCCGGCCCTTTGCTGCCCGCCTGCGACGTTGAAAAAAAGGTGGGCTCAATCGCCTCAAAATCGCGCTCGTCACGCATGCGCTGCACGAGCACCGTGCCCACCATCCCGCGCCAACCGATAATCCCGACCTTATTCATAAAAATTCAATAAAAACAAATAGCTATACAATAACTCTACAGCGCCTTGACCAGCGCGTCACCCATTTCCACCGTACCGACTTTCGTCGTGCCTTCCTGATAAATATCCGCCGTGCGCAAGCCCTGTGCCAGCACACGCTTTACAGCGGCTTCAATGCGGTAGGCCCACTCGTCCTTGTTAAAGGTGTAACGCAGCATCATCGCCACTGACAACAACGTCGCCAGCGGGTTTGCAATGTTTTTACCCGCGATGTCCGGTGCCGAACCGTGACTGGGCTCATACAAACCCTTGCTGTTGGCGTCGAGCGAGGCCGACGGCAGCATGCCGATGGAGCCGGTCAACATCGACGCCTCGTCCGACAAAATATCGCCGAACATATTGCCGGTAACGATCACATCAAACTGCTTCGGGTTGCGCACCAGTTGCATGGCTGCGTTGTCCACATACATGTGCGACAGCGCCACCTGCGGATATTTTGTTGCCACGTCGATAACAATTTCGCGCCAGAAGCGGCTGGTCTCTAGGACGTTTTCCTTGTCCACCGAACACAGTTTTTTGCCGCGCTTCATGGCCGCTTGAAAACCAATTTCAGCGATGCGGCGAATCTCCGGCTCGGAGTACAACATCATGTCGTAGCCTTCGCGCTCGCCGCGTGCGTTGTTGCGTCTTCCGCGCGGCTCTCCGAAATAAATATCGCCGGTGAGTTCGCGAATAATCAAAATGTCCAAGCCCGACACCACTTCGGGCTTGAGCGAAGACGCGCCCACAAGCTCAGGATACATAATCGCCGGACGCAAATTGGCGAACAACGCCAGCTCTTTGCGGATGCGTAAAATGCCCTGCTCTGGCCGCTGCGGACGCGGCAAAGCGTCATATTTCGGCCCACCCACAGCACCACACAGCACAGCATCAGCGTCTTTGGCGAGCTTTAACGTCGCCGCCGGCAACGGATCACCCGACGCATCAAAGCCCGCGCCGCCAAACGGCGCTTCTTCCATTTCAATCGGCAAACCCTCTTTGGCCAGCGCACGTAACACACGCGTAGCTTGCGCGACGATTTCCGGGCCGATGCCGTCACCGGCTAATACCGCTAATTTCATTGGATTCTCAATTTTTCAGGATTGAGGATCGAGGATTCAGGATTGAGCGCCCCCACCACAGTGGTTACGCAATCCTCGATCCTCGATCCTGGTAACTAGCCTAAAACAGCCAAGGCTGCGCCACCTTATGCCGCGCCTCAAACGCGCGAATCTTGTCGGCATGCGCCAACGTCAAACCAATGTCGTCGAGCCCGTTCATGATGCAATGCTTGCGAAACGGATCAATGTCGAACTTGAAGCTGTCACCGCCCGGCGTGCTGACGGTTTGTGTTTCTAGATCCACCGCCAGACGATAGCCTTCTTTCGACTCGGCTTCCTTGAACAATTGATCGACAATTTTCGCGTCGAATTTAATCAACAGCAGGCCGTTTTTCAGCGAGTTGTTGAAGAAAATATCGGCAAAGCTTGGTGCGATCACCGCCTGAAAACCAAACTGCTGCAAAGCCCACGGCGCATGTTCACGCGACGAGCCGCAACCGAAATTCTCGCGCGCGAGCAACACAGTGGCGCCTTCGAAACGCTTTTTGTTGAGCACGAAATCGGGATTCACCGGTCGTTTGGCGTCGTCTTTGCCCGGCTCGCCGCGATCCAGATAGCGCCACTCGTCGAACAAGTTGGGGCCAAAGCCGGTACGCTGAATCGACTTCAAAAACTGCTTAGGGATGATGGCGTCGGTATCGACATTGGCGCGATCCAGCGGTGCCACCAGCCCTTCTTTACATATGAATTTTTCCATGGGATATCAATAACTTACTTATGACTTACTTTTGACTTACTGATGACTTACTTCGTTGATTTTTGAATGGCACCGCCCGCTCTTTCAACATCTTTGCCGATGCCCGCCACGGTGTTACAGCCCGCCAGCACCACGCCCATCATGATCAATAACGCTGCGATCCGTTTCATGTTTGTCTCCTTTTAATCAAGTAAAAGTGCGCACATCCACGAAATGCCCCGCAATCGCCGCCGCAGCCGCCATCGCCGGACTCACCAAATGCGTGCGGCCACCGGGCCCCTGCCGCCCTTCAAAATTGCGATTCGACGTCGACGCGCAACGCTCGCCCGGCGACAACTGATCTTCGTTCATGCCCAGACACATCGAGCAGCCCGGCTCGCGCCACTCGAAGCCCGCCGCTGTCAAAATTTTATCGAGCCCCTCTGCTTCCGCCTGCGCTTTCACCAAGCCGGAACCCGGTACCACCATCGCCAGCTTCACATTAGCCGCCACCTTCTTACCCTTGGCTACGTGCGCCGCTGCACGGATATCCTCAATGCGCGAGTTGGTGCACGCGCCGATAAATACCTTGTCGATCTGAATATCGACTATGGGCGTATTAGCCTTTAAATTCATATACTTAAGCGCACGCTCCATCCACTCGCGCTGCACTTTGTCGGATTCCTGCGCCGGGTCGGGCACTTTGCCGCCCACCGTGGTGACCATCTGCGGATTGGTACCCCACGTTACCTGCGGTTGAATTTCCGCGGCGTCGAGCGTCACCAAGGTGTCGAAATGCGCACCGTCATCGCTCTTCATCGTGCGCCAGTATTCCACTGCCTTGTCCCATTGCGCGCCGGTGGGCGAGAACATGCGGCCCTTGCAATAGGCAATGGTTTTTTCGTCGCACGCCACCATGCCCGTGCGCGCACCGGCTTCAATCGCCAGATTGCACAGCGTCATGCGGCCTTCCATGGTCAGATCACGAATCGCACTGCCGGTAAATTCAATCGCATGCCCCGTGCCGCCCGCCGTGCCGATTTTGCCGATGACCGCCAGCGCAACGTCTTTGGCTGTCACACCCACGCCGAGCTTGCCCTCGACGGCGATGTTCATGTTTTTATACTTCTGCATCACCATGCACTGCGTGGCGAGCACATGCTCCACCTCGCTGGTGCCAATGCCGAACGCCAGCGCGCCGAACGCGCCGTGCGTGCTGGTGTGCGAATCGCCGCACACCACCGTCATGCCCGGCAGCGTCGCACCGTTTTCCGGCCCAATGACATGCACAATGCCTTGGCGCTTATCGAGAAACGGAAAATAAACTTTCGCGCCGAACTCTTTGATATTTTTATCCAGCGTCTCGATTTGCAGACGCGACACCTTGTCGTCGATGCCCTCAAGGCCTTTGTCCCAGTTGCGCGTGGGCGTGTTGTGGTCCGCCGTCGCCACCACCGATTCCACGCGCCACTGCTTGCGGTTGGCGAGCTTCAAGCCTTCATAAGCCTGCGGACTGGTGACTTCATGCACCAGATGGCGGTCGATATACAGCAGCGCAGTGCCGTCTTGTTCGACATGCACCACGTGGCTGTCCCAGAGTTTGTCGTAAAGCGTGTTGGCCATGATTGTTAAATTCGTCAGAAGTCGTTGCGCAGGTTAAGCCACTGTTAATGCTCGATTATCTCACAGGACGCCCCGCGCGAACTACCTGCTACGTCTCGGTTAAGCCTCAGAAAAGTGCAATTTCCGCCAGAGGATCACTAACCCCGCCAAAGCTGCCGCCGACGACAAGCTAAACGTCCAAGCTGGCCCCAGCCCCGCCCACGCATACCCGCTGGCGAACCCGCCCAACGCCCCGCCCACGCCGAACGCGAAGCTGCCGTAAAGCGCCTGCCCGCGCGCCTGATGCCGTCCGCGAAACACTTTGTGGATGACGCCAATGGCCGCTGCGTGAAACGAGCCAAAAGTCGCCGCGTGCAGCGCCTGCGCCACCAGCAGCGCCACCATGTTGTCGATCAGCCACGCGATCAGCAAAAAGCGCAGCACGGCCAACGCAAAACTCGCCAGCAAAATCTGCCGCAGCGTAAACGCGCGATACAAATGCGGCATCCACACAAAAATGCCGATTTCGCAAGTCACACCCAGCGCCCACAGCCAGCCCGCCATGGATTTGCTATAGCCGTGATCGACCAGATAAATCGTATAAAACGTGTAGTACGGCCCGTGCGCCGCAGCCATCAGCCCCGCCGCTGCGATCAGCGCAATCACCTCCGGGCGCTTTAGAATGTCCCAAATCGGCTGATCGTCCGACGGGTGCGGCGGCGTATGCGCGTCCGGCACCGCCCAGCACAGCGCCAGCATGCACAGCATCAGCGCCAGCACGATAGACAACACCGCCTCGGGCGGCCAGTGATCGAGCAAATAGCCCACGCCGATTACCGCCGCAATAAACCCCACCGACCCCCACACGCGGATACGCCCGTAGCGCGCGGTTTCATCGCCTAAATGCGTGAGTGTGGTGGCCTCCACCAACGGCAGCGCCGCGCTCCAGAAAAACATCACCGCCAGCAACACCACAAACAGCCACACAAACTGCGCGCTCACAAACACGCCCAGCCACGCCACCGTCCCCGCCACGCTGGCCCACTGCGCCACGCGCAGACGGCTATTGCTGCGATCCGCCAGCCAGCCCCACAAATGCGGCGCAACAATGCGCGTCAATTGGGGCAGCGACATCAGCACGCCAATCTCTACCGCCGACATGCCCACCGATGTCAGATACAGCGTAAAAAACGGGGCAAAGGCACCGAGATACGCGAAATAGAAAAAATAAAAACCGGCGAGACGCCGGTAGGGTAAGGCGGACATTGAGCGCAGCGGGATTAAACTTAGTCTTTATAAACAATGTGTTACACGTATTTTCCGGCTAGGCAAGCGCACTCACCCTCAATCGCAAGCACCACGCAAGCGCCCGCAGACGGCTACTGCTGAGGCGGTGGCGCAGCGGGCACGGCACGCCACGGTTCGGCGCAGCTCGACACATACGGATAATACGTGCGTGACGCGTCGCAGTAGTACCACATACCGATGGTCCAACTCGCGTTCGGCACGTGCTGGTCATTCGCCGGCGCTTGCGTCGCCACCGGCTGTTGCGGCCGTGACTGCGGCTGCGGCTGCGGCAAGGTTTGCGACTGCCAGACGGCTTCTTCAGGCGGCGCGGCAACGACGTAGCCGTTTGATGTGGAACTGTAGTAAACCTCGTTGGCGTAATGGTAAGGCACGCCACCCACGACCACTGTGGTATGGCCCGGCGGCAACACTGGGATCACCACACCCAATGGCGGCCGCGCCACCAGATAGCGCCCGCCCGCGACGTTATACCAAACGCCGGAATGGTAAAAATAGCGCGCACCGCGATGCACCACCGAAAGATGCCCCATCGGCAACAACGGCACCGCATACCCTACCGAAGGATAGTAGTGGTTGTGATTAAAGCGGTTATCCCAACGCCAGTGTTCGTTTTGAAAGCGATGGCGCTCGGCCTCACGCCCGCCGCGCCGATCTTGCGCCGCAGCCGGCCCGGCGCATACCATGACAACCGCAGCCACTGTTAAGCCCAGCACTGCAGGCATACGTCGTTTTGCAAAAAGGGGGTTCATGTGTATCACCGGATAACTTGTGCATGCCGCTTGAGGTATCAATCGTTTCAGCAAACCATTCTACCCCCGCCGCGCCGCTTTGATGCCGGCTTTGATGCCCTCCGCGATTTCATGCACCGCCATGGCGTAATTCGTGCTGCGGTTATAGCGCGTAATCACATAAAAATTCTTGAATCCCAACCAGTATTCCGTACCGCCCACGGTTTCCAGCGGTAACAGTGCGGCGAGCGCGTCCTCACTCACTTGTGTGCTCAATTGCGTGCTCACTTGCGTACTCACTTGCGTACCCACCGGCGTAACAGGCTGGATACCCAGTTTGCGAAACGCTGCCACGCTAGTTTTGGGTGTAATGTCATCAACCAACGCGGCATCGGGCTTCGCACCCACGCGCGCAGGCACCGTCACCGGCTCACCCGGCTGCCACTCGTGCAGCTTGTAATAGTTGGCGACACTGCCAATCACGTCCGGCACGCTGCTCCACAGGTTGCGCTTGCCGTCGCCGTCAAAATCCACTGCATATTTTCGATAGCTGCTGGGCATAAACTGCGGCATACCCATTGCGCCCGCATACGATCCGCGCAAGGCGGCAAGATCCAGCGAAGCCTCTTGACCCATCAATACAAACTGCTCGAGTTCATCGCGAAAAAAAGGCGCGCGCTTGGGATAATCAAACGCCAGCGTCGCCAGCGCATCCAAAATCCTGAAGCTGCCGGTGTAACCACCGTAGTGCGTTTCGATGCCGATAGTGGCGCAGATAATTTCTTCCGGCACGCCGTACTCGCGACTGGCGCGCGCGAGTGTCGCCGCATGTTGATGCCAAAACTTCACGCCGCCGCTGATGCGTACCGCATCGACATGGCTCTTGCGAAACGCGTGCCACGGCAGCGCGGTCGACGGCGCGTTCATGGCGCGAATGATCGAAGGCTGTGGTTTGATTTGCGCAAACAGGCGGCGCAATTGATCCAGATCGAGACTGTGTTTGGCGGCGAGTTCTTGGGCAAAGGCCTCGTATTCCGTGCGCAAACCCGGCTGCGCCCACGCTGCTGGCGCTACAAAAGCCGCAGCAAGTCCCATCAAAAACCTGCGTCTAATCAAATACTTACAATCAAGCTTCGGGCTGTTACGCACGTGACGCCAATGCCAAATCGTCGGCGTAGCGCGCAGACGGATAATGAAACGGCACCGGCCCGTCTGGCCGGCCGCGGATAAATTGATGCACAAACGGGTCGGTCGAAACCTTTACCTCTGCAGTCGGCCCCTCCGCCGCGATCACCCCATCGGCAATGAAATAAACGTAATCCACAATTTTCAACGCCTCAGTGGCGTCGTACGACACCACGATGGAGGTCACGCCCAGCGCATCGTTCAGGCGGCGTATCAAATTGCCCACCACATTGCACGAAATTGGGTCGAGGCCCGCGAACGGTTCGTCGTACATAATGAGCGCAGGGTCGAGCGCAATGGCGCGCGCCAGGCCCACACGCCGCATCATGCCGCCCGACAGCTCCGACGGCATCAATTGCGCCGCGCCGCGCAAGCCCACCGCGTTGAGTTTCAGCAGCACCAAATCTTCAATCAGGCTTTCCGGCAAATTGGTTTTTTCGCGCATGGGAAACGCCAGGTTGTCGAACACCGACATATCGGTGAACAAACCATTCTGCTGAAACTGCATGCCGATTTTGCGCCGCAGTTCATAAAGGGCGTCGTGCCCGATCTGGTGCATGTCTTGCCCCATCACCTTGCACGTGCCACCTGTAGGCTGCAACTGCCCGCCGATCAAGCGTAGCAGCGTGGATTTTCCGCTGCCGCTGCCACCCATGATGCCGGTGACCTGCCCGCGCGGCATCGCCAGATTCAGGTTGGTAAAAATCTCTCGCGTCGGATAAGAAAACGCGAGCCGGCTGATTTCAACAATGTTTTCGGCAGTCATGGCGGCAAGATCATTTACGTAGTGCGCAGTTTAACCCCAAACGTGCAACGGACTGTTACTGCATCGCCGTTATTCAATCTTCAACCCTGCCACCTGTATCACCTTGCGCCATTTCACCAACTCATCCTGCAGAAACTGGCGAAACTGCTCCGGCGTGTTGCCCACCGGCTCAGAGCCGTCGGCCAGCATGCGCTCCCTGAGTTCCGCTGACTGCACCGCCTTGACCAGCGCGGCGTTCAGACGGCTGACCACATCGGCAGGCGTCTTTGCCGGCACGCTGATGCCAAGCCACGCCACCGCGTCGTAACCTTTGAAGCCCGACTCATCCAGCGTGGGCAGTTCGGGCATCGCGCTGGAGCGTTTGAGACTCGTGACCGCCAGCGCACGTAAGCGCTGTGCTTTCATCAGCGGCACCGTCGCAATAATGCCACTGATCGAAATGTCGATTTCCCCGGCGGCCACGGCCAGCAGCGCCGGCGCGTTGCCCTTATAGGGCACGTGCACAATTTTGACTCCCGCCATCGCGTTGAACAACTCACAAGCCAGATGATTCGCGCCGCCGCTGCCTGACGAACTGCAGTTCATCCCACCCGGTCGCACCCTAGCCAGTGCGGCAAGCGCCGTCACATTGCGCGCAGGCACCGCCGGATTCACCACCACAATCTGCGGATTCAGCGCCAGCAGCGACACCGGCGTGAAATCACGCAGCGCGTCATACGGCAGCTTGGCCACCAGCGACGGGTTCGTCACAAACGACGGTGGCGTGAGCAGCAACGTGTGCCCATCCGGCGGCGACTTCGCGACAATTTCCGTGCCGATCACCGTGCCGCCGCCGGGCCGATTATCAATCACCACCGGCACGCCGAACGCCTCGTTCAGCTTTTGCCCTGCGGCGCGCGCGATGATGTCGTTGCTGCCACCGGGTGCGTAGGCCACCACAATGCGTAGCGCTTTCGCTGGATAAGTCTGTGCGTGAGCTTGAGCCAACGCCCCCAGCAACAGGAACAGCACCCCTATTTCACGCGATCCAAACTTGCGCATATTTTGTTTCTCTGTCTCTATTCAACCCGAGTCAAGCGAAGGCGGACGCCCTATGAAAGTTTGGCGCAGCACCTCGAACCTATTATGCCTCTTCTTCGCCTAGCCATCGCTGGCGGGCGGTTTACTCGAATTGTGGCTGTCTTTGGACGGCCGCGCTTCCAATGCTGCGACGCGCGCCGACAGCCGCCGACCTTGCGCGATCAACGGAAATAACAGGCGGATCAGCGCATCCTTCTGCTCATGGCTAACGCGCGGTAAATCCGGCAACTCATTCGGCAACTCATCTATGACTCACAGCATGCGTCATGCGTGCTTAAAGTACAATCATTTCCCTCACAGAATAGAGACCGATTTTCCTTAAGGTAGTGCCATGGGGGGCGGACCCCCATTTCTCCTCCACGTATTGCTGCAATGCCCTCGTGGTTACCGGAGATCGAAGCGATCCAGGTTCATCACTTTGGCCCAGGCAGCCACGAAGTCATGAACAAACTTCTCCTGCGCGTCCGCGCTGCCATACACCTCCGCAACCGCACGCAGTTCGGAATTCGAACCGAAAATGAGATCGACACGGGTGCCGGTCCACTTGACATCGCCGGTGGCGCGGTCCCGGCCTTCAAACACATCACCGGCGTTCGAGACAGGCTTCCAGGTCGTACCCGTATCGAGCAGGTTCACGAAGTAGTCGTTGGTCAGTGTCTCTGGCCGATAGGTAAAGACGCCATGCTTGGACTGGCCGATATTTGCATGCAGGACGCGCAGACCACCGATCAGTACCGCCATCTCAGGCGCAGTCAACGTCAGCAGTTGAGCTTTATCCAGCAGCAACTGTTCCGCCGGATGCGTGATGCGCGAATTCACGTAATTGCGGAACCCATCCGCGACCGGTTCGAGCACGGCAAATGATTCCACGTCGGTGTGCTGCTGAGTTGCGTCAGTACGCCCCGGCGTGAACGGTACCGTCGCCGTGCAGCCCGCGTTGCGCGCAGCTTGCTCCACTGCTGCGCACCCGCCCAGAACAATCAGGTCAGCGATGGAAACCCGTTTGCTGCCGGACTGTGCATCGTTGAACGCTTTCTGGATACCCTCCAGGGTTGCCAGCACCTCGGCTAACCGAGCCGGTTGATTGGCTTCCCAATCCTTTTGCGGTGCGAGGCGTATACGCGCGCCATTGGCGCCGCCGCGCTTGTCAGATCCGCGAAACGTCGAAGCCGACGCCCAGGCGGTGGAGACCAGTTGCGTCACGGTCAGTCCCGCACCCAGTATCCTGCTCTTGAGGCTGGCAATGTCCTGCTCGTTGATCAGCGCATGGCCGACTGCGGGCAGCGGGTCCTGCCACAGCAATACCTCCGCCGGCACTTCCGGGCCGAGGTAGCGCGCACGCGGGCCGATGTCGCGGTGGGTGAGCTTGAACCAAGCGCGCGCAAACGCACCGGCGAAGGCCTTGTGGTCCTGATGAAAGCGGCGCGAAATCTTCTCGTACGCGGGGTCAAAGCGCAGGGCAAGGTCGGCCGTTGTCATCATCGGGGGATGCTTCTTCGACGGGTCATGTGCATCCGCGATCATGTGCTCCGGCTTGACGTTTTTAGCCACCCACTGCTGCGCACCCGCCGGGCTCTTGACGAGTTCCCACTCGTAACCGAACAACATGTCGAAGTAGCCGTTGTCCCACGTCGTCGGGTTGGGCTTCCAGGCCCCTTCGATGCCACTGGTCGTAGTGTGCAGACCCTTGCCGCTGCCGAAACTGTTTTTCCAGCCCAGGCCCATCTCCTCAATGGGTGCGCCTTCGGGTTCCGGCCCCACCCGCTTGGGATCGCCAGCGCCATGCGCCTTGCCAAAGGTGTGGCCACCTGCGACTAGTGCAACGGTTTCTTCGTCGTTCATGGCCATGCGTGCAAAGGTCTCGCGGATGTCGCGCCCCGATGCCACAGGGTCGGGCTTGCCGTTCGGACCTTCCGGATTGACGTAGATCAACCCCATCTGCACGGCGCCCAGCGGATTCTCCAGTTGCCGGTCGCCGCTGTAACGCTTGTCGCCCAGCCAAGTGCCTTCGCTTCCCCAGTAAATGTCCTCTTCGGGCTCCCATATGTCCTCGCGACCGCCGGCGAAACCAAAGGTCTTGAAGCTCATGGATTCGAGCGCGCAGTTGCCGGCAAGGATTATGAGATCGGCCCAGGAAATCTTCCGGCCATACTTCTGCTTGATCGGCCATAGCAGACGGCGGGCCTTGTCGAGATTGCCGTTATCCGGCCAACTGTTCAGCGGCGCGAAACGCTGCGTGCCAGAGGCGGCACCACCGCGGCCATCGCCGATGCGATAGGTACCGGCGCTGTGCCAGGCCATGCGGATGAACAGGGGGCCGTAGTGTCCATAGTCGGCCGGCCACCAGTCCTGTGAGGTTGTCATCAGCTTGACGATGTCCTGCTTCAGGGCCTGCAGGTCGAGGCTTTTGAATTCTTTGGCGTAATCGAATCCCGCATTCATGGGATCACTCAGGGAAGAATGCTGGCGCAGGATTTTCAGATTCAGTTGGTTAGGCCACCAGTCGCGATTGGTCTGCGTACCGGCTATGGTTTGGGATTTGTGATGACCCGAAAACGGGCATTGGTTTTCACTACTCATGATTTTCTCCTTGGGGTAAATACGAATGCGCGGTGCTTCAGGCCGCCAGCAACACCATTTCAAAGTCTTCCTTTGCTATACCACAGTCGGGACAAGACCAGTCCGCCGGTATTTCGTCCCAACGGGTCCCCGCCGGTATGCCGTGTTTGATGTCACCCACGGCTTCGTCATACACATAACCGCATACGATGCATTGCCACTTTTTCATGTCAGTCTCCGGATAAATGTTGATGGATCAGGCCGCAATCTTTGCGAGCGTTGCCTTGTAGTGGTTGGCATGGCGCTCTTCCACTTTCGCCAGCGCGGCAAAACGCTTGGCGGCCTTGGCGAGTGTTTGCTGGAAACGTGCCGCGTGTTCTTTCGATTCGGCGATCTGCTCGTCCATTTCCTTGACCGCTGCCGCGTTGCCTTCTTCTTCGGCCAGGTGGCGGAAATTGGGATACATCTCGGTGTATTCGTAGGTCTCGCCGGCTATCGCCATTTGCAGCGCCTTGGCGGGTGTCAACTGATCGGCGGGGTAGAGCAGATCGAGGTGGCCGAAGGCGTGTTGCACCTCCTGCGCGGCGGTATCTTCAAAGACCTTCGCGGTCTCAAGATCGCCGGCAGCGCGCGCGATCTTCGCAAAGTAACGGTACTTGATGTGGGCCATCGACTCTCCGGCAAAGGCGGATTCGATGTTTTTGATGGTGATACTTTCGGGTTTCATCTGCGTCTCCTGTTGGGTTAAAGGTGGCGTGGTTTTCACGCACAGGACGCATTGTGATGATCCGCTATTGATTGATCCAATTGATTGTTACGATCCCTTTAATAGCTCATAGCTATCACTTGATGCAAATCTCATCGTTAACCACAAGCGCAAAGGAAGCATTCGCCGATTGAGCAACAGGCCCGAGCGCCTGCTACAACACCGGCCACTCTGGCACGCCATCACGCAGCCGCTGCAGCCGTTCTACTACGCCCGGTAGCTCCCGTACGGCAGCCTGCGGCGCAAACTCCACGAATATCAGATTCCAGTCCAGAAGTATTGGGATCAGACACGATATAACCTAACTATTTGATTTAATTGAGTTATTGTCGCTATTCAACCCGAGTCAAGCGAAGGCGGACGCCCTATAAAAGTTTGGCGCAGCACCTCGAACCTATTGTGGCCCTGGCTGTGCAGGGTATCGAGGTAGGAGCGGAGGGTGCAGAAGGTCTGTGCGCTGGCTATGGTACGAAAGCAACCGCAGATTTTCTGTTTCACCTCGGCATGCGGATGGCCCGCTCGGCCAGATTGTTGGCAACGGGTGGTTGATGACGGTGTCCACGCGCACCGAGCGCTCGAGCGTCTTGCTCACGCGCCCGGGTTGTCCACCGGGCTTTTTGCCAGAGGGTACGCTCGGCGAGGTGCTCTTCTTCGTCTAGCCATCGCTGGCGGGCGGTTTACTCGAATTGTGGCTGGCCGCGCTTCCAATGCTGCGACGCGCGCCGACAGCCGCCGAACTTGCGCGATCAACGGAAATAACAGGCGGATCAGTGCATCCTTCTGCTCATGGCTAACGCGCGGTAAATCCGGCAATTCATTCGGCAACTCATCTATGACTCACAGCCTACGTCATGCGTGCTTAAAGTACAATCATTTCCCTCACGCTGAATAGAGACTGATAATTGACGTTGTCAATTAATCCGCGCTCCCGTTGCCTTGACCACCTTCGCCCATTTTTCGAGGTCGGCGGCAATCAGTTTCACCATGTCTTGTGGCGTGCTGGTGAGGGCGTCGACGCCTTGATCGGAGAGTTTTTCCTTGATGTCTGCCTGCGCGAGGATGGCGCTGGCTTCGCGATTCAGGCGACTGATGATGTCGGCTGGCGTGTTGGCCGGTGCGAACAGCGCATACCACAGTTCAGCGGAAAAGCCCGGCACTGTTTCGGCGATGGTTGGTACGTCCGACACCGCGGCAGAACGCTTGGGCGTGGTGACCGCAATCGCACGCAGGCGGCCGGTGCGTATGTGCGGCACCACTGTGAGCGCCGAGGCGAACGACAAATCAATTTGTCCGCCGATGAGTTCGGTGACGACGAGTGACGTGCCTTTATACGGCACATGCACCAGCGACGTAGCGGTCGTCACGCCCAGCAGTGCGCCCGCGAGATGGCCGAGCGAGCCGTTGCCCGACGAGCCGTTGGTGAGCGTGTTGGGCTTGGCGCGGGCCAGTGCGAGAAATTCTTTCGTGCTGCGCACCGGCATAGAAGGGTGCACCACGAGGATCAGCGCACTCACGCCGATTTGCGTTACGGGCGCGAGATCTTTGGTCACGTCAAACGGCATCTTGCGATACAGATGCGGATTAATGGTGATGGCGTTGGGCAGCACAATCAGTGTGTAGCCGTCGGGTGGTGACTTCACCACCAGTTCAGAGCCTACCAGTGTGTTGGCACCGGGGCGGTTTTCCACCACGACTTGCTGGCCGAGTTTGCCGGTAAGCGACGCAGCGAGGATGCGCGAAAGTGTGTCGTTGCCGCCACCCGGCGCGAACGGCGAAATAATGCGCAGCGTCTTTGCTGGCCAGGCTTGGCCTGTCGCCGGCTGCGCCCACACCGCGGCCAACAGCGTGGTCAGCGCAGCGGGCAGCAAGGTGTAAATGGCGTGCATAACAGACAGGGACGAACGTTTGTGTGAAAGGATCACGGCGGTAATCTTTAGGTTGCAATGTTCGCGAAAGTGTAGAGAATATAGCGTGTTTTAACCGCAGTGGTGCGCACGGCTTGCGCGCCGGTTTATAGAGAGTCAAACCCGAATGAACGCAACAGAAAAATCGCCGAAACGCGGCAACATGGCGGCATTGCGTCCCATGCCGCGTTGGATCTTCATGAGCCGCTGGTTGCAGGCACCGCTCTATATCGGGCTGATCGTGGCACAGGCGTTGTATGTGTGGCAATTCTGGCATGAGCTGGTGATGCTGGTGCAGAAAATGACCATGCAAAACATCAGCGAAAACGAGATTATGCTGATCGTGTTGGGGCTGATCGATGTAGTGATGATTTCCAATCTGCTGGTGATGGTCATCGTCGGCGGCTGGGAGACCTTCGTGTCGCGGCTGGAACTGGAAAACCACCCGGATCAACCGGAGTGGCTGTCGCACGTCAATGCGGGCGTGTTAAAGGTGAAATTGGCGACTGCCATCATCGGCATTTCGTCCATTCACCTGCTGAAAACCTTTATCAACGCCGAGCATTACACCGAAAAAGTGCTGCTGTGGCAGACGGTGATACACCTCACCTTTGTGCTGTCGGCCGTCGCCATAGCCTACACCGAGCGGCTGACGCACCCGCCGGAAAAGAGCCACTGAAGCGCCATACTGAAGCAGCACACTGAGGCACCACAGACCTTAAGCGTCGGCGGGCTTTTTCTGCGCCTGCAGTTGGTCTTTCAGCGTGCGGTGCAGGGTCAGCGCTTCGGTCATGCTTTCGGCCATCATGTGCGCGATTTCCATGAGCCGCTCTGTGCCTTTGCTGCCGGCTGCGGCTTGCTCCTGAATTTCGTCGACCAAGCCATTGAGCCAGAGCAATCGGTCGCCCATGTCCGCCAGGGTAAATTCGTAAAGCGGCGCATCCGCCGGTGAAGGTGTGGGCGACGCAGGCTCGGCTGGCACTACCGATGTTGGCGGGGCTTCGGCTGCGGAGGCTAGCGCCGCAGCGGCTGGCGGTTGCGAGCCCTCGGCAGGGATCGCCACGCTCATGAACGCTGGCGTTGCCGCGGTATTGCCCATGGGCAAATTAAGTGACAAGAGATCAGCTGCCGGCGGTGCGACTGCGGCGAGCGGCGGTTCGCCGCGCTGCGCACGAGCGCGCTGCGCAATGCCGCTGGCGTCTATCGCGGGCGCGTCATCGCCTTGCAACGCGTGAGCCCATTCCGCGAGCAGATCGCGCGCATCGGCGCACAAATCCATCAGTTGCGGCGTAGTAGCGTGGCCCTGCGCGAGGCAGTGATTCATCACTTGTTCCAGCTCCCAGCCGCACTCGCCGAAAGCGGGCAGGCCCACCATGCGCGCACTGCCCTTCAGCGTGTGAAACGCGCGGCGCATGTTGATCAGCGCGTCGTGATCGCCGGTGTTCGCGCGCGCCTGCGCGATGTTGGATTCCATGGCGGTTAGTACTTCGTTGGCTTCTTCGAGGAAGACTTCCAGCATTTCGCGATCTACCGCCGGGGCGATAGGTAGCGGGGCGGGCGCTGGCGTTGGCGTTGACGTTGACGTTGACGTTGGTGTTGGTGTGGGAGCGGGAGCAGGAGCGTCGGGTGCGGCGGCGGACGGGGCGGGCGGCGGGACAACAATGCGTTGCGATTGTGCCAGCAGGTCTTCGAAGCCCGGCTGATTTTCGTAGCGCGTGAAAAAAAGGTTGATCGCGCGTTCGGCGGGCTCTTTGCCGTGCAGACAGGGTTCGAGGTAGAAACCCAAGCTGCCGAGACCTTCGGCCAGCCACTCAATGTGATGTTGCGCGTTTGCGTCTGTAGTGGCGGCACAGCGTTCGAGCAAGACCCGGCAGGCATTGGCAAGGCGCGCGGCACGTTTTTGGTTGGAGATGGCGAACACGCCGTGCACCTGGCGCAGCGTGCCGGACAGCGGCGTGAGCGCGGCGCGCTTGGCGGGATCGGTGGCAGCGGTCGCATACGCTTCAACCGCTTTTTCAACCTGTTGCAAGCTTTTCAAAATTTCGCGTGCGGTGGCGATGCGCAGTTTTTCGTCGTTCGCCTTTTGCACGATATCGGCGCGCAGGCCGGCGGGCGTGTTGCTGGCGATTTTGCCGGCCACCGCTTCGGCGAGCCAGCCGGTCATGATAGCAACTTGCCCGTCGAGATCCGCCGGCAGATTGTTGAAATGCTGCACAATGCTTTCGGCCATCAGCAAGGCGGAAGCCATTTCCAGCGACATGACCTGACCGTCGAGCGGGTAGGGGTCGGGCAGTTGTTGCGTGGCGCCGCTGATGGCGGTGAGCAATTGCAGCAACGGCGCGTTACCGAGTTCCTGTGCCTTTTGCGTGAGCGGCGTCAGCAGTTCGCGATAACGGTCGAGCCGCTTGGGTTCGCCGGCCACGTATTCGGTCCACACTTCTTTGATGTTGGTTAAGCGCGCGGTGATGTCGTCGAGCTGTGGCTGGTGGCTGTGCGTGGTGTGGTCGGTGGCGGGCGTGTCGATCACCACGTTACGCAGATTCAGTAGTTGCTGCGCCTCGCGCACGCGCGGGGTAGCTTGGCGGCAACTGGCGATGGCGTAATACACATCGCGCTGCGCGGGTGCGGTGTTGGCGGTGCCCGTGTTGGCGAGATCGCGCAACAGAAAATCAATGCGGCTGAACACCGGTTTGACGCGCGCTAGCCACTCGGCGGCCTTCGGATCGGGCAGCAATTCCATCACTGCTTCGGTTAACCCGACGGACGCCCACCACACGCCGCGCGGCTCCGGCACTTGCGCGGCGATTTGATGCAGCGCATCGAGCACGTCCCGCATCAGCTTCAAACCATCGGGCTTGGCGCTGTCTTTTAGCCAAGCCAACAGACCGCGTTGATAGCGTACGCGCAGGTCTTTCACCAGCACAGGAAGTATCGCGGGTGTGATCGGGCGCGGATTCGAGTGCGCGGGGGCGTTGTCGATAATTTCTGGGAAGAACAAATCTTTTTCAGACGGCGCATCGTTGCCGCCTACTTTGGCCACTTCGCGGTAGAGTGGGAACAGTTGCGCGGGCTGATACGCGCCGCCGGCGGTAACCTCGTTGACGAACTCACGCAGCCGTTGCGTGGCGCGGGCGATGATTTCAATCTCCGCCTTGTCGGCGGGCACGCTGCGCAATGCGGCGCGCAGCGCGGTTTCGATTTCCGCGCAAAAGCGCCCCGCGCCGGGATATTGCACCATGCGCAGTGCGCCAGTGACCTGATGCAGTTGCGCGGCCACTGGGGTGAGCGCGCTGTTGTCGACACCGGCGGCGGCGTGGCGCACGGCGGCTTCGCCCACTTGATGCAGTGTGATATCGATTTGCTGGCGCACCGTGGCCAGCAGACTCACGCGTACCGCCAGGCGTGCCGCGAGCGAGTCGGGTATGGTTTCAGGCAGGCTCATGGCGCACCTGCGGGTTTGAGTTGCGCATTGACGGCGTTGAGCAGGCCATCGCGCGTGAACGGTTTGGTGAGATATTGATCCGAGCCGGCAATGCGGCCGCGCGCGCGGTCGAACACACCGTCTTTGCTGGAGAGCATGATGACCGGCGTGTTAGTGTGCAACGGATGTTGTTTGACAATCTGGCACAACTGGTAGCCGTCGAGCTTGGGCATCATGATATCCACCAGAATAAGATCGGGATTAAAGTCGCTGATTTTCGCCAGCGCATCAAAGCCGTCGGTCGCCAACAGAACGTCAAGACCGGTTAGTCGCAAGAAAATCTCCGCACTGCGGCGTATGGTTTCGCTGTCGTCGATCACCAGCACGCGGCGATTGGCGGGTTTGGCGGTGGCTGCTGGAGCGTTGGTCAAAGGCATTCCCTTAAATCATGGCGGCGGCGCGAGGGTAATTTTTGTATCATAGCCCCGGTGGTAACAGAGGCCGGAGCAGGCTGGTGCGTGTGGGTGTGACGCTGCGGTTGCACTGCGGTTGCACTGCCGCCGCTGCTCACCCGGAACTTAAAGTTTATCGCTAAGGCTGTTGATTTTAAATGAAAAATATTCCAATAGCGCGACCCGTCCGGCAAGTTTCGCAAAATGTCGCGAGTACGCCGCAGTGGCGCGACAGCCGCCTAGGCAGGGTCCTTAAAAAACTCAATAAAAACAATTAGTTATGATGAATTCTCTGTGCCACCCCTCTTTGTCACCCATTTGCCACCCATTGACAGGTCAAATTTCATGAGCGAATTTCGCTACGGACACGCCGCCGGCGACGATTGGCGCGCAGCAGCCAACGCCTGCTTGCAACAAATCGGCAGTGGCGCGGGCACTTTAGGATTTTTGTATGTGACCGATGTTATCGCCGAGCACTACGGCGACATCCTCGAGCTTCTGCGCGGGCACACCGGCATCGAACACTGGGTGGGCACCACCGGCATCGGCGTGTGCGCCACTGGTGTGGAATATATGGATCAGCCGGCCGTGGCAGTGCTGGTGGGTAATTTTGACGCCGACAGCTTTCGCGTGTTTTCCGGCGTGACCAACGACAAAGACGCGGCTAAAGTCGCGCTCGAATGCGGTGGCTCGTCGCCCAACTTCGCCATCGTGCACGCCGATCCGCAAACCGAAGGCATGGACAACATCATTGCCGCACTTGCCAAACGCGTCGAAAGCGGTTTTCTGGTTGGCGGCTTGGTGAGCTCGCGCGCCGCCAGCGTGCAGGTGGCCGATAACGTGGTTGAAGGCGGCGTGTCCGGCGTGGCGTTTTCTGACAGCGTGATTATCGCCACGCGCCTGACGCAGGGCTGCTCGCCCATCGGCCCTAGGCGTGTGGTGACCAACTGCCAGCGCAATGTGCTCATCAGCCTGGATAACAAACCGGCGTTCGACGTGTTCCTCGAAGACATCGGCGAAAAACTTGCGAGCGACTTAAACCGCATCGGCGGCCACGTGTTTGCCGGTCTGTCGGTGGCGGGCAGCGACACCGGCGATTACCTCGCGCGCAATCTGGTGGGCATCGACACCCAAAGCAAGCTCATTGCCATCGGCGACTACCTCAAAAAAGGCGACGGCCTGATGTTCTGCCGGCGCGACGCCAAAACGGCCCGCGACGACATGGCGCGCATGCTCGAAAGCATCCAGCAGGGCCTCTACAGCCGCCCCAAAGCGGGCGTGTACTACTCGTGCCTTGGGCGTGGCGAAGCCTTGTTCGGCAAAGGCAAAGGCGAGCTGAAAATGATCAAGGATGTGTTTGGCGACATTCCGCTGGTGGGCTTTTTTTGCAACGGCGAGATCTCGCACAACCGGCTGTATGGGTATACGGGCGTGCTGACATTGTTTGTTTGATGTTCTGCCTCTATTCGGTGAGCAAGCTGCCTGCGAAGCTGCCATAGCGGCTCACTGCTACAACGCCGGTCAGCGCCAGTAACTGTCAGCCAACGTCAGTGCGGCCCCTGAGACTGGCGTCTCAGGGGCCGCACGGTACTCGCAAAACGGGGTGCTTACTTCTTGGCTTTTTTCACCACCGGCGCAGCTTGCTTGGCAGCAGCTTCGAAGTTGGTTTTGGCCGTTTCACCAAACTGTTTGGCAGCTTTGGACAGGTTATCGAAAGCGGTGTTGCCGCTGGCGAGTGCCGATTTAAAGGCCTTGATGCCTGCCTCTGAACCCGCCGGGGCGGATTCCGCGAACTTATCGAGGGCGACCACGGCTTGCTTGTTGAATTCCGCGACTTGCAGCTCAATCAGTTTGCTGAATTGGGCCTGCGTATCGGCGGCTACGTCGTAAAGGCTTTTCACAAACTCGGCTGCTTTTTCCAGCGCGGGTTGGGCGACGCTGTCTTTGGCTTGCGCAAACTGCTGCATATCTTTGATCGATGCCAGTGTCTTGGCATTGTCGGCACCGTCGGCCAGTGCAGCCTTGGTGGCTTTTAACTGGATTTCGATCAGACGTTCCGCACCGCCCAATGCCACATTGGCGAAACGGGTAGCGGCTTCGAGGTTGGCTTTGTTCATTGCGGCGAATTGTTCGGGAGCTTGATACATTTTAAATCTCCTTTAAAATCAATTGTTTAAAAAGTTACGGAAAAAATTTATGTCGCTAAAAATCATTTAATGTTGCGACGCACAATTCCAATTATAGGGGTGAAAAAAGCGCTGTCAAGGGGTTTAGTGAAATATTTTGTGCGGTGCGGCAAATGGGGTATTTGGCGCGCGGTTTTTGACTTCCCGTGCCCGAACCATTAGCATCAAAACAACCGCTACAACCAAAAAAAACGCTAACAATCAGTGGCCTGGGTCGTATTTTTCGTATTTTTGTGTTTTGACGCCCAGGTACTAGAATCCCCCGCGCTGCATGTCTTCCGCCGCTCACACCGCCACGCCTGCATGGATTCCGCCCTCGTTAAAGATCGGCAGCGGGCGCGATGGCGTGCAAACCGTTGAAGTGATTGGCGCGTGGAATCTGCGTTCGCTAGAGCCGATGGTGGCTGAAATGACCGCGCGGCTGGCGGCGGCTACCGCAAAAGCCCATTGGGATTTAAGCGGCATCACACGGCTCGATCACGCCGGTGCGATGATGCTGTGGCGCGTATGGGGCTATCAGCGCAGCGAGCGGCTGGTGTTGCGGCCCGAGCATGAAATCATTTTTACGCATTTGAAGCTGGTGTCTGCCGCGCCAGTGGAGGTGCCGCCGCGCGATCGGCTGCGGTTTGTGGTTGCCATCGGCGAGCAAATCCTTGCGCTGTGGGATCACTTGCTTGGCGTGGTGCGCCTGCTGGGCAGCGTGATGCTCAACTTCATGGAGTGTCTGCGGCATCCGTCGCGTTTTCCGTGGAAAGAAATTTCTGCCAATATTTATCGCACCGGCGCGCAGGCCTTGGGTATTACCGCGCTGGTGGGTTTTTTGGTGGGCGTGGTGTTGTCCTATCTCACAGGGCAGCAACTCAAGACCTTCGGCGCAGATATTTTTATTGTCAACCTGCTGGGTGTCGCGGTGGTGCGCGAGCTGGGCCCGGTGCTGGCGGCGATTCTTATCGCCGGACGTTCCGGCTCGGCGATGACAGCGCAACTGGGCGTAATGCGCGTGACCGAGGAAATCGATGCCATGGCGGTGATGGGCATTCCCCACACGCTGCGGCTGGTGCTGCCTAAAATGATCGCGCTGGCGATTGCCATGCCGCTGATTGTGTTGTGGACAGACGCTATTGCGTTAATCGGCGGTATGGTTGCCGCGCAGACGGAGCTGGGTTTAGGCATGCACTACTTTCTGACGGCCTTGCCCGAAGCGGTGCCGGTGGCCAACTTGTGGCTGGGGTTATCCAAAGGCGTGGTGTTTGGTCTGCTGATTGCGCTGCTGGCCTGTCATTACGGCTTGCGTATCGAGCCGAACACCGAAAGCCTCGGGGCGGGCACCACGCGCTCCGTGGTGGCGGCGATTACGGTCGTGATCGTGGTGGATGCCATATTCGCCGTGATGTTCTCCGGCGTGGGGATATAGGATAGCGCCATGGCCGACTGCGTGATCGAGCTGCGTAATTTGTGGACGGTGTTCGGCTCGCAGGTCGTGCACCGTGACATCAGTTTGTGTGTGGAGCGCGGCGAAATTCTCTCGCTGGTGGGCGGCTCCGGCAGCGGCAAAAGCACCATGCTGCGGCAGATGCTGGCGCTGGAGCGGCCCACCAAAGGCGACGTGCTGGTGTTCGGCCATTCGTTGATTAACGGCGATCCGCTGGAGCTGCGTCGCCTGCGCAACCGCTGGGGTGTGCTGTTTCAGGAAGGCGCGCTGTATTCCGCGCTGTCGGTGTTTGAAAACGTTGCCACACCACTGCGCGAATTAAAGGCATTGGACGAAGGCCTGATACGCGATTTGGTGATTCTCAAGCTTGAAATGGTTGGTATCGAAGCGCGCCATGCCGAGAAAATGCCCTCGGCGCTGTCGGGCGGCATGATTAAACGGATTGGTCTTGCACGCGCGCTGGCGCTGGAGCCGGAACTGCTGTTTCTCGATGAGCCGACGGCAGGCCTAGACCCCGACCGTAGCGAAAGTTTCGTCACGCTGATTGCCGAAATCCGCCGCGAGCTGGGGCTGACGGTGGTGATGGTGACGCACGATCTTGATACACTGGTGTCGTTATCGGATCGCGTGGCGGTGCTGGCCGATCAGCAAATAGTTGCCATCGGCTCAGTGCAGCAAATCGCCAGCGCCGCGCATCAATTTATAGCCAATTTTTTTCAGGGCGAACGCGGCAAGCGTGCGCTCGAAGCCATCAAGGGCGCGGGGCTACAGCCTCACGCTTCGACCGCACAACAGGGGACATAGCACATGGAAAACCGCGCACACGCGCTGGCGGCTGGATTGTTTACGCTGTTGCTTGGCATCGGCGTGCTGGTGGCCGCGCAATGGTTCAGCCGCGACAATTACGAAAAAGTGCAGTACACGCTGCAATCGAAACACTCGGTGTCGGGCCTCAACGTGCAAGCGGCGGTGCGGTTGCGCGGCGTGGAAGTCGGCAAAGTCGAGCGCATTGATTTCGATGCCGAAGACCCCGCCAACATTCTCATCAAAATTAACGTCAAAGGCGGTACGCGTATCACGCGCGGCACTACCGCACAATTGGGCACGCAGGGCATCACCGGCCTGTCGTACATCGTGCTCGACGACGACGGTAAGAATAAAACTTTCCTGCCGCCGTCGAGCGACAAAGACAATCGCATCGTGGTCGAAAAATCTTTCATGGACGAACTCACCGGCTCGGGCAAAGATTTAATCAGCCAGTTCGGCGAAGTCGCGCAGCGCGTCAATAAACTGCTGGAAGACAAAAATCAGACGCAGCTCATTCAGACCATCGCCGCGTTGGAAGTGGCCTCCAAGCGTGTAGGTGATGTCGCGTTGGCGCTAGAGCCGGGCGTGAAGAACATGCCCGCATTGACCGCCGACACGCGCAAAGTGCTCGCCAGCGCTGATGTGGCGTTGCGCGATGTGGCACCCGCGCTGAAAGAAGCCAAGACCACGCTCACCAGCATCGACAAACTCGCGCGCGAATACGCACAAAAAGCGGATGCGCTGGATCGCGTCGCCAAAGGGGTTGAGCAGGTGGGTGCGGCGTCGCAGGGGGCCTCCGCCAGCGTGGCGAGTGACATCGCACCGCGCATGAACACGCTGCTCGAAGAACTCGCGCGCAACTCGCGCAATCTCGACCGGCTGCTGTCCGACTTGAACGAGCAACCGGCGGGCTTGGTGTTCGGCCGCCCCAGTGGCAAACCGGGGCCGGGCGAAGCGGGCTACAGCGAAGCGCCGAAAAAATAAGCAGGGTAACCAAGGGCTACTGCGATGAATAAATCTAACTATTTGATTTTATTGAGTTTTTTATTATCCGTTTTCAGCGGCTGCGCGATTGGCCCCGAAAAACGTGATGCGCCAGCAGCATTTGACCTGGGCCCGCAGCGCACGCAGCCTGCGGGTGCGCCCAGCGTCAACGCCACATTGCTGATTCCGCCGGTGGCCGCCGGCCCGTGGCTCGACAACGCCAACATCCAATACCGCCTGACGTATCAAGACGCCAGTCGCCCCGATGCCTACGCGCAAAACCGCTGGACCACGTCACCTGCGCTGCTGCTCACCGAACGCGTGCGCGCGCGCTTTGCGGCGGCCTCACGCGGCGTGGTCAGCGTGCAAGATGGTGCTAAGGCCGACTACGCCTTGCGCCTTGATCTCGAAGATTTCAGCCAGCAATTCAGTAGCGCCCAAGCCAGCACCGCCACCGTACGCCTGCGTGCCTCGCTGATCGATCAAAACACCCGCGCGCTGCACGCCCAGCGCACGTTCAGCGCCGAGCGCGCGGCGGCACCCCATGCGCCCGGCGCAGCGCAATCACTGGCGACCGCGAGCGATGCGTTGATTGAGGAACTCGTCACCTGGGCCGCCGAACGTATCAAGAAATAAACGCCTTGGTTCGGTGCTTATTTCGGTGCTTATGGGCTTCGCATCGCCGCACCGGCGGCTAAAACCCCTAAAGCCGCACCGGCGGCTAAAACCCATAAAGCCGCGCCGGATTCTCCACTAGGATTTTCTTTTTCACAGCCGCATCCGGCGCCCATTGCCCAAACTGATTCGCCAGATCGCCATCATCGGGCATGTCGGCGCGCGCGCCGGGGTGAGGCCAGTCGCTACCCCAGACGATACGGTCGGGCGCGGCGGCGATCATGGCTTGCGCCAGCGGGGTTACATCGGGATACATCGGCTTTTGCTTCGACACAAAATACGATCCCATGATTTTGGCCCACACATTGTCGCGACGCATCAGGCGCAGCAGGGCCTGAAACGCGTTGCCGTTGACGCCATGGGCGGCCTGACATTTGGCGAAGTGATCGATGACGATGTTGAGTTTGAGCGAGGCGAGCTTGGCTTCGGCTTCAGGCATTTTCTCCAGGTCGAGAAAAAATTGCAGATGCCAGCCCATTTCCTTCAAGCGCGGGGCAAGGCGCTCACCGTCTTCAAACTTCAGCCCTTCAGTTTCGGACGCGAGGTTGATGCGTATGCCGCGCACGCCCGCATCGTGCAGGGTTTGTAATGCTTTATCCGAAGGGTTGGGTTCAACCACAGCGACACCGCGAAAATTAAATACGCCAGATTTCAGTGCGGCCACCATGCACGAATTGTCGGGGCCGTACACACTGGGTTGCACCAGCACCGCACGTTGGCAACCGATGGCGGTGAGCATGTCTGCGTAGTTGCGCGGTGTAGCGTCGGGCGCAACATAGGCTGCGCCCGGCAGATACGCAAACTGCGCTTGCGGTCCGAACACATGCGCGTGGCAGTCGGTCGCGCCGGCCGGGAATTTGACTGTCGGCGGCGTGACTTTAGGGTTGAAGCCGGGGATGTTGAACGGCAAAACGGTCATGTGATGCTCCTGAATGGTAAATGTAACTAATTGATATTAAACAGTTATTCTACGCGAGACCCTGAGGCTTTCACCACCTTAGCCCACAGCGCAATTTGCGCATGGTTGAATTTATCCATAGCCTCAGGTGTGGTGGGCACGACTTCTGCGCCCAGACTGGTGATGCGTTCTTTCACGTCGGGCGCGGCGAGCGCACGGGTGAGTTCCTGATTCAATTTGTTGATAATGTCTTTGGGCACGGCAGCGGGTGCGGCCACGCCAAACCAGCCGACGGCCTCAAACCCCGGCACGCCCGATTCTGCGATGGTGGGCACGCCGGGCAATGCGCCCGCGCGTTTGGCACTGGTGACAGCAAGCGCCTTGATACGGCCCGATTTGACGAACGGGCTGGCGACCACAATATTTTCAAAGCTCAAGGCGATTTGCCCGCCGATGACGTCACCAATGGCCTGCGAGCTGCCTTTGTACGGCACGTGCTGCATGTCCACGCCGGTGAGCATTTTGAACATCTCGCCCGACAGGTGATTGGGTGTTCCAGTACCGGGAGAGGAAAACGTCAGTTGGCCGGGCCGCACCTTGGCGAGCAGCACCAGATCGCGCGCGGTTTTGACCGGCATCGACGGATGCACCGACAGCACGTAGCAAGTGGTGGCCATCAGCGAGATGGAAGCGAAATCTTTCACCGGATCAAACGGAATTTTGGCGTAAATACTCGGCGCTACCGAATTGGGCGCGGTGGTGGCTAGCAGCAAGGTGTGACCGTCGGGTGCGGCCTTGGCGGCTTGCTCCGTGCCAATCAGCCCGCCTGCGCCGGGACGGTTATCCACGATGAACTGCTGACCGAAAGCCTCGGTGTATTTTTGGCTGGCAATGCGCGCCAGCAGATCAGCGGTGCCGCCCGGCGTCCACGGCACCACCATGCGTGCGGCACGGGTGGGATAGCTTTGCGCCAACGCAGAGAGGTTGCTGGCGGCGAGCAGCACAAGCAGCAGAACAGGGGAACGGGTCAAGGGGGCTCCTGAAAATTGGGGGGGCGTACGGTACGTACAGGACATGCTGAATTCTACAGCGCCCGGCAAAGGGTGGTGGGCCTTGGCAATCTCCGGGATAATACGCACTTGCCTTTGGCGCTTTCGTTGAGAACATCCCATGTTAGACATACAACTCCTGCGCAGTGATTTGGCGGGCGTGGCCCAGCGCCTCGCCGCGCGCGGCTTTGCGCTCGACAGCGCTGCGTTTGAGGCGCTGGAAGCTGAACGCAAACAAGTGCAGACTGACACGCAAGAGCTGCAAGCGCGGCGCAATGCGCTATCGAAGCAAGTAGGCCAACTGAAAGCCAAAAAAGAAGACGCCTCGGCGTTGATGGCCGAGGTGAGCGCGCAGGCGGATCAGTTGAAGGCGCTGGAAGGTCAGCTTGACAGCGTGCAGCAGCGGCTGAATGATTTTTTGATGGTGATCCCGAATCTGCCGCAGGCGTCGGTGCCCGCCGGAAAATCAGCGGATGACAACGTTGAAGTGCGCCGTATCGGCGTGCCGCGCACGTTTGAGTTTGCGGTGAAAGATCATGTGGATGTGGGCGCGGGGTTGAGGCAACTGGATTTTGATACCGCCAACAAAATCGCTGGCGCGCGCTTTTCGGTGTTAAAGGGCGGCATCGCGCGCCTGCATCGTGCGCTGGCGCAGTTCATGCTCGATACGCACACGCAGGAACACGGCTACACGGAAGTGTATGCACCGTACCTGGTGAGCGGCGAATGCGCCAATGGCGTGTCGAGCTTGGCCAAGTTCAAAGATGATTTGTTCAAGATTGAAGGTCGCGACTTGTATTTGATTCCGACGGCTGAATACCCTGTAACAAATTTCGTTAAAAATCAAATACTTACCGCGGGCGAGCTGCCGCTCAAAATGGTTTGCCACACACCGTGCTTTCGCTCTGAGGCCGGTTCGTATGGCAAAGACACGCGCGGCATGATTCGCCAGCATCAATTCGATAAAGTGGAGTTGGTGCAGATCGTCACGCCGGAAAAATCTACTGAGGCTCATGAAGAACTCACTGCGCACGCTGAAACAATTTTGAAGAAACTGGAATTACCGTTTCGTACCGTGGCCTTGTGCACCGGCGACATGGGGTTTTCGTCGGCCAAAACCTACGACATCGAGGTGTGGCTGCCGGGGCAAAATGCCTATCGTGAAATTTCTTCGTGCAGCCACTTTGAAGCCTTTCAGGCGCGGCGCATGCAGGCGCGCTTCCGGCCTGCGGGTAATGCGCAGAACAAAACTGAGTTGGTGCACACCATCAACGGCTCCGGCCTCGCGGTGGGGCGCACGCTGGTGGCGATCTTGGAGAATTTCCAGAACGCCGACGGCAGTGTGACGGTGCCGACTGTATTGCACCCGTACATGGGCAGTATGAAAACGATTTCGACCAGCTAGAGCCATGCTATCTGCCGAAGACAACGAACTGCTGGTGCGCACCGATGCGGGTACGCCGATGGGCGAGTACTTCCGTCGCTTTTGGCACCCCATAGCGTTGTCGTGCGAAATGGCAGCGCCTGACAGTCCGCCGATACGCGTCAAAATCATGGGCGAGGATTTGGTGGCGTTTCGCGACAGCAAAGGGCGTGTTGGATTGGTTGAGCCGCAGTGTGCGCATCGCGGTGCGAATTTGTTTTTTGGACGCAACGAGGACTGCGGTTTGCGTTGCGTGTATCACGGCTGGAAGTACGACGTAGACGGCAAGTGCGTCGATATGCCCAACGTGCCAGCAGACGCGGGCTATCACGGCAAGGTGTCGATCACGGCGTACCCCACGCGCGAATTTGGCGATATGGTGTGGGCTTGGCTCGGCCCGCAAGACGCAAAGCCCGCCGAGCCGCCGCAACTGGAATGCGGCATGGTGCCCGCCGCGCACCGCTACGTGAGCAAGCGGTTGGTGGATTGCAACTGGGCGCATTCGATGGAAGGTGCGCTCGATACGGCGCATTTTTCGTTTCTGCATATGCCCGCACCCAGCGTGCAGTCGAACGTCAACCCGGCCAGCGCGGCAGACGAAGACCGGTTGCGTTGGCTGCGCAATGATCCGCTGCCGCAGTTTGTGGTGCGTGAGCACGACGCAGGTTTTGTGATTGGCGGCTCACGCAAGGCGGACAACGACGCGCTCTACTGGCGCATCACGCAGTTCATGTTGCCTGCGCATTCCCTGACGCCGGCGGCGATGCCGGGCGAAGTGTATTTTGGTTATACGTGGGTGCCGATTACCGATGAGACCTGTTGGATTTATGTCTACGGTTGGCACCCGGATCGTCCGCTCACGGCGACGGAACTCGCGCAGTATGAAAAAGGCGGCTTCGGGCAGTTGGCTGAGTTGGGGCCGGGTTATGTGCCGGTGCGCAATCGTGCGAACGATTATTTGATTGATCGCGACGATCAAAAGCATCGTTCGTTCACGGGCATACGCGGTATTGCCGAGCAGGATCAAATGGCGTGGGAAAGTCAGGGCCGCATTCTTGATCGCAGCCAAGAAAAATTATCGCCAACCGATGTGGGCATCGTGCGCTTTCGGCGTGCCATGCTGGATGGCGCGCGTGCGCTGCAGGCCGGCAAGCCACCCGCCGCTGCGAGCAACCCGGCGGGCTACGCACTGCGCTCAGGCGGCGCTGTGGCGTCGTCAAAATTATCGTTTGAAAACATGATGTTAGAGCGCTTTGGCAGCGCGACAGGGAGAGTGCTGTGATGAACTGGGCTAGGGTTGTAGCAAGCATGTTGATGGCGGTGACGGGTGGCGCCAGAGCACAAGACTATCCCGCGCGGCCCATCACAATGATCGTGCCTTTTTCCGGCGGCAGCGCGAGTGACGTGATTACGCGCATTGTGCTGGAGCGTATGACCACATCGATAGGCCAGCGCTTTGTGGTGGATAACCGCCCGGCGGCGGGTGGTAACGTCGGCACACAAGCCGTTGCGAGGGCTACGCCGGATGGTTACACCATCGGCATGAGCGCGTCCGGCCCGTTGGCGGCCAACAAAACGCTGTTCGCGAGCTTGGGTTACGACCCGGAGCGCGACATCCAACCCGTGTCGCTTTATGCCAGCCTGCCCAATGTGGTGGTGGTGAGCGCACGCCTGCCGGTGAAAACCATCGCTGAGCTCGCTGATTACGTCAAGAAAACGCCGAATGTGCCGTACGGTTCCGTCGGCAATGGCAGTGCGCAACATCTGGCGGGCGCGTTCTTTGAGCAAATCGTCGGCGCGCAAATGACGCATGTGCCTTATAAGGTGACTGCCAATTTGGTGACCGATTTGGTGTCGGGTCAAGCGCCGGTGAGCTTTCAGTTGCTGCCCAATGTGCGCGGGCAAATTAAGGCAGGGCAGGTGCGTCCGCTGGTGGTGGCGAGCACCAAGCGTCTTGAGGCGCTGCCGGATGTGCCCACCGCCGCCGAAGCGGGCATCAAGGGCTATGTGTCAGCCGCGTGGTTTGCCTTTATCGCGCCGCGTGGCACGCCACGGCCCGTGGTCGATAAACTGTATCGTGAAACCGCAGCAGCGACTTCGGATGCCGCTGTGCGCGCCAAACTGATTGATTTTGGTGCCGAGCCGCTGGCGACTACGCCGGATGAATTGGGTAAATACATCTCCGCTGAGATTGTGAAGTGGCGCGAGATAATTACCAAAGGCGGAATTTCGATAGATCAGTAGGTCGTTTTTGATTTACAGCCAATTCTGCTAGAATCCGCGCCTCCCGGAGAGGTGGCAGAGTGGTTGAATGTACCGGTCTCGAAAACCGGAAAGGTCGCAAGGCCTTCGAGGGTTCGAATCCCTCCCTCTCCGCCAGTAAGTATAGTTAAGTAATTGATTTTTATATATAAAATTACACTACTGTCCGGCGATTAGTCGAATAAAATCAATTGGTTAGCATCAGAGGAGGTGTCGTTTTTGTCGCCTGATAACGTAAGCAATTGATTCAATGGAGTTTT
>JAYTWR010000079.1:0-3384 GCA_043743335.1 Burkholderiales bacterium
AAATTTCGCACGGCAGAAAAGCCGATGGCGATCACTGGCAGATCAAACCGATACCTTCTTCGGCGCATGTAAACTTTCCGAAGCAAGTACATGAAGTGATACTTGGATTGAGGCGCTTGAATGTTTTTTGCTACAGGAAGATCGCACATTGGTATCAAGTAATTACACCAGCACTTCGCGCACATGGGGGTGGCTGAGGAAATGCTGCGGGCTGGCCGTGGAGCCATACGCACCCGATTGGAAGACGACGATGAGGTCGCCAATATCCGCATGGGCGAGTGCGACTTTATCGGCCAGCAGGTCGAGCGGTGTGCAGAGCGGGCCGACGACCGAGACTATTTCCGTCTCCGCCGCATCCATCCGCGTGCCGACGGCGACGGGGTAATTTTTGCGGATGACCTGCCCAAAATTACCTGATGCCGCGAGATGATGATGCATACCACCATCGACCACGAGGAAGGTTTGCCCACGTGAAATTTTGCGATCCGTCACACGGCTGACATAGACCCCTGCTTCGCCGACAAAGTAACGACCCAGCTCGACAGCGACGGTGGCATGTGGCAGATTTTGTTTTATTTCTGGCATGGTTTGCGCCAAATACGCACCGATAGCGGCACTATCGAGCGGTGTATCGCCAGGGAAATAGGGAATGCCAAACCCACCACCGATATTGAGCATGCATGTGGGCATAGCCGTGGCGGCTGCAAGTTTATAGGCCAGTGCCAGCACATTCTTTTGCGCCTCGATCACGGCTTCGGCGCGCAGGTTTTGCGAACCGGTGAAGATGTGAAACCCCTCGAAATTAAGCGCGGCATCCTCGATGACCTTCAGCATGGCGGGCACACGTTCCGCATCGATACCGAATGGTTTTGCGCCCCCGCTCATGCGCATGCCAGAACCTTTGCATTCAAAATCCGGGTTCACCCGAATGGCGACGCACGGGGTTGTGCGCAGCGCCTTACCGGCGGCGATGACTTCCGCCAATTCACGTTCAGACTCAAGATTCAGCACAATGCCAGCGGCCACCGCGCAGCGTATTTCGGCGGTGGTTTTCCCCGGCCCTGCGAAGCTGATGCGCTGCGGTGCCATGCCGCTATCGAGCGCGACGAGCATTTCGTTGTGCGAGGCAACGTCGATGCCATCCACCAGCGGCGCCATATGGCCAACGACGGCGGGCATGGGGTTGGCCTTCATGGCGTAATGCAGATGAATTTCGCCTGGCAGCTGCGCACGCAACTGCGCCACGCGGTCGCTGAGCAATTGACGATCATAGGCATAAAACGGCGTGCTACCGACCCGCGCCGCAAGCTGGGTGAGCGGCACGCCGCCAATCATCAACTCGTGATTTACCCGCGCGAATTGGCTCAACGGTGCATGGGTGGGGTGGGCAGATTCATTCACGCGGGGTCTCCTGTAAAAAGCTGTTGCCGCTCGGAGGATAAGCGCTTGCGATCGATTTTACCATTGGCATTCCGCGGCAGCGCTTCGGCCATGATTTCAATATGCGTAGGCACCATGTAGCTCGGGAATCGTTGCTGGTACTCGGCTTTCAGCGCCGCTTCGGTGAGTTCACACCCAACGGCCGCCGTCACCACTACGGCGATTACCTGCCCCATGACGGGATGTTTTACGCCAAACGCGATCACCTCGCCGACCAGTTGCGTCGCGTAGATGCCTTCCTCGACCTCGGTGGGGCTGACGCGGTAACCGCTGGTTTTAATCATCTCGTCGTGGCGGGTGACAAAATAGACATAGCCGTCCGCATCCATTTTCACCGTATCCCCTGACCACACCGCAAGCTCGGTGCTGGGCAGTGCTGGGCTTTGCACCGGCGATGGTTTGAAACGCTCCGCCGTTTTCGCCGGATCGTTCCAATAACCAAGCGAGACCAGCACCCCGCGGTGCACCAGCTCGCCCGCCTCGCCCGGCGCGCACAGGCTTCCATCCTCACGCACAACAACAATCTCGGCATTGGGAATGGCCTTGCCCATCGAGTCGATGCGATGGTCGATCTGCTCGGGCGGCAGATAGGTCGAACGAAAGGCCTCCGTGAGGCCATACATGAGAAAAGGCTGGGTGGCAGGCAATGCGGCGCGTAACTGACGCAAAATTTCCTTCGGCAAATGGCCGCCGGAATTGGTAAAATAGCGCAGGTGTGTTGCCACCGATTCCGGCCACGCAAGACCCGCAAGCTGGATCCATAATGGCGGCACAGCGGCAAGCCCGGTGATTTTTTCTTTTGCCACCAAGGTTATAATGTCGCGCGGGAAGAGAAAATTCATGAGTACCGCGCACCCGCCAACCAGAAACATGCTGGTGAGCTGGTTCATACCATAATCGAACGAGAGTGGCAGCACGGCAAGCACGCGGTCGGCCTCGCTGAGCGCGAGATATTCAGCAACGCTTTGTGCCCCCGCGACAATATTACGGTGCGAGAGCACAACCCCTTTGGGGTTGCCGGTGCTGCCCGATGTGTAGAGAATGGCTGCCATATCGCCATCAATCACGCGGTGGGGATCATGGGATGGTGCAAGCTGCAGCGCGCTCCACGCCACGGTTTTCACATGGGCGGGCAGCTCAACTGCCGGCGCGTCGCCAATCACTACCACCACTTCGAGCCGTGCGCAGCGCTGCAGGCTGGGCGCGACAGCGGCCAACCTATCCGCCGTGGTGACAAAAATCCGCACATCGCAATCGGCAAGGATATAGGCGACCTGATCGCCTTTGAGCAGAGGGTTGATGGGCACGTATACCCCACCGGCGGCGGCGGCGCCAAACATCGCGATGACGGTTTCGAAGCGCTTCTCGGCATAAATCGCAACGCGGTCGCTGCGGCCAAGGCCAAGGCCAACCACGCCCGACGCGAAGGCCGCAACGGCGTTTTGCAGCGCGGCGTAGGTGAGTTCTTCCTCTTTATATTTCAGCGCCACATGGTGGGGCACGCGTCGTGCGGATTGCTCAATAAGTTGATGCACAAACATTGCCATGGTTATCCCTCTGCCCTGCGCAAGCATCACTGTGGGGAGGCTTTTTTCTGTGCCACAAAATCGGCCAGTGCGCCCAGCGTGGCGAATATATCAGCGTTGATTTCGTCGTCGTAAATCGAGAAGGAAAACACGCGTTCAATCGCGGAAATAACTTCGGTCACCGCCAGCGAATCAAGCTCCGGCACACTGCCGAGCAAGTGCGTGTCGCGGCTCCACCCCGCAGGCGCGCCCTTCAAATGCAGGGTTTCATCCAACGTCGTTTTTAGCTGCTCAAGAATATCCATAAGAAAACCCCTTGCCTATTGCCATTTACGCGCGGGGTTACCGCGCCATTGTTCACCGGCGGGAATGCGTGTGCCGGGGAGGACCACCGAGCCAATGGCGAGCAGTACATGAT
>JAYTWR010000080.1:0-32860 GCA_043743335.1 Burkholderiales bacterium
CTTCGCGCTAGCCAACCGGTTCAGGCTCACGCCCTGTTCCCGAGCTTCCAGCGCGAGAGAACGATGTACATGCGGCGGAATGCGTACCCGGAACTCGCCGCTGTAACGCTTTTCAGCCAATGGCGTGGGGATAGATTCGCGGGATGTCTGCATATCAACAATGGCATCTGCGACAACCTTGCGTATGCCACTAAGCGCGGCTTGCGGAGTGGCCGCCAGCCAAGACAGCGATGGAAACTCGGCGCACAGGCCCACATGCTCGCGATCTTCTTGCGACCAAGTGACGCGGTAAGTGTAGTGGTCGATGTTAATGCTCATTGCGCATTGCCTCCAGTTTATCGAGGGCAAGTAGTACTTGCCGAACTTGATACGCCTTGGCTTTGCCTTTGGAATCCTGAATATTGATTCGCGGGTCGCCCGGCCAGGGTGTTTTGAAAATCAAATGA
The DNA here is from genome assembly GCA_043743335.1 of Burkholderiales bacterium. Taxonomy (GTDB): domain Bacteria; phylum Pseudomonadota; class Gammaproteobacteria; order Burkholderiales; family SG8-41; genus UBA5216. The sequence goes on from JAYTWR010000080.1 coordinate 447, forward strand.
CTTGAACCGCTTTGGCGCAGCTTGCCAAAATAGGTGACGCAAACGGTTTTTAAGTCGGCAAACCGGACATTAGCTGGTTCGCGCCGCATTCGAATGACCGTAGGCGTTTGCGGCAGCAGCGGTGAGCGCTTGGCGCTTGTGATGGCTATGGCGCGCAGGCGGTTGGCTTTGACGTAGCCGATGACCGCAGGGATATTGGAAAACGAGAACTCCACTTCGCCCGAGAGCAACGCGGTGATAGAGGGCGCGGTGCCGCGATACGGCACATGGGTGATGCCGATTCGCGTCATGACCTTCATCATTTCGCCTGACAGATGTTGCGTGCTGCCGCTGCCCGATGACGAGTAATTCATTTTGTTCGGATTTTTTTGCGCAAAGGCGATGAATTCCTTCACCGTTTTTGGCGGCAGTGACGGATGCGTAATCAACAGATTGGGGCTGATCGCGTACAGCGTTGCCGGGGCGAAATCTTTCACCGGGTGATAATTGAGTTTGTATTTAGTGATGCAGTATCTTGGATAGAAACTGCTGCGCGCGCTCGGAGCGCGGCTTGCCGAAGAAATCTTCTTTCTTTGCGTCTTCCACGATTTCACCTTGATCCATGAAGATCACGCGGTGCGCAACACGGCTGGCAAAGCCCATTTCGTGTGTGACCACCATCATGGTCATGCCTTCTTTGGCGAGCTCGGTCATGACGTCTAACACTTCGTTAATCATCTCCGGGTCAAGTGCGGAGGTGGGCTCGTCAAACAGCATGGCAATCGGGTCCATGGCAAGGCCCCGCGCGATAGCCACCCGCTGTTGCTGGCCGCCAGACAGTTGCCCCGGATGTTTTTGTGCATGCGCTTCCAGCCCTACGCGTTTTAACAGCGCCATGGATTTCTCATGAGCGGCTTCTGTGCTGCGGCCCAATACTTTGATTTGTGCGAGGTTGATGTTGTCGATCACCTTCATGTGCGGGAACAACTCAAAATTTTGAAACACCATGCCGATGCGCGAGCGCAGCTTCGGCAAATCCGTGCCGGCTGCACCGACGGAGATACCCTCGACGGTAATCTCGCCTTGTTGAAAAGGCTCCAGCCCGTTGACGGTTTTGATGAGCGTGGATTTGCCGGAGCCGGACGGGCCGCAGACGACAACGACCTCGCCCTTATCGACGCGCGTGGTGCAGTTGGTGAGCACCTGGAAGCTGCCGTACCACTTGCTGATGTTTTTGATTTCAATCATGGCTACCTTCCAACGTTGTACCGCTCTTGCAGCCGCCGCACGAAATAAGATCCGCTGTAACAAATGAGGAAGTACACCAGTGCGGCAAACAAATACATTTCCACCAGCCGCCCGTCACGCCGCGCAATTTTCCCCGCAGCGCCCATGAAATCGGTGAGGCCAACAACGTAAACCAGCGAGGTGTCCTGAAACAAAATAATGCTGGTGGTGAGCAGCACGGGAATCATGTTGCGGAAGGCTTGCGGCAATATCACCAGCGTGGTGGCTTGCCGGTAATTCAGCCCCAGCGCATAGGCAGCACTGAATTGGCCGCGTGGCACGCTTTGGATGCCAGCGCGGATGATCTCGCAGTAGTACGCCGCCTCAAACATGGTGAAAGCGATCAACGCCGAGTAAAACGGCCCGATGCCGGAGGCGTACGGATTGCCCGTTAGCTTTTTCATCGCAATGGGGATGAGAAAGTAAAACCAGAAGATCACCAATATCAGCGGTATGGAGCGCACCAGATTCACATAGGCGCCTGCGGGGTAGCTCAGCAGTTTGAAGGACGACAGCCGTGCCAGCGCGAGCAGGGTGCCAAGCACGATGCCGCCCAACATGGCCAACAGCGTTAGCCCGAGCGAGAACTGCATGCCTTGCCACAGGTACGGTAACGACCTTTGGATGACCTCGAAATCGAAGCCTGTAAACATGGCTTTCCCTCACCCCTTACTCCTCTCCCGGAGGGAGAGGAGTAATTTCAAAGCGCTGATGCGCAGTTGAGGATTGCCGGTAAACATTACCTACTTCCCGCCGCCAATAAAGCCCGGCACGCGCGTTTTGTTCTCAAGCCAGCGCATGGCGAAAGTCACGGTCAAGGTGATCAGCGCATAGATCACCGTGGCGATCAGGAAGATTTCAAAAGTGCGAAAGGTGTATTCGGAAATTTGTCGCGCTTGTGCCGTAAGCTCCAGCACGCCGATGGTGAGCGCCACGGATGAGTTTTTGAAAATGGTCAGAAACTCAGTGGTGAGCGGCGGAATGATGATGCGGTAACTCATGGGCAGCAGCACATGGCGGTAGGTTTGCGGCAGTGTCATGCCCATCGCCAGCCCGGCGTTGGTTTGGCCCTTGGGGATGGATTGAATGCCCGCGCGTACCTGTTCGGCCACACGTGAGGCGGTGTAAAAGCCCAGACACAACACCGCGTTCCAAAACTCGGGCATGGGCATTTTGGTTTTGAGCCAATCGCCTGCGGATTGCGGCACGATTTCCGGCACCACGAAGTACCAGATAAACATTTGCACCAGCAGCGGGATATTACGGAACAGCTCCACATACATAGTCGCCGGCACACGCAGCCACGCTACCGGCGCAGTGCGCAACACACCCAGCACTGAGCCCAAGCTAAAAGCGATGATCCAAGCCAGCACGGACACATACATCGTCCACTTGACGCCGGAGATGACCCAGTCAAGGTAGACGCCGCCGCCGGAGAATGCGGGCTGACTGAGGAAGCTGAAATCCATGGCAGCGTAACTCTACCGTACTTTGCCGTTGAGATCGGGCAAGGGGATAAGTCTCATTTCGCTGCGCAGTGAACGCGCGCTACAACACCAAGTCCAAGCCTTCGGCCGGCGCTTCGCAGACCACCTTGGAGCCCAAACGCGCCAGCGCCTCACGGGTTTCGTTGAGCTTGATGTCAATGTCGGCATCGGTCTGGTTGGGATCGTGGTGAAACAGATGCAGGCGCTTAACCTCGGCGCGCGCTGCCAGATCCGCCACTTGGCTTACACAGGAATGGCCCCAGTCTACCTTGGACGGATACTCGTGGTCGCGGTAGGTCGTGTCAGTGATTAACACGTCGGTGCCACGCACGAAGTTGGCCAGCGTCTGCACGTAGCGTGCGTCGTGCTGCGGATTGTTCGGCAGGTAGAGTTCGTTGTCCGTGATGTAGCAGATGCTACGGTTGCGGCAGGTGAGTTTGTAACCGAGGCAGTAACCGGGGTGGCGCAGCAACATGGTGTCGACGCGCACCGGCCCGAATTCCAGCGACTCTTCGCGCAGGTCGCGAAACACCACGCGCGCGCCAAATTCACGGATGGTCACCGGAAAATACACGCTTTCCATTTGCGCGCTCACTGCGCGCTCAATCGTGAGATCCCCCTGGTACGGCCCAAACAACTCGACCTGATTCCCGCGCAAATACAGCGGTGCGAAAAACGGCACCATATTGATGTGATCCCAATGCGTGTGCGAAATGAAAATGCGCGCCGACATGCGCTGCGACGCATTTTTCATCAAGTGATCGGACAGCCCCTTGATGCCGGAACCGCAATCGAACACAAACAGCGGCTCGCCGCCGCCGACATCCACGCTCACACAGGACGTATTGCCGCCGTAACGCACATATTGGGTGCCCGGTACCGGCAACGTGCCATGCACGCCCCAATAGTGCAACGCAATCCGGTCCGAAACGATTTCGCTGATGGAGTGCAAAAACGACGAGCGATTGATGGGCTTGGTCAGGTAGCCGTCGGCGCCCATTTCCTTGGCCCGCCGACGGTCGAAGTCATAATTTTTCGACGACAAAATCAGAATTTTCATTGTCGACAAGTCGGGGCGGCGGCGCAGCTCGCGGATGAGCTCGAAGCCATCCATGCCCGGCATCATCACATCTGAAATGACGCAATCCGGTTGTACGCTAGGAATGTCACGTAAGGCATCCGAACTGCTGCTGCACGTGACTACCGTGTGCCCGGCGTTGTTCAACAGGCACTCTACCAGCGCAAGCGAATCCGGATCGTCATCAACGATGAAAAATTTCATAGGCGCTCGATTGTTAGCGATATTTTTCGCCACTATACCCCGTGCGGCGCGGCAGGCCCATGATTTCACAGGGCTTTGTGTTAATTGCGGGTATTCAGGTACATGTGCGCAACACGAAACCAGCGTCGTTGCTGCGTTGCGATGCCACAGATCAGACCGTTCACCTAAAAAAAAGGGGGAGCCAGCAGCTCCCCCCTTCTGTTCACGCTACGTGTCAGATCAGCACTTCATCTTGCCGCACGCGCCTACGCCGGTGTCGTTCGGGCTCTTGACGGCGGCGCGCAGGGCTTCCGACATGGGGAAGCCGAGGTTAATGCCTTTGGGCGGAATCTTGGATTCGAACCATTTGGCGTAGATTTTGTTGATTTCGCCGCTCTTGTAAAGGCCGCTCACTACGCCATCCACCAGCTTTTTAAACTCCGCATCGTCGCGGCGCAGCATGATGGCGTACGGGTCATCCGACAGAAATTCGCCGAGCACAACATAATCGTCGGGATTCTTTGCGCTGGCCTTCAGGCTGTAGAGCAGAATGTCATCCATCGGGAACGCCACTGCGCGGCCGGTTTCCACCGCTAGGAATGATTCGGCGTGATCTTTTGACGGAATGAAATTGATGCCGAGTTTTTTCTCGTCGTTGTACGCCTTCATTGCACGCTCGTTGGTCGTGCCTTGCGTGAACACCACGCTCTTGCCTTTCAGGTCGTCGTAGCCCTTGATGCCTGAGCTTTTCTTGACAATGATTTTGGTGCCGGTCATGAAATACGTCGGCGCAAACGCCACTTGTTTTTGCCGCTCGATGCTATTGGTGGTGGAGCCGCATTCGAGATCAATGTTGCCGCCGGTCAGAATGGGAATACGCGTTTGCGAGGTCACCGGCACGAACTCAACCTTGAGGTTGGGCATTTTCAGATTGGCTTTGACGGCATCGGCGATTTTCAGGCAGATATCCACGCCGTAGCCGATGGGTTGCTGGTTATCGTCTAAATACGAAAACGGAATCGACGCATCACGGTTGCCGATTTTGATCACACCGGTGTCGCGGATTTTTTTCAGAGTGCCGCCATCCTGCGCGATGGCCGCGCCGGTAAAGGCTACGCCGGCGATCAGCGCAGCAATCAAAGTGGTCATACGTTTCATGTTGAATTCCTCGTGAGTGGTCTGGTTTGGGTACAGCATTGATAGGTGAAATTGGAAGTAATGGAACGGGCAACACGCCCAGCATACGCTTTGTGCAGTATCGTGCTTGAACGTCAATCTATCCGAAGTGCAACGGCTTGTCCAGCAAGTAAAGCAGGATAACTATTTAAAAACAGATACTTACGGTAATCTGACCTTGTGCGGTCGGAACGCCGTCATCAATAAACGTCTGTGCCTGCGAGCGGATGACTAACCTCGATGCCACGCCACACAAGCGCGCGCCAGCGCCCGTGTCGCATCAATACAGTGCACTGAAATGTCAGTCGTCTGATATTCCATGCCCAGCGGTATTTCCGTGCAGCCCATGATGATGAACTCTGCACCACAACCGAGCAGATGCTGCGCTGCGCGCTGCGCCAGCGCGTGCCCGTCTTCCAGCGCGTTGCGTTTCACGCAGTCGATGGCGGGCAAAACCAACTCACGCTGGTCGACAGCGCTGGGCAGCACGCACGCGATGCCGTGCGCCGCGAGGCGCGATTGATAAAAGCCCGCAGCGATAGTGCCGCTGGTGGCGAGCAGGCCCACGCGCCGCACACTGTTGCCAGCAAACGACGCACAGGCCGCATCCGCGATATGCAGTATCGGCAAGCCGCCTTGTTGCACGAGCGCGTCGTACCAGAAATGGGCTGTGTTGCAGGCGATGGCTATCGTGGTGGCACCGGCACGTTTTAAGGTCAGTACGCCTTCCAGCATTTGCGGCAGCGGGGACTCGCCTGTGCCGGTAATCGCTGGCGGACGGTCGGGAATTTGCGGCACCGAATACGCCATCACCGGAATGTGATCCTGATCGCGTTTGGCGGGCGTTTCCTCAATCAGCTTTTGCAGGAAATCCACCGTCGCCAGCGGGCCCATGCCGCCAAGAACGCCGAGTAATTTGCTCATGATGTGCCATAAAATAATAAATAACTCAATTAAATCAATTAGTTATTGAGTATTTTTCCGATTCTTCCCCGGTTGCCAAAGCACATCCATCCCGCCCGCATGACGATTCAACGCGCGGCTGGCGACGAATAGCAAATCCGACAGCCGGTTGAGGTACGGGCACGCCAGTGCGGGCACGGCTTCGGTTTTACCCAGTGCGATGACGCGCCGCTCGGCACGACGGCACACGGTGCGCGCGACATGGGCAAGGGCGGCGGCGCGTGAGCCGCCGGGCAGAATAAAGTCTTTGAGTGGCGGCAGCGCAGCATTAAATTGATCGAGCGCTGCTTCGAGTTGCGCGACGTGGTTGTCGCTGAGTATGGCGTGCCCTGGCACGCTGAGTTCGCCGCCCAAGTCGAATAAATCGTTTTGCACGTTGGCTAGGTGCGCGCGCAGTGCGTCGGGCATGTCTTCGCACAGCAGCACGCCGAGGGCGCTGTTGAGCTCGTCTATGGCACCCATGGCTTCGATGCGCGGCGCGTCTTTGGGCACGCGCGAGCCGTCGGCGAGACCGGTGTCGCCCTTGTCGCCGGTGCGGGTATAAATTTTGGTCAGGCGGTTGGCCATGAGATTTTAATTTGAGGGTGTTAGCACCAACAGGTCCGGCGGTGGTTCGCTGCGCGGGGGATTTTGTGGCGGATCGCGCAGCGTACCGTCCGGCAGCACAGTTTTGCACTGATTGAATATGCGCACGGTGCAAGTGCGGCAGATCGACGTGTCGAGTTTGGGGTAGATCACGTCCATCGGCAGGTCGCGCACGTCGAACACGTTTTCGTGATGGATTTCGTTCATATAGCCGCCGCGTTCCAGAAAGTGGCGTGCGGAATCTTTCATGCGGTAGAAATACAAATCGCCGCCGATACGTCGCCGGCGCTGCGCCTCGTGGGTGAGCATTGCCGCACCGGCGATATCGATAAAGTTGATGCCGCTGGCGACGATCAGCAGATGCTTTTGCGTAGGCGTGGCGGCGTCGGCGGCTTCGACATGGGTTTGGATGTGATCGACCGCGCCGAAGAAGGCCTCGCCGTTGATGCGCAGCATTTTGACCTGCGGGCAATCGGGCAGGCCGGTGTCGGCGGTGAAGTGGTAGCTGCCGGGTTGCGGATCGGGCTTTACATCCAGAATGCGCGGATGTGAGGTTTGCATCAAATACAGCATTAGCGACAAAAACACGCCGGCGTAAATGGCAAACTCCAGGTGCACCAGCAGCGCCGAAGCGAAGGTGACCAGCATCACCACGGTTTCGCGGCGGCTGGTGCGCAGCACAGCGCGCATCTGCGGCAGGTCAATCAGCCCGTAAGCCACCATGAACAGAATCGCGCCCATCACCGCCAGCGGCAAATGGTTCGACAGCGGCCCCACCACCAGTAGCAGAAAGATCAGAATCAGCGCCGAGCCCACCGCCGCCAGCGGCGTGCGTGCGCCAGCCTCAAAGTTTGCGCCGCTCCGGTTAAACGAGCCGCTGCTGGGATAGCCGGAAAAAAACGCGCCCGCAATATTGGACAAACCCTGGCCGACAAATTCCTGATTGCCGTCGATACGTTGCCCGGTTTTGGCGGCAATCGCCCGCGCGATGGAGACGGCTTCGGTTAGCGCTAAAATCATCACGGCAAACGCCACCGGCAGGGTTTTTTTCAGGGTGTCCGGTGATAAATCCGGATTCGACCATTGCGGCAGACTGCCGGGCAGCTCGCCCAGCATGGCGATGCCGGTGCTTTGCGCACCGACAATCTGATTGAGCACAAAGGCGAACACGCTGCCGACGAGCATGGCAGCAATCATGTACGGAAATTTCGGGTAGCGTCGCCGGGTGAACATGCCAGCCAGCAGGGTTACCACACCCACGGCGGTAATGTAGGGATTGAGCCGGGTCAGTTGGCTGAAGAAGGCCATCAGCGTATCCAGAAACGACAGGCCGCGCGGGATATCCATGCCGAAAAAGTTTTTCAGTTGCGCGGCAAAAATCAGGCACGCGGCACCGGCGGTAAAACTGATGACCACCGTGTGGGAAATAAAATTCACCAGCGCGCCCATGCGCGCGAAGCCCATCACCAACTGCATTACGCCGACCAGAAAGGCAATGGTGAGCGCGAGCTTGACGTATTCGCCGCTGGCGGGCTCCGCCAGCACGCTGAGACTGGCAAAGAGGAAAATTGAAATCACGTTGGTGGGGCCGGACACCAAGTGCCAGCTTGAGCCGAACAGCGCCGCGATGATCGCCGGCACCATCGCGGCATACAGGCCGTACTGCGGCGGCATGCCCGCCAAGGTGGCGAAGGCCACGCCTTGCGGCAGCACAATAATCGCGCCTGCCAGAGCCGCTAAGCCGTCGGCGCGCAGCGTGTCGCGATTGACCATCGGCCACCAGCGCAAAAACGGCAATGCGTGCAGCAGCCAAGCTTGACGGGTGGCGGGAGCGGACGGGTTCAAGGTGTATGGGGAGCGGACCGGGTGTTTCGTCCATTATCTGTGATCGCGCGGTGCAGGGCAACGAATGTGGATTTTCGGGTATAATTCTGCGGCAAATTGAAGCGCTCAGTCAGCACCCATACCGCACCAATGCAGCATCAATACAGCACAAACAATCATGTTGTTCCCGCAGATTTTGGGCCAATTTTTAAGACCGGCGGGGGCAATCAGGCAGGGACTATGAGAATGGCGACAAAAAAAATGCACGCAATGATTTCGACGGCTACCGCAGCGGCAGCGCTGGCGTTCAGCTTGCCTGCCGGGGCGCAAACGCCCGCAGCCGGTGACGCCGCCAACGGCGCCAAACTGAACGCCATGTGCGTGGGTTGCCACGGCATCGAAGGCTATAAAACCGCATTTCCCGAGGTTTACAGCGTGCCCAAAATCGGCGGTCAAAGCGCGGCCTATATCGTGAAAGCGCTGCAAGCCTACAAATCGGGCGACCGCAATCACCCAAGCATGCGTGGCATTGCCGGCGGCATGTCGGACAAAGACATGGCCGATCTCGCGGCGTATTACAGCGCGGGACCAAACAAAATGGCCGGTAAGTAAGGCGGAGACAACACCATGAATAAAATTTCGATAATGGTTTGCGGCGCGTTGCTGGCCGTCAGCAGTCAGGCCATGGCAGGAAATGTGGAAGCCGGTAAAGAGTTGGCGAAAAAAGACTGCGCGTCCTGCCACGGCGCGGATGGCAACAGCCCGATTTCCCCGGATATCCCCAAGCTGGCCGGGCAAAATGCTGACTATCTTGTGAAGTCGCTGCAGGGCTATAAATCCGGCGTGCGCAAAAACCCCATGATGGCACCCATGGGGGCCAAGCTCTCGCAACGCCAGATGGAAGACCTCGCCGCATACTTCGCGTCACAGCAGGGGCTGGTGACGTTTAAGTAGGATTAAGTTGTCCGGATTGCGGATCGAGGAAACCCGTGTTCCTGTAGGGTTGCTAAATCCTCAATCCTAAATTCTTGCTCCGCGCTTCTCGCGCCTAAATCCTGCCCTTAAACTCGCACAAATCCCGTATCAAACACTCGCCGCACTGGGGTGCACGCGCGGTGCACACGTAACGCCCATGCAGGATCAGCCAGTGGTGCGCATGCAACATAAACTCCGCCGGCACGAATTTCAGTAAACGCTGTTCCACTTCCAATGGCGTTTTGCCCGGTGCGATGCCGGTGCGGTTGCCGATGCGAAAAAGATGCGTGTCGACGGCAATGGTCGGTTGGCCAAACGCGATATTCAGCACCACGTTAGCGGTTTTGCGCCCCACGCCGGGCAGCGCTTCCAACGCTTCGCGAGTGTGCGGCACTTCGCCGCCGTGCTCAGCCAGCAGGATTTTGCAGGTGGCGATAATGTTTTTGGCCTTGGTGCGGTAAAGGCCGATGGATTTAACGTAGCGCTCCAGCCCTTTTTGCCCCAACTTGAGCAGGCTTTCCGGCGTGTTCGCGCGCGGATATAACGCGTCCGTCGCCAAATTGACACTTTTATCCGTGGCTTGAGCCGACAAAATCACCGCAATCAGTAGCTCAAACGGGGTTTTATAGTGCAACTCCCCGCGCGGCTCAGGATTGGCGGCGTGAAATCGCTCAAAAATGGTGCGGCGCTTATTGGCGTTCATGGGCGTTCATGGGCGTTCATGGCTTGCGCTTGTGACTGGGGTTCGCAGGGGCAATTCAGGCAGAATTTTCAGGGAACGTTGCAGTGAAATTCGCATCCCACAGGATGTCTCAGAATCGTTGCCTCAGTGGTGCGCCGGAGAGTATATTCTCTTTCCGGATTCATTCCTGTGTGGTTCGTCCAAGCTATTGTCACCGTTGAGGGCAGTCACGATGTGCGTGCGAAATTTTATTGCGGCGATGGTAGCTGCGGCTGCGGTCGCGGGGTTGGCGTCCGGCAGCGCCAGCGCCGAGTCGGTCACTTTTGTTAAAGATGCGCCGCTGCGTTCCGAAGCGCGGTTCGACTCGGCACCAGTCGCACAAGTGACCAAGGGCACTGTCGGCGATGCCAGCGCCAAGCAAGGCGGTTGGCTTAGTGTCAAAACAGCCAACGGCGCTGGCTGGGTGCTGACCACTGACATCAGCTTTCCGTCGAGCGGCGCTACGAGCAGCAGCAGCGGCAGTTCACCCTTCGGCAATTTGTTTGGCCGCTCGCAACCCACGCGCACGACTTCGACGGTCGGCATACGCGGCTTCGACAAAGACACCATCGGCACGGCGTTTAACGAGAGCACCGCCATCAGCAGCGCACAATTGAAACTGTTGGATGACTACGCAGTCGATAAGTCGGGCGGGCAGTCGTATGCCAGCGCCAAAGGCCTGACTGCCAGCACCATTCAGTACAGGGACTAATCATGAATAAACTTAAATTATTGTTTTTATTGAGTTTTTTTGCTATCGGCGGTACGGCACACGCGCAGTTCAACCTAGGTAACCTGCTTAACGCGGGCAAAGATCTCGCCAGCGCGGCTACCGGCATCAGCGAAGAAGAAGAAATCAAAATCGGTCGCGATCTCGCAGGCCGTTTGCTGGGGCAAATTGAATTGGTTGACGATGCCAACGTGCAAGCCTATGTGAATCGCGTAGGACGCTGGATCGCCTCGCAAAGCGAGCGGCCCGAGATCCCGTGGCGCTTTGGTGTGGCGAACGCCATCAACATTAACGCCATGGCGCTGCCCGGCGGCACTATTCTGATTACGCGAGGGCTGTATGACATACTTTCCAACGAAGCGCAGTTGGCGGGTGTGCTCGGGCATGAAATCGCGCACGTGGTAAAAAAGCATCACATCAACGTGATGCAAAAGCAAAAGCTGGTGTCCGCAGGGGCCAACTTGGCGGCGAGCCGTGGCGGTAACAATGTGCTGGGTGCAGCCGCGCTGGATTTTTTCAAAAACCTCTTCATCAGCGGACTGGATAAAGATTCCGAATACGATGCCGACGCCACCGGCGTCATACTCGCAGCACGCGCGGGCTACAACGCGTTCGGCTTGGCCGAGGTGCTGCACAAATTGAATGCACGCACAGCGGGGGACCCCGGTACAGCGGATTTATTTGGTTCCCACCCCGGCCCGGCAGACCGGCTACTTAAGCTGGGCGAACTGCTCACGCCGCGCGTGGCCAAACTGCCCGCTGGGGCCGAGCCGGAAATCACCCCGGTATCCGCCAACGCCGCGCCGCCCAAGCAAAACGTCGCGCCGGTGGCGGGGGTGAGGGCACTGACCAACGAAGGCGGCGCGAAGCCCGCTGCAACCCCGTCTGGCGGATCGACGCTTTCGCCGTCCGGTGGCGGCAATCCACTGGATGCTGTCAGAGGATTGAAAGGCTTGTTTGGCCGCTGACCCGTTGGCGTGGAATTACGTAACTATTTGATTTAAAACAGTTTTATTTCTGTTTCGTGCGTTCCACCACACGCACCGCTGCGCGAGCCATCGCGCGCGCTACTGCGGCCTGTTTTTTGTCATCGGGCGCACGGTAGAGCGGTTCCGGCGAGACAGGTTGTATTTTTTTGCCGTCGCGCGCCACCTCCAAGCGTTTCTCGCGCGCCACGTAAAGGCCGCGCCACTGTGCCGCGAGCGCGCGTTGTTCATCGCGCGTGCTGGCGCGGGTGACGGCAACCGCAACCATTTGGATGCAATCCACCGGGCACGGCGGAACGCACAACTCACAGCCGGTGCAGTCGGCAGCAATCACCGTGTGCATCACTTTTGCCGCGCCCACGATGGCATCTACCGGACAGGCCTGTATGCACAACGTGCAGCCGATGCACCAAGCCTCATCGATTAGCGCGACAGCCGGGGCTTTGGTAACGCCGCAGGTGGCGTCGAGCGGCTTGGGGGCGCGTTGCAGCACATGCGCAAGCTCGGCAATGAGCGCGTCGCCACCGGGCGGGCAGCGATTGATCTCTACTGCACCAGCCGCCATGGCCTCGGCGTACGGCCGACAGCCTTGGTAGCCGCACTGGCCGCATTGGGTTTGCGGCAACAGATCATCCAGCGCTACGGCCAGCGGTGTTGCCGCGTTCAATCGGGGACAGAGTTAGGTAAGGAATCTAGCAAGGGCTGCCAGCGTCCGTCGATCAAACCTTCAATCGGCTGGAATTGGCTTTTGTAGGCCATTTTGCGGCTCGCGGCGATCCAGTAACCGAGGTAAACATAGGGCAGCTTCAATTCCTTGCACAGCGCAATTTGCCACAACACATTGAACGTGCCGAAACTCGCGCCGCGCACCTCAGGGTCAAAAAACGTATACACCGACGACAGCCCGTCCGACAGTTGATCGATAATGCTCACCATGCGCAGTGCACGGCAGTCATTGTTTTCGCGAAATTCCACCAGCCGCGTTTGCACGTGGCTTTGCAGCAGAAAGTGGCGATACTGTTCGCGGCTGTCTTGATCCATGCCGCCGCCGCTGTGACGGCTGGCTTGATAGCGCAGATACAGCGCATAGTGCTCAGGCACGTACTGCAAATCGAGGCTGTGCGCGGTGAGCGCCGCATGCCGTCGCGCGTAGCGGCGCTGCGTGGCTGTGGGCTTGAATTCATCCACCACAATGCGCACCGGCACGCACGCCTGACACTGATCGCAGTGCGGGCGGTAGGTGAAAGCGCCACTGCGACGAAAGCCCGCGCGAACCAATTCGCTGTAGACCGCGCCGTCGATCAAATGGCTGGGGGTTGCCACCTGTGAGCGCGCCAGCCGGTCCGGTAAATAGCTGCACGGGTACGGCGCAGTCAAATAAAACTGCAATACCGACAGCGGAAATTCAGTCAAATAAGTCATGGTCGAATTGCCATGCGCCTGAAGGCGCAAGCGGCGGATCACAGTTTACCAACTCTTTGAGCCGGCGGATGAATTCGCCGCGCGGGATTTCGCGCGCGCCCAGCGAGGTGAGATGCAGCGTGTTCATCTGGCAATCGATCATGCCGAATTGCCAGCGCTCCAGTTGCCGCGCCAGATGTGCAAGCGCGATTTTCGACGCATCGGTCGCGCGCGTGAACATTGATTCGCCGTAGAACATGCGCCCCAGCGCCACACCATAGAGCCCGCCGGCAAGCTCGCCATGCACCCACGTTTCCACCGAATGCGCGAGACCGCGGCGATGCAGTGCCGTGTACGCTGCCACCATCTCATCGGTAATCCACGTGCCGCCCTGCGCTTCACGCGGCGCGGCGCAGGCGCGCATCACGGTTTCAAATGCGCTATCGACACGGACTTCAAAGTCGCGCTTGCCGGCCCGCAGCCGCTTACCCAGCGAACGCGAAATCTTGATCCCGGCGGGCACCAGCACCATGCGCGGATCGGGACTCCACCACAGCAACGGCTGGCCCACGCTGTACCACGGGAAAATGCCGTTACCGTAGGCCTCGATCAGCCGCTCCGGCGTGAGATCCCCGCCCGCCGCCAGCAGACCGTTGGGTTCGGTCAGCGCACGTTCAAGCGGGGGGAACGGCTGGTTGCCGTGCAGCCAAGAGATCATGCGGTCATTGTAGAGGGTAGCCGCAGATTGCGCTGTCTGTGGGCGGCAGTCGATGGGCAATTGCATCAAATAGCCACCAGCCCAAGCAACGGCTCACGATAAGAATCGCTGGTTGACGCGACCAAGCGCCGAGTTTTGATTCCTCCCTTGCGGGATTTATCCAGCCGCAGGATATTGAGTACCATGCGACGCACCGTGGCGAGGTTTTGCGTGCTTCAGGGCAAATGCTGCCGATATTGCGGCGCTCGTCCGTGCTGGTTTTACCTTTGATCGTGCACTCGGACTGCACTACCCCGAACATCGTAAGAATTTCCACCAAATCGTGCGTGTTACGCCCGGCGAGTCGTGGGTGCGTATTACGATCGAAAACGCCTCGGCAAGACCCACGGGCTTTTCTGTCTCTTCTGTCTCCATAGCCATTCCAAAAAGACAGAAAACTACACAGCTTCGGGAAAAAGTACACGTCCATGCCCAGCCTCATAACCATTTCATTCATATCGGGTTTTGATGCCATTGCCCTCCCGCGAAGGGCGTCTGCGCAAATAGCCGCCCGGGCCTGCGCTACAATGCCTTTTGATCATGCACACTGGGGGCATGACTGCCGACAGGGAGTTAAAGCGTATGCTCAAGCAACACGGTGCCAGCTTTTCGCAATGCCGGTTGTCAGCACTGCTGGCGTTACCGGTGTTATTGACAGCGGGGCCGGTGGTGCAGACAGCGCAAGCGCAACCGTTCCCCTCCCGCGCCCTGCGCATTGTGGTGCCGTTTCCGCCGGGGGGCACATCGGACATACTCGCGCGCAGCATTGGCCAAAAGCTCACCGAGGAGTGGGGTCAGCAGGTCGTGACCGACAATCGCCCTGGGGCTGCGGGCAATATCGCCTCGGAGTTTGTGGCGAAATCCAAGCCGGATGGCTATACGCTGTACATCAACACGGTTGGCACGCACGCCATCAATCCGGCGATTTACGCCAAGCTCGCGTTTGATCCGATCAAAGACTTCACCGCTATTACCAATCTGGTGAATCTGCCGAGCGTGCTGCTGGTGCATCCGTCGGTGCCGGTAAAAAACGTCAAGGCGCTCATTGCGCTGGCAAAAAAACGCCCCGGCGATTTGCAGTACAGCTCGGCGGGCAGTGGCGCGCAGCCGCATCTCGCGGCGGAAATGTTCAAGACCATGGCCGGGGTAGATTTGCTGCACGTGCCGTACAAGGGCGCGGGGCCGCAAATGATTGCGCTGATTTCCGGCGAGACGGCGTTGACCTTCGCTACCGCGCCGTCGGGCGTGCCGCTGGCGAAAAACGGTCAGGCGCGCGCTATCGGCGTCAGCGGCGCTTCGCGCATCCCCGCGTTGCCGGATGTCGCTACCATTAACGAAACCGTGCCCGGCTACGTCGCCATCGGTTGGAACGGTTTAATGGGCCCGGCGGGCATGCCGGCGCCGGTGCTGGAAAAAATACACAGCACCGTCGCAAAAATCGTGCGTCAACCCGATCTGCGCGACAAGCTCATCGGCTTGGGTGCGGAGCCGGCTATTTCCACGCCCGCCGAGTTTGGTGACTTGATTAAAGCCGAGTTGGTGAAATGGGCCAAGGTGGTGAAGGCCTCCGGTGCCAAGCTCGATTAAAAATAATTCAATAAAATCAATTAGTTACATATATGTCCACTGCCCCTACCAGCGAACTTGCGGCCTTTATCGCCGGCTTACAATACGAGCACATCCCCGCATCGATACGCGAGCGTGTCAAAGACATTATTCTGGATGCTATCGCCAGCGCCATCGTCGGCACGCATGGCGATGAGGTTAAACAAATCCGCGGGCTGGCCACTGCGCTGGGCGCGTCGAACGAAGCGAGTGTGTTTGGCGGAGGCAAGTTGTCACTGGCGGGCGCGACGCTACTCAACGGTTATCTTATTACCGCAGTGACGGTGTGCGATGTGCATCGCCCCACGCTGTATCACACTACGCCGCAAGTGGTGTCGCCCGCGCTGGCGATTGCCGAGCGTGATGGCGCAAGCGGTAAAGCCTTGTTGACGGCTATCGCGGCGGGGTTGGAGACTTCGGTGCGTGTGGCCAACGGCACTAACTACGCCGCGTTTCGCGGGCGTGGCTGGCATTCGCCCGGTGTGGTGGGGCCGTTTGGCGGCGCGGCGGCGGTGGGCAAGCTGCGCGGCTTTGATGCTGCCAAACAGTTGATGGCATTCGGCCTGGCCGGCAGCCAAGCGGCGGGCACCTTCGCGCATTGGGGCACCCCCACCATCAAGTTTCACCAATGTCGTGGCGCGCTGTCGGGGCTGATGGCAGGGTTGCTGGCGGAACAGGGCTTTTTGGCATCGAAAGAAATTCTTGCGCACAAAGATGGCGGCATTTACAACGCGTATTCGGATGGTGGCGACACGGCGTCAGTGGTGGCCGGTCTCGGCCAGCAATGGGCACTGGAGCAGATATCGCTGCGCCTGTGGCCGGCGGCGAGCTCGGTGCAATCCGTGATTACCGCATTGCTGGCGCTGGCGGAAAAACATAACCTGAAACCGGTGGACATCGCCGAAGTGCGTGTGGGTTTGTCGAAGGGTGTCTACGACATGCACGGCACGTTGGCGTGGGACGACAAATTCAAGGCGCTGCTGTCAATGCCGTATATCACCTCAGTCGTGCTGCATGACCGCGCGTGCTGGCTCGATCAATTCGAGCTGGCGCGCATTCAAGATAAAGCGGTGGATGCTTTTGCGCGAGATCGCGTGAAGATTTCTGTCGATGCCAGCATATCAGGCACCGCAGCACTGGTGGAAATCAAAACCACGGACGGAATCACTCACACCGATCGACGTAAGGTTGCCAAGGGCGACGCCGCCGATCCGTTAAGCCGCGCCGAAATTCAGGGCAAGCTGCGCACGGCGGCGAAGGGTGTGATTTCCAGCGCTGCCGTGGATCGCATTATCGCGACGGTGGATAGGCTGGAGGACCTTGCCGATGTGCGCGAGTTACTCGATGCCGTGCGGGCGTCTGCCTAGCCCGCGTCCGCGTCCGCAACCGCAAACCGTAGACGACGCTAACTCGCGATTAGCGATGCATCAGCACCGGTATGCGTGACAGTGCCAGTGCCAGTGCCAGTGCCAGTGCCAGTGCCAGTTCCTTGCCGGTTCGAGGTAGTTTTGCTGCGCACGGATGGCTTCCACGCATACGCGCCGCGGCTTCCGGGCTACAGCGCGGAATAGATGTAACTATTTGATTTTATTGAATTAATTACCCGGCGAGAAACATCGTTTCCATCTCACGCCGCACGCGTACCGCTTCGTTGTCGGGTGCGGCAACATCGTTCCAAGTCACGGCTTGCCCCTGCGCCACGCGCCGCGTGATTTTGACGCCGTGGGCCAAGCCGATGGGCAGGCCGCCGCAAGCCAGCGAATCGGCGGCGGGCATCAGGCGGCCATACACGGTGTAGCCCCCTTCGCCGTCGAGTGATTCGCCTTCGTTGAGATCGCGTTTGGCGATCGACACCACGTCGCCGCGAAAGCCGGTCGCCGCACCTGTTGCCTCGCCGCGCAGGCCCACCGACGCCACGCTAATGCCGAGCTCAAGGCCAATCAGGTGATAGGGTTTATACATGGCAGCGTAGTTGCCGCTGTCGTCGGTGTGCAGGCCGTATTCCTTGAAGCAGCGGCGCACATATTCGCTGTCGGCGGCGAAGTTGACATACACGCCCCAGCGCAAATCGCGAAACACCGGACGGCCATCGCGCTCCAAACTGGATATCACTTCCACCTGCCCGCGATGATTCAGATGCCCGCCCTCGGCGCGCGGACGCATCACGCGCGGCAAATCGTCTACGCCGCACGGCGGAAATGCCAAACCGCCGGGCGCGGGTGTGAGGCCCGTGGCATTCGCCACCGCCGCCATTTCAATCGCGGATTTGGTGCCGTCGAGAAACGAATTAAACATCTGCGCGTTGAAGTCCCCGGCAGCGACTTGCTCCGGTGTGAAGCCGTAATGGCCCCACACGGTTTGCGGCGTGGCCTCGTGATACACCGGCAGGTACTTGGTGCCCTTGCCGGCGGCGATCACTTCAAAGCCCGCAGCGCGCGCCCAATCGACCATTTCGCAAATCAGCGCGGGTTGATCGCCGTACGCCAGCGTATACACAATGCCGGCTTCACGCGCACGTTGCGCGAGCAGCGGGCCGGCCAAAGCGTCGGCCTCCACGTTGACCATCACGATGTGCTTGCCGTGTTGGCAGCAGGCGAGCACGTGGCGAATGCCCGCGGCGGGGCTGCCGGTGGCGTCGATGACGATCTGCACCGCGTCATTTGCTATGGCGGCGGGGGCGTCATCGGTGATAAACGTCGTGCCGTGTTTACGTGCTTCATCAAACGAACGGGCTGCGTATTGCTCGGCAGGCCAGCCCACGCGATTGAGGCCATCACGCGCACGCTGCGGTGAAAGATCGGCCAGGGCCACCAGATGCAAACCCGGCGTGCGCCGCACCTGCGACAAAAACATGGAGCCGAATTTGCCAGCGCCGATCAGCAGCACGCGCAGGGGTTTATTGTCGGCAGCGCGTGCTGCCAGCAGGTTATGCAGATTCATGACTAATTTTTCCGATAGGGTCGCCATCCGCCGGCACATCGACGTCGAACGCATTGGCAATGCCGGCAACGAACACAAAGAAATTGAGCGTGGCCGTCAGCTCCACCAGCCACGGTACGCCGTGGCGGTCACGCAGCACGTCAAAAAGAGCTTTGTCCACGTGGTGCGTGCGCGTCAATTGCAGCGTGTAGTTCATCACGTCGCGTTCTTCGGCGGCCAGTTTGGCCGGCTCGCCTTGCGCGCGGATGTGATCGATCAGGTCTTCGCGAATTTTGTGTTTGCGCGCCTGTGCCACTTGCGCCGCCCACACGTATGGCGCGTTGCATTCGCGCGCGGCAGCAAGAATAGCAACGAAACGCAGGACGGGCTCAACGATAGTGTCGTCGCGCACAAAGCCAACCATGGGCACCAACCGTTCGGCGAGCGCCGGGCTGTGCAGCAACACACTGAACGGCCCGCGGATATGGCCAAAAACCTTGATGACTGCGTCGGCGGCGGCCTGATGTTCGGGGGGCAGATCGGATTTGGCAGTGATGAGCGCGGTGCGCGGCATGAGAGTTTCCTTCTATTGGGTGATAAGGGGGATGTTGACGGCAGTGTATAGCGCCCTGTGGAGCGCCCGGTGGCGGTGTCGCACGTCACGCGCAGCGTGCCGCGCGTGTTGTCAGCTTTTGAATTTTAAATGCTGCTTGATGGTGGTCATAGCGGGGTTGTTCACCAAGAGCTTGCCGTTAACCGTAAACGTAGGCGTGCCCACCGTGCCATTGGGCACGTTGTGGGCGGCGAGCAGGGTATTGAATTCGTTCATATGCGCTGGATCGCTGTCAACGAAATGTTCGCTGAAGGGAATGCCGGCGCTGTTGAGCCGATGGCGCTTTTCCGTGCAGTAGCCGCAGGTGGTGAGTGAATACATCACCACCCGGTTGCCGGGTTCCAGTTTCTCCGCGATGTTGGCTTCGCCCGTGCCGGGAAAGCCGAACAGGTGCATCGCCAAAGCAATCGCGCCTAGGGTGGCCAGTGATTTAAGGGGTTTGCCCATGAAAATGGCTCCGTGAACCGTTTGTGATGAGTTTGCAGCCGGGAGCAGTCTACGCCACTTTCAGCGTTACTTTGCCAGTTCTAGTTCCGTGATAGTGAGTGCGCCGCCGAGGCGTTCGGCGCGGAAGCGGATTTTGTCGCCGGTGTTGACCTTGTCGAGCATTGTCGGGTCTTTGACCTGAAACACCATGGTCATCGGTGGCATGTCGAGGCTTGCGATGGGGCCGTGGCGGAGGGTGATTTTTTTCGCGTCTTTGTCGATGCGACGTACTTCGCCGTCGGCCACTTGTGCATCTGCCGCACCGAACGTACCGGGTGTAGCGGGTACCGCAGCATGCACCATGGCGGCGTGCAGGGCGAATGTGAATAAAACGGCAATTTTGGTCAGAGTTTTCATGAGATTTCCTTGTTAAATATGTTTAAAACCAATTGGTTATTTGCTTACTGCAATGTTGCCGGTCATACCCGCTTCGAAGTGTCCTGCAATCAGGCAGGCGAAATTAAAGTCGCCCGCTTGAGTAAAGTGCCAAACAATTTCGCCGCGTTTCCCCGGTGCGACATGCGCCATGTAAGGCTCATCGTGCTCCATGCCCGGGTGTTTTTTCATCAATTCGGCGTGCTCCTTCAACGCGGTCATTGTGCCGAGCACGAATTCGTGCATGATTTTGCCGCTGTTGTTGAGAACAAATTTCACGGTTTCGCCTTGCTTGACCGCTATACGTGCCGGCGTGAAACGCATGGTGTCACTCATGTTGACCGAGATGGTGCGTGTGGCCTTTCGCGCATCGCCCGCTTTGCCGAATGCCGTTTCTTCGACCGCTTGCGCCGCTACCGGTTTTTTTGCGACGGGCTTTCCGTCGTGCGCGTGAGTGCCGACGGTGATCAGGGCTAACGACATTGCAGTAACCGGTATAAAAAATTTCATCGCTTTCTCCTTGAATGGATTTAATGATTACCGTGGCCGGAAGGTTTACGTGCGCGCAAATCTGCATTAGGCGCGGCGGTCGGCCGTCGCGGTTCGGCGGCGGACGCAGCCACCGGCGTGGCCCCCGTCCACTCGCGCGCTACCGTGCCCGGCGGATGTTTGAACCAGCCGGGGTCTTTGTAATCGTCACGCGCAAGGCCGTCGCGCACTTTCACCACGCTGAACATGCCGCCCATTTCGAGCGCGCCGAAGGGGCCTTTGCCGGTCATCATGGGCAACGTGTTTTCCGGCAGCGGCATTTCCATCTCGCCCATGTCGGCCATGCCGCGCTCGCCCATCACCATGTAGTCAGGAATCAGCTTGATGATTTTTTCAGCGATGCCGCGATGATCGACGCCGATCATGGTAGGCACGCTGTGGCCCATCGGGTTCATGGTGTGATGGGCCTTGTGACAATGAATCGCCCAATCGCCGGGTTCATCGGCGACAAATTCAAACGCGCGCATTTGCCCCACGGCGACATCCACCGATACCTCCGGCCACTGAGCGCTTTTGGGCACCCAGCCGCCATCGGTGCAGGTGACGGCGAAATCGTAGCCGTGCATGTGTATCGGGTGATTGGTCATGGTGAGATTGCCGAAGCGGATGCGCACGCGGTCGCCTCGGCGCACCACAAACGGATCAATCGCCGGAAACGCGCGCGAATTCCAGCACCACAAATTGAAGTCCGTCATGGTGTTGACCTTGGGCGTGGCTGCCCCCGGCTCGATATCAAACGAGTTGATGAGGAACACAAAGTCGCGGTCTACGCGGTGCAGCGCAGGGTTTTTGGGGTGCACCACAAAAAAGCCCATCATGCCCATCGCCATTTGCACCATTTCGTCGGCGTGCGGGTGATACATGAAGGTACCGGACTTTTTCATCACGAATTCGTAGACAAAGGTTTTGCCCACGGCGATCTGCGGTTGCGTGAGGCCGCCCACGCCATCCATGCCGTTGGGCAGCAGCAGGCCGTGCCAATGCACCGTGGTGTGTTCGGGCAATTTGTTGGTGACAAAGATGCGCACGTGGTCGCCCTCGACGCATTCAAGGGTGGGGCCGGGCGACTGGCCGTTGTAGCCCCACAAGCTGGCGGTCATGCCGGGCGCAATTTGACGGCGCACCGGCTCGGCGACGAGATGAAATTCCTTCCAGCCGTTGTTCATGCGCCACGGCAGCGTCCAGCCGTTCAGCGTGACCACCGGTTGATAGGCGCGTCCGTTCACAGGTGCCAGCGGCGGCTGCGTGGCGGGCGAGTCTTGCACGGCAGCTTCGGGCACAGCACCTTGTGCCGCGCGACTCACGGTGGCAGCGGTCAGTAGCGCCGCGCCGGAAGCGCGCAGGAAATTTCTGCGAGGGTTCATGGTGATTCTCCGGTTCAGTGAGCCGCTGCAGCGGCGGCGCCGGCAGGCATGTTGCCCGCCGTGAGATTGAGCACGCCCGGCGATTTACCAGTGAGCGCAAGATTGAGATTCGCTTCCGCCAGCCAAAAATCGCGCTGTGCGTCAATGGATGCCGACACCGCGGCGATTTGCTGACGAGCGTCGGCCAGCAGCTCGAACACACTCATCAGATTGCCGTTGTAGCGCAGCAAAACTTCCTCAGAGATGTGCTTGCGCAGCGGCACGATTTCATCGCGGTAGTGCAGCGCAAGGTCAAAGGCAGTGCGGTAGGCGGTGTAGGCCTCGCGCACCTCTGAGCGGGCGCGCACCGCAGTGTCGGCCGCGCGGTTCACCGCTTGCCGGTAAGTAAACTCTGCGCGCGCCACCTTGGCGTCTCCCCAATCAAACAGCGGCAAACGCAACTCAATTTCGTAGCCGGTTTGGCGCGGCAGATGGCTGGCGCTGTTGTTGCGGTACCCCGCCTCGAACACATTGATAAAGCCGGTGGCGCGCGTCAGGCCCATGGCAGCAGCGAGGTTTTCCGCTTCTTGTAGCGCACCGCGCACGTCGAGCCGCTGGCGGATAGCCTGCGCCTCAATGCCGGTCAACTCGCGCGCGGCTTGCGGTACGGCGGGCAAGCGCCCCGGCAGATTGAACTGCGTATCGTCGCCCCACAAGCCCATCAGTCGCGTCAGCCGCTCGCGTTGTGCGACAGCCGTTTGCCGTGCGCGCGCATGCTGCGCGGCGGCCTCGGCGTAAAACGCCTGCTCGCGCGCGTGATCGAGCTTGCTGAAGTTGCCCGCCGCTGCCATGCGTCGCGCGAGTTCGGCTCCCGCTTCGGCGGCGCGCATGACTTGCTCCGCATAGGCCGCCGATTCCTGCGCGGCGACGGCGGTGTACCACGCGCGGCGCGTGTCGGCGGCGGTTTGCAGTACCTCGGCGGCGACACGCCCTTGTGTCAATGCGACGCGGCGGTTTTCAAGATGGATACGCAGCGGCATCGTAACCAGCCCCAGCACATCAAACAGAAATGTGCGCTCAATTTCAATCTCGTCCGCGCGCGCAAGGCGCGAGAACGAAAAGCCGGGATTTCGCAGTCGGCCCGCCTGCACGCGATCAGCCTGCGCCACGCCCAAATCCGCATAGACCGCTTGCAAGGCTTGGTTGTTGAGCAGCGCCACCTTGACCGCGCTGGCGGCAGTGAGCGGTGTTGCCAGTATTTCGCGGGTCGCTACACGCGCCGCTTGCGCTTCTTCGGGCGTGCGTATCCAGGTGGCGTCGTGCGCGATACGCTCGCGCGTCATTTCACTGACAGCGCCCATGCCGCCATCGGGTGGCAGCGTGGCACAGCCTGCCGTCAGTAGTAGGGATATAACTGTAACTAGTTGTTTTTTAATCACTTTTTGTGCTCCGGTGGATGCGGTGTCGGCGCGCGCGCACCGCCAAAAATGCCGCTGTGACCGCCAGCTTGGTGCACCGCCTGATTCAAGTCGCGCCACGGCCCGAGCTTTTGTTCGCGAAAGGGTTGGTAGCCACTGAAGGGCGGCGGGTAAGGTGTTTCGGGCACGCGCGCTTTTGAATCAGTGGCGGCGGACAGCGCTTCGCGCTCTGCTGCACCAGCGGCAGGCATGGCCAATAGCGCGGCAGGTAGCAGCGAAGCCGCCAGTAAAGCAGTCGAACGATGAGACATGGTAATCCCCAAGTTTGATGATGCGCGGCACGGCAACGCGTGTGCGCCAGCAGCGCACTAACCCCGTGCGCGGGCCAGATCAACAGAACGGAGGATTAACCGCGCGGCGGGCGGTCAGGCGAGTCGGGAATAAACAGCGTGGCCAGCGGCAACACAAAGCGCGACACATCGCTGAATTTCTGTGCGGTCGCCGGCAGCCCAAACGACGGCGCGCACGACAACACCTGATGGCAGCACAAGTGATTGGCGGGGCCGTTGTCGTGTGTGGTTTCGGACATAGGCACATCTGCGGCGGACGCCTGCGGCGCACCCGCGTGCTCGTGGCAAGGCATGGCCGCCAGCGCCGACGCATCCCCCGCGCTGTGCCGGGCCATCAACATCGGCGCAAATGCTGCGGCCACGCCCTGCAGCGGCAGGAGCAGCATCATCAGCAACAGCAGGAGTTTACGGGGCTTGGTCATTTAAATCTGTTTAAAAACAACCACTTATATTTTCTGTGAAAGGGGGATGTAGTGTATATGAAGATCGTGAATGCGTGGAAAAGTTCCGTGCAGTTTTTCGCAAGCCGCGCGCGCACGGCAGCGATGCCGCTTTCGTTGCGGACTATTGATCAGCCTTGGCATCGGACGCTTTCACCAGCTTCAGATAATTGCACACGCAGGCAGCACAAACAGAAGCATGGCCCAACGCATCACTTGGGCAACAGCATATCCACGATGACGCGCACGAGTTCAACAAAGGCGCGCATCAGCAAAAACAAAAATGCGGAGCCCACTGCACCGGCGGCGATGATCAAGGCGGGAAAACCGCACACGGCTACGCAGGCGATGCTGGCGATTAAAGGTAGCAGCCCGCACACGATGGCGATCCAATCGCCGTGTTTGACGATGAATTGCAGCATCCAGTACGGTGATTTTGGAATTTCTATGGTGTCGTTCATGTCGGTCATGGTCATTCAATAAGGATATGATTTTAAACAAAGTTGTAGGATGCTGGTGTGCGCAGCGAACCGCATCGATGGCCGGCTTATAACGCGACCGATGCGGTTCGCTGCGCTCACCTGCATCCTACGTACTAGCGTACTGACGAGCGTATGGCATCAATGTTTCTCCAGTAGCGCACCGTACCCTTTAATCGCATCATTCACCCCCGCCGCACGCAACAACTTCCACAACGTTGCCTGCGTAGAGGTAATCACTGGCTTGCCACTCTTGGCTTCGATCTTTTCAATCACGGTTTGTGAGTTGAGATTCAAGCAGGTAATTAATGAGGCATCGGCACCCTCACACCACGATTGTTCCCACAGCGCAACAATTTCATCCGCCGTTGGGTCGGCAAGTTTGAAAGCATCGGTTATGCCCAGATGCGCGCTACCTAGAATTTCAAAACCTGCCGCACTGAAAAAATCGTGCTCTTTGTCGTCAATGGCTTTGGTGTACGGCGAACACACGCTGATGCGTTTGGCACCTACGGCGTGCAGGGCGTCGATAATGCCCGTCGTTGCTGTAAACGCCGGCACGCCTGCAGCTTGATTTAACTCATGATTCAAGCGCCCATCGTACTCCAGCCCCTGCACAATGCTGGATGCCGTGCAGCAGTAGGCTACGCTCGATGGCTTGCAGCTCATGATTTGCTTGACGGCATTCATGCCCTCTTCGCGATCCATGCGCACCAAGGAATCCGGTGTGAGGTTGTTGTCGAGGAACATGCGCGCAGCGTGCACCGTCACGCCCGGCGGGCACACGCGGGCGAACCACGGCTCTACTACGGTGTTTACACTGGGGACGATAACGCCTATTCGTATCATGCCGTGACTTTGGTTAAGTCAAACACGGCGTCTATGGTTGCTGCGCTGTCTAGCGACCACAGCGCCTTTAGCAGTTCTTCGCGCTGCTTAAGCGGCATGTGGTCTTCGCACAGGGTGTGCAATTTGCTTTCCACATCGGCGTTGCTCATGGGGTTTTTGGTGTGCCCTTTGGGGTAAGCGACTGTGCCAGAGAAGGTTTGCCCGCTGCTGGTGGTGATGTCGATCTGCGTCACCAGTTCATGCGGGAAGCGCGCGGTAAACGCCTTGCTCTCACTGATTTTTATTTTCGCCATCAGTGATTTCAACGCAGGATCAGCCATGCGCGCGGCGGTGAAGCTATCAGTCTTGATGCGGCCATCGACAAAGGCTAGCGACAGCAGATACGGCAGACTGTGGTCGGCCGTCTCGCGCGTTTTAGGAATCCATTTTTCTGGCTCGCTGCCTATCTCGCTCCACGCGGTGAAGTAGGTTTGCACGTCGATGGCTTTGATGTCTGCAAGGGCCACTTTCTGGCGCAACTCCAGCGCCAGCCCGCACGGCGCTTGCGAGTGATATTCAGAGGGGAAAAACTTGAGGTTGGTGCGGTCTATACCAAATTGCTTGGTGGCGCTCCCCATCGGCGCCAATACGAATTTGCCTGTCACTTTGTCAAAGATGCCGTCTTTGCCCTCGAACGCCGCCGTCGGCCCCGTCATGCCCGCTTGAGCGAGCAACGCGGCTGATACGCCCGCGTGCGCGGCCCAAGCGGTGGCAACGCCCTTCCACATGGCCAGTTCGCCCGAGCGCGTTTGACGTGTGGCCACATTGGCGGTGACGCCGATGGCCAACGCGTTAGCCGTCTGCTCGACATTCAAACCCATCAGTTGCGCGGCCCCCGCTGTGCTGCCCAACACCACGAACACGCCCTGATCAAAGCCTTGATCCCGTAGCGCCACCTGATCGGCCAGCGCGGTGAACACTTCGTAAGCCGTGGCAATCGCACACAAGGTGCGCGCGCCACTGGCGTGCAGCGCATCGGCTACGGCCAGCACAGCGGCGGTCATGTCGCTGGGGTGGCCGGAGCCTTTGGAAATATAGGTGTCGTTGAAATCCAGGTAGCGCACAGCCGCCACATTGGCGAATGTGGCCCATGCCATCGACGACAGTGCGTTAGTGCCGATCACGCGCGCCGCCGGTGTGCCGCTGTGCAAGGCGGCGACTCGCCGCGAAATTTGCGCTGGCTCGCTGGTGAACCCGCCGATGCCGCAAGCGATGGCATCGATCAAGCGCTTTTTGGTTTCCTGCACGGTGATCGCCGGCAGCTTGTCAGGGGTGAGTGTGGTGATGTAGTTCGCTAGAGTTGCGGTGGTTTTGTCCATGTTTCCCCTGATGTCTCCTGATGTGAGCGGCTGCTACACAGCGCCCGCAGTGCGTAGCGCAGTGATTTGATCCGCACTGTAACCCAACTCCGCCAAGATACGATCGGTATGCTCGCCCACACTGGGCACCGGGTCCATGCGCGGCTCATGATCGGTAAAACCCACCGGCGGCAGGATAGCGGGCACACGGCCCTTGGGTGTATCGACTTCGCGCCAACGCTTGCGCGCTTTCAACTGCGGGTGATCCCAAACTTCTTTGGGGGTGTTCATGCGCGCATTGGCGATGTCTGCTGCATCCAGGCGCGCGACCACTTGCTCGACGGTCATTTTGGCAAACACATCGTTAATCAGCGCCAGCATTTCGGTGCGTGCAGCATTGCGCTTGGTGTTGTTGTTGTAACGCTCGTCGGTGGCCAGCGCCGGTTGCTCCAGCACCCCGGCGCAGAAGGCGGCCCATTCGCGCTCGTTCTGTATGCCGAACATCACATCTTTGCCGTCGCCTGCCGTGAAGCGCCCGTACGGCACGATGATGGCGTGATCGGTGCCCGTGCGCTGCATGGGTTTGCCGCCGAAGTGTTCATACATCAGCGGATGATTCATCCACTCCACCATGGCTTCAAACATGGTGACTTCAACGCGCGAGCCTTTACCGGTGCGCTCGCGTTGATACAGCGCCGACAAAATACCCGAGAAGGCATGCAGCCCCGTGCCAATGTCAGTCATCGACACACTCACCTTGGCCGGTGACTCGCGCGTGCCGGTGGTGGCGACAATGCCCGCCTCGCTTTGCACCAGCAAGTCATACGCCTTCTTTTTCGCATACGGGCCGCTATCGCCGTAACCGGAAATATCGCAAACAATCAAACGCGGATGCTTGGCCATCAACACATCGGCGCCCAGCCCCAGGCGCTTCGCAGCACCCGGCGCAAGGTTCTGGATGAACACATCGGCCTTCGCAATAAGTGACGTAAGTATTTGTTTTGATTCACTTTTTTTGACATCCAGCGAGAGGCTTTCCTTGCTGCGATTAAGCCACAGGAAATACGCGGATTGCCCCAACACGGTTTGATCGTAACCGCGCGCAAAGTCGCCCACGCCGGGGCGTTCGATCTTAATCACGCGCGCGCCCTGCTCGGCCATTTGGCGTGAGCAAAACGGGGCGGCGACGGCTTGTTCTAATGAGACTACGGTGAGGCCGGATAAAGGAAGCATGACTCTCCTGTGAAATAGAACTCAGTGACGTACTCGGTTGTGTTTCTTCGTTGCAGTTTTACGGGCCGTTGCGGCTGCCTTCCGTTTAGCCGCAGTGGCGCTGGCGTAGTCGCTGGCGTGTATTCGAGATGAAAAAATATTTCTCCCGCCCGACCTTGCCTTCTTTGAGCACCGCGATATCCCCGAACTTTTATAGGTCGAAACGAAACGATTCAGCTTCTCCGTAGGATGTCGGTGAGCGTAGCGAACCGCATCGTTCGTGTGGTGGGTGTGCGCAAGGCACGATATCAGCTCCACGACCAATGCGGCTCTTTCGTCACCGGCATCCTACACTAGTGTAGTACTTTCTATTTGATAGAACTAAATTCAACTTGTCGTATCCAAGGACTATGGGTTTTACTTTGGAGACGGCGATGCGTTTGGCAAGTGCGATTGAACTGGGCGACATGCAGCGGGAGAAGTTGTTGAAGCTGGCGCATTCGAACACAACGGAAGTGCGTCTTGCACGCCGCGCAGGTATCGTGCTGCTGGCTGCCGACGGGCTAGCCAGTGAGTCAGGAAGAGCATCAAGGCTCCCGTCATGCGAAGCGTTATCTACCACGATAATCTGGACTGCCAGCGGGCAAGCCAGCAAGGAACCCATGCAACCGCGCAGCAAGGGACCAGCGTTGTAATTAACGATGATGGCGGAAACGGTGTAGCTCATATTTTTCTTCCTATCGGGAGCAAGCGCTTATCCAGCACCCGCCAGATGCCCCTGATTGACGCAATCCGATTTTTTTGGATCTGCTGCCGCTTGCGCCACATCTTTGGTAAGCCTAACAAAGCATCGCGCTTGGCACGCAAAATCACCGCGCCTTGGCCCCGCAAGGCAAACCAGATGATGCTGACCAGATTCAACGCTACATGCAATGGTAGCAGCAGCCAGAACGACACCCCGGGCATATTTTTCACAAAGGTCCACACCAAGTTGCGATGCCCGTGGTACACGGCAAAATCGCTGTGCTGCCCACCGGTGGTGCCAGATCCGACATGCTGCGCCACGGATGACGGCACATAGAGACACCGATAGCTTGCCAACCTCAAACGAAATCCGAGGTCAACGTCTTCCGAATAGCAAAAATAATCCTCATCGAATCCGCCAACATCAAGCAGAGCACTACGCCGATACATCGCTGCGGCTGCACACGGCGAAAACACCTCGCGCACCGGCTCCAAAAACGATGACACGGGTGCCCCATGCCCCATTCGCCAGACTAGCCCGCTCACATGGTAAGCGTCGCCAGCACCATCCAACACCGCTGTGTCAGCCGCAGTCACCAGTTTGCTGCCAAAGAAAGCAGCGTCAGAATTTTCTTGCGCCGCCACCAACAAAGCCTCCAGCCAGCGTGGTTCTACGAATGCATCGGGATTCAATAGCGCTATCCACTGAGATTCAGCAGAAGCGGCCTCAATGGCCAGGTTATTGCCGCGCGCAAAGCCCAAGTTCTCGTTCTGCGCCAACAGCCGCACCGATGAAAACCGCCGGACGATGTCGAGCGACGCATCAGAGCTCGCGTTATCCACCACAATGAGCTCGTGCGGCGCGACCGTCTGCGCCAGTAATGCAGACAGGCAATGATCGAGGAAGCGCTCACCGTTCCAGTTGACGATGACCACAGTCACCTTCTGCCATTTCTTTTGCCGCTGATTGTTCACTACTTATTCTCAAGCTTGCGTGGCATTAAAAACCGCCCGCCTTCATGGGCTGCCATTGCGCCGAAGCCAAACAGCTTGCGGGCACTGCGCTAATGCCCTCAGCCAGCGGCCAAGGTGCACCTTTGCCGTGGCACACGATATACAGGTGGTCCAAACCGAGTGCCCCGCGCGATGAGCGCATTGAAGCCGTTACCCTCGGCGACAGAGTCAAATTGATTTCGAAGGCCAGACGACAGCCGTCTTTCAGAACCAAAAGATCCAATTCGGCGCCGACATGAACGCCCCAAAAAAAGAACTTCCCCCGCTGCGCGCCCGTTCGACGAATGATTTGATGCAGCATAAAACCTTCCCACGAAGCGCCGCATTTGGGATGAGCCAATAAATCATCCATCCCGCCAATCCCCAACAGGCTGTGCAGCAGGCCGGTGTCCGCCACATACACCTTGGGAGATTGCACTTCGCGCTTGCCTAGGTTGGCGTGCCACGGAACAAGGCGAAAAGCCATGAAAGTGCCTTCCAGAATATCCAGATAGCGCGACACCGTTTTATCGCTCACCCCCAGCGCACGTGCCAACTCGCTGCCGTTCCAGGTTTGCCCATGGTAGTGCGCCAGCATCGTCCAAAAACGGCGCACCGTCAGGGCGGGAAGATTGATTCCCAGTTGCGGCAAATCGCGTTCGAGATAAGTGCGGATAAACGCCTCGCGCCACGCGCGGCTGGCAGCAGTATCGTTGGCCAGCACGGCACGAGGAAACCCGCCGCGCAGCCAGCGCTCATCCAGCCAATCGCTGCCGGTTGCAACCGGCGCCAACTCTTCCAATGCCAACCCATTCATCTCATGAAAAACCACCCTGCCTGCAAGACTCTCGGCAGTATGTTTAAGCAACTCGGGCGCAGCGTTTCCAAAAATCAAAAAACGCGCTGGCGTCCCTAGACGATCTGCCAGCACCCGCAGCAAAGAAAACAAGTCAGGACGAAGCTGAATTTCGTCCAGCACCACCAAACCCGTCAGGGGTCGCAGAACAAAAGCGGGGTCGGCAAGGCAAGCCTGATCGTCCGGATCTTCCAAATCAAAGTAGCGCACCGGACCATTCCAACCCACCCCTAATTCCCGGGCAAGCGTCGTCTTGCCCACCTGCCTTGGGCCCAGAATAGCCACCACAGGGAAATTGGCAAGTTGCCGGGAAAGCCGCTGAAGATGGATTGTTCTGGAAATCAACTGGGCACTATATATAAAATTTCGGACAACAATGACGATATTTC
The DNA here is from genome assembly GCA_043743335.1 of Burkholderiales bacterium. Classification (GTDB taxonomy): domain Bacteria; phylum Pseudomonadota; class Gammaproteobacteria; order Burkholderiales; family SG8-41; genus UBA5216. The sequence goes on from JAYTWR010000080.1 coordinate 31,536, forward strand.
ATGTTATTTGACTCATTGCCTGCCGATCCGCTGCTTAGTTGCGTCCTAGCAGGCTGCTTTGGTGTGAACCAGGGTTCCTGCTACAAAATAATTTCGTGCGGCTTGATCGTCTGAGCCGTTAGCGCAGCCGAGCATCACTCAAGAAATTGTTCACTGTTCCAATTAACGACGATCACACTGACCTTTGGCCATGCTTCCTGTCGGGACTCGTTCATGCGCCCAGTATTCACGCGGAGACCGATTCGCTTAACAACAAATGCTCTCTCGCAACAAGTGAATCTTGTGCACTACAACGCTGGACAACTCCTCCTTGTACCCATTCGAAAGATAGTGACACCTTACCCCTCCGCCCGCCGTGCTGGACTCTTGCATGTCCGAATCCTCGCCACCAATCGACACTGAATTCGCGCAGTTAAGTCTGCGCATCTTGATAAATCGTATTAATGTGCCCGGATTAGAATGGCGCTTACTTAGCGCCAAGTAATTGATTTTATGAGGATAGTGGGGCGGCTCGACGCGTGATAAGGTGGAGTTTCGACACAACCATCCATCCGCGAAGGAGCCGACCCCAATGCATGCTAACCACAAGTGCCGGGCGCGGCAACAGTCCCGCGTCCAAACGCATGCCAGCAACAGTGATGCCTATGCCTTCTTCAACCTGCTGACTGGGCCCGAGTTTTTCAACGCGATGGAATCGTTGTTGCCCACCCACCGTGAACGGCTGTTCCCGCCAACCGAGACGCTGTCGATGTTTTTGGCGCAGGCCTTGAGCGCGGATCGCTCCTGTCAGCGGGTGGTGAACGAGTCGGTGTGTCAAGCGCTTGGCGGGCGGATTGAAGCCGTGCAGTACGCACACTGGGGGCTATTGCCGGGCCCGCGAACGCCTGCCGCTGGAACTGGTGAGCACGCTCGCCCGCGAAGCGGGCAAGCAGATCGCGGCCCGCGCGCCACAGCCATGGCATTGGCGCGGACGTCCGGTGCGGCTGGTGGATGGCACCACGGTCACGCTACCCGACACGCCGCGCAATCAGCGTGACTATCCGCAGTCACGCAATCAACAACCCGGATTGGGATTTCCGCTGTGTCGGATCGTGGGGTTGATCTGCCTGGGCAGCGGGGCGGTGCTGGATGCGGCGTTTGGCCCCTATAGCGGTAAAGGCAGTGATGAGCAGTCGCTGCTGCGCGCCATGCTCGATACGTTAAAGCGCGGCGACATGGTGGTGGGCGATGCCTTCTACGCCACCTACTTTCTGCTGTGTGAGTTGCGCGAACGTGGCGTGGACGCGGTGTTCGAGCAGCATGGCTCGCGTCAACGGGTGACCGAT
>JAYTWR010000081.1:0-74092 GCA_043743335.1 Burkholderiales bacterium
ACACGAGAAAAGCGATGGCGTTGGTTTCCGTCTCGGCCACGTCGCCCTCCACCAAGTTGTAGTTCAAATTGCCCATGAAGTGCGTGGTGATTTTCCACGTGCCGGATTGGTGATTTCTGAACACATTAAAGCCCTCCATCACCGCGTCGATGCCCACCGCCAAAGGCCGGTCGTCAAACTTCGCGCAAACGTCCTCGGTAAAACAGCGACGCACCTGATCCTGATTGCCCTGATCGAGGCCCTGGTAGTAGCGCGACAGCACGTCGTGGATCGCAGCACGGTCGAGCAGGGTTTGGATTTCTTGGGGGTGATGGGACATGCGTTTCTCCATGATTTTCTCTATTCACGAATGCGTGATTATTAGCGGGGAAATCATAACATTCCCCATCAGCGGATTCGGGTTTGACTTGCCCCGCTCACTAATTGCACAATGTTCTGGAAATAGGCGCACCGCCCCGATGGCCATCGAAACAGGAACAACCATGTCCGCGAAATTCGTAGCCCGCTTAACAAGCATCCTGCCTGCCGTGGCCGCACTAAGCGTGAGTCACACGAACGCACAGGAGTACCCCAACAAAGTGATACGCCTCATTGTGCCGTACCTGCCGGGCGGGGCCACCGATATCGTGGCACGCATACTCTCCGCCCGCATGAGCGCGGCGTTCAATCAACAAGTCATTGTCGACAATCGCGGCGGCGGTGCGTCGATTCCCGGCACGGATGCCACGGTGCGCGCTGCGCCAGACGGCTACACGATGTTGCTCGCCAATATTGCACTGGGCGCTAACCCCAGTCTGTTTCGCAAGCTACCCTACGATGCCGAGCGTGATCTGTCGCCCGTCGGCTTGGTGGCCACATTGCCGACGGTGTTGGTGTCGCACCCTTCAATTCCTGCGCGCACGGTGAAAGAACTGATTGCTTTCGCCAAAGCGCGCCCCGGCGCGTTGTCGTACGCCTCCGCAGGCAACGGCAGCGTGAATCATTTAACGATGGAAGTGTTTCGTTGGATGGCTGGCATCGACGTGGTGCATGTGCCGTACAAGGGCGGGGCATCGGGCTTTACTGATGTAATCGGCGGGCAACTGTCGCTGATGTTCCCGACCATTGCGATGTCGAACTACCACATCAAATCGGGTCGCCTGACGCCGCTGGGCATCAGCAGCGCGAAGCGCTCCGCCGTGCTGCCGGACATCCCCACGGTTGCCGAAGCCGGCCTGCCCGGTTTCGATGTCGTGGAATGGCAAATACTCACCGTGCCTGCGCGCACGCCTGCGCCGGTGATTGACCGCTTGAACGCAGAACTGGTGAAGGCACTGCAACATCCTGAATCGAAAGAGCGGTTTACCGGATTGGCGGCCGAAGCGGTCGGCTCGTCGCCCAAAGACGCTGCGGCATTTTTGAAAACCGAGATTGCGCGCTGGGCGCGGGTAACCAAAGAAGCGCGCATGCCGCTGGTAGAATAAGCATCGTAACCTATTGTTTTTATTGAGAATTTATTGATGCGCCCGTGTATCACCACAGTAGCCGCCATCGCATCAGCGCTGCTGATGCCCGCACTCACGCATGCGCAAGACTCGAACGCCGCCGCCCACTATCCCGCAAAAAACATACGCCTCATCGTGCCGTTCACACCCGGCGGCGGCAACGACATCATGGGCCGCTTTCTCGGTGCAAAACTCACCGAGCGCCTCGGGCGTCAAACCGTGGTTGAAAATCGCCCCGGTGCGGACGGCATCATCGGCGCAGACCTCGTCGCGAAATCACCGCCCGACGGCTACACCTTGCTGATTATTTCCGTCAGCTATGCCATGAACGCGGCGCTGCACAAACTGCCGTACGACCCGGTGAAATCGTTTGTGCCGATTGCCCAAATCGGCCACGGGCCCAGCGTGCTGGCAGTGACGCCCGCGTTGCCGGTGAATACCGTCACACAACTCATCGCGTTGGCGAAGGCGCGCCCCGGCCAGTTGCACTACGCTTCGTCGGGCATCGGCGGCGTCAATCATTTTTCAGGAGAGCTCTTCAAGCTCGCCACCAAAACCGACATCGTGCATGTGCCGTACAAGGGCGGCGGCCCGGCAATGATGGATGTGATGGCCGGCCAGGTTGAGTTGCATTTCAATGCCTTGGTATCAGCGCTGGTGCACATCCGCTCAGGCAAACTGAAAGCGCTGGGCACCGGCGGCCTGAAGCGCACACCCGTGTTGCCGCACGTGCCTGCCATCGCAGAGACAGTGCCGGGCTACGAAGCCAGTGTGTGGTGGGGCATCACCGCACCGACTGGTGTACCGTCGGCTATCGTGGGCAAGCTCAACAGCGAAATCAACGCCATCCTGCGCGATCCGCAAACCACCAAACGCCTTGAAAGTGACGCCGCCGAAGCCATCATCACCACACCCGAAGGCTTCGGCAACCTGATCGCCAGCGAAGTGGCGCAGTGGATTAAGGTGGCGGCTGCGGCGGGGATTAAATCGCCCTAAAAGGGCTTACAAATTAACTACATATCGAAAGCCTGTACCCGCAGATGAGCGCCGCAGCGGAATCGCCAAGCGCACGAGCTATAATCGCCAACATGGAACGGATTACGTCGATTAACCCCGAGCGAGTAACGTGGTGTTGCGCCGATCGGGGCATCACGTTAGATCAACTCGCGCTGGAATCCGGGGTCGCAATAGAAAGGCTGCGTCAATTAATTGAACATAGAGGAGCGTTGACCTTTAATCAATTGCGTAGCATCGCGGAATATTTCGGACGCGGCGTTCTGTTTTTCCTCGAAGATACCCCTGCGATCGCGGAGCAAGTTCATACCCCACAATTTCGGACGCTTGCGAATCAAAAACCTGAGCTTTCCCCGAAATTGAAAGTGTTAATCGAACGCGTCGAGAGGCATCGAGATTTTTACCAAAGCCTCCGGGAAGAATTGGACGAAAGAGACTACCCACGCTTCACGCCCCCTGCTATTGCCGATCGAAAGCCAGAAGATATCGCAGCCATCGCAAGGCAATGGCTAAATCTTGGCCAAGAAAATACTTTCGACGCTTACAGGAAAGCAGTCGAGGCTTGTGGCGTTCTCGTGTTTCGCAGTAATGGATTTAATGGAAAATGGCAGATTGCAAAGGAAAGCCCCATTTTGGGTTTTTCACTCTATGACCCGGTTTGCCCCGTGATTGTCGTCAAGAAGCTCAATGCAGAGGCACCACAATCCTTTACGCTGCTACACGAGCTCGGCCATATTCTCATTCACAGATCTAGTTCGATTGACGACGAAAGGGACCTCCAGTCACATGATGGAGATGAACGTGAGGCGAATACCTTCGCTGGACATGTGTTAGTCCCGAATTCCTTTCTCGTTGAAATCAATGATTCGGAGCGTCCGCCAGATGTGTCGGCCTTCGACGGTTGGCTAACGAGGCACCGCAAAATATGGGGGGTAAGTGGGGAGGTAATACTTCGAAGATTAATGGATGCGGGGCGACTATCGCAGAATCTTTATTCAGCCTATCGAGCATGGAAACATGACAAGCATGCCACGAAGGACGAGGGTGGCACTAGGATATATCGGCATCGCGAACCTCGCCACATATTCGGCGACCAATATGTCCGAACAGTTCTCGAATCGCTATGCGCGCGTAACATCACTTTAGCAAAAGCAAGTTCGTATCTCGATAGCCTCAAAATTACAGATCTGCGGCAATTAGAAAGGTTCTATGCAGGCCTTTGATGCGTCGTCTATGATCTATGGTTGGGATAACTACCCGATTCAACAGTTTCCACCGTTGTGGCGTTGGATGGCTACGCAGATACAAACGAGAAAGATCGCCATGCCGTCGGTAGCAGCCAGCGAAGTCGAAGGCAAGACGCCAGACTGTGGCAGTTGGCTCAGAGCCAACGATTTAGAGCAATGGCCCGTAGGAAACAATGAACTCCAGGAAGCGCTTCGAATCAAGGGACTACTCGGTATTGTCGGCGACCAGTATCACGTGAATGGAGTCGGCGAGAACGACATAATTATTATCTCCTCATGTCGACTGCGAGGCGTGGGCCTCGTGTCGGACGAAAAACGCCAGCAGCAAGTGCCATTAATCTCCGCGAAAAGAAAAATACCTTCCGTCTGCGGCATGGCGACTATAGGTGTTGACTGCATTAATTTCCTTGATTTCATAAAAAAATCAGGCGTCGTTTTCGGCTAAAAAGAGATTTCGCAGTATTAGCCAACTCAACACCTTCATCCAGCCAGCGGCAACCGAACCGCCTGCCCGCTTTCCACCGACAACTCTATCGCCAGCGTAGCCTCCAGCGTCGCACGCGCCTCGCGCGGTGTGGCCAAATGACACGGCTTGCCGGTAGCCAAGTGATCGAGCCACGCCCGCGTTTCGTTCGCAATCGGCCCCCAAAATTCGCCCAGCGCCCAATCCCCCGGCGTGCCACTTTGCAGAAACACCATGTTCATCTTCACGTCAGGCAGGTAGACGTGCGGCATGCCTTTGTTGGTGTACATGATTTGATCGGTGTGATCGTCGTCGAGAATCATCACGCCTTCGGTGCCGATCATTTCGACGCGCGCGGCATGGCCCATCGCGGGGTAGTTTTCCGGTAACGCGTAGCTGATACCGAGATTCACCGTGGTACCGTCGTCGTAGGTGAGCACGGAGTAACACACATCATCGACGTCGTGCCCGTGCGATTTGAGCACGCCCTTGGTACCGCGCGAATACACCTCAGCCAGCTTGGCACCACCGAGAAACCAGCTCATTAGATCAACGTAATAGGTCAGCGCATCCACCACCGGCGTGGCGTGCGGATCGCGCTTGAGCATCGCCAGCGCCTGCGAGCTGGAGTTGAACACACGCGCCGCAGCGCCCGTAATTTTCCCGATACGGCCCTGAATGACTTGCTCTTTGGCAATCAGGTAGCGATCCTTGTAGCGGCGGCTGTAACCTACGCGCACGTTGCCCGGCTTGCCGTTCACGCCGCGTTCAGCGGCGGCAATAATGGCATCGGCTTCGGTGGTGGTGAGCGCGATAGGCTTTTCCACCAGCACCGGCTTGCCAGCAGCAATGGCGGCGAGCACCGCTTCGGTATGCTCGCCCTCGGCGGTCGAGACCACCACAGCGGTGACATCCGGGTGATTGATAATCTCCAGATTGTTGCCGGAATACACCTTCGCGCCGACTTTATTCGCCAGCGCCTTGGCGTTTTCCGGCTTCACATCCGCCGTGGCGATGAAGTTGACCGCCGGATGTTCCGACGCCAGCCGCGCACGCAGCGTGCCGATGCGCCCTGAGCCGATGACGGCCAAACCAATTTGATTGCGTTGCATGTTTCAATCCACCTTGATATTCGCCGCCACCACCAATTTGCGCCACTTGGCGATGTCTTCGCGTATTTGCTTGCCGAATTCCTCCGGCTTGTTGCCCGTGGCCTCAAGCCCCGCAGCGGCAAAGCGCTGTCCCAATGCCGGGTTTTTCAACGCACGATTGATCTCGGCATTCAGCTTGTTGACGATAAGCGCAGGCGTGCGGCCCGGCAACAGCATGCCGTACCACACGTCGAACACATAGCCAAGAATGCCGCTTTCAATCACGGTGGGCACCTCCGGCAACGCCCCGGAGCGCTTCGCCCCTGCCACGGCCAGCACACGCATGCGCCCCGACTTCACGTGCGGCACCACAGACGACACACCGATCAACTGCATCTGAATCTCACCGCCAATCATGGCGCTCAACGCCGGGCCGGTGCCTTTGTACGGCACGTGGGTCATGTCGATGCCGGTCATGTGCTTGAGCAACTCGGTGCCCAGATGCGCAGCGCCGCCCGCGCCGCCGGAGCCAAAGTGAATTTGTCCCGGCTTGGCTTTGGCCAGCGCAACCAACTCTTTCATGTTGGCCGCCGCCAGCGAGGGATGCGCCGTAAACACAAAGGGTTGTGTCGCCACCTTGCTGATAGGCGCAAGGTCTTTTTCGCTGTCGTACGGCAGCTTGGCATACAGCGCGGGCGCGTAGGCAAAGCCCAAGCTGCACAGGCCCACCGTATAGCCATCGGGGTCCGCTTTCGCCACCAGCGACACGCCGACGATGCCGCCACTGCCGCCGCGATTGTCGATCACCACCGGTTGACCCATGGACTCGGTGAGTTCCACACCAATCAAGCGCGCGATGATGTCCGTGCCGCCACCGGGCGCAAACGGTACGATGAGACGTATGGGTTTGGTCGGATAGGTCTGTGCATCCACAACGCCGCCGCCCGAGAGCAGCACAGCCATCAACGCATACTTCGGGAAAGAAACCACGCTGCAATCCTCCTGCCATATCGAGTACAACCCTATCGGGCACAACCATCGCGGGTACAACCATCCACGTAAGATTATAGTCGAAAGGCTTTCGCCATCTCCTCAACGTCAGCCGCTCACCCAGCGTCTTTTCAACGCATGCTAAAGTGGCGCGTCTTTTTCCAAAGGTTAAAGGTAATACGCCATGAAAATCAAACGCGTCAAAGCCCACGCTATGTCCATGAAGCTCGACAAGATTTACTGGACGTCACGCGCGCCGTGGGGCACGTACAACACCATCCTCGTCGAGGTTGAAACCGACGACGGCATCATCGGCATCGGTACCATTAACAAAACGCCGCTGAAAGACATTGCCGATATCGTCGATGCGCTGGAATCCGTCATCAAGGGCATGGATGCACTGGCACACGAAGCGGTGTGGGATAAAATTTTTAACCTCACCGTACCGCATCTTGAGGCCGGCAAGTCGGTGGTCACCCGCCCGATCTTTGATCAAAACAAACGCGTGTTCATCATGGCGGCGCTGGCGGGCATTGATCTGGCGTTGTGGGACATCAAAGGCAAGGCGTTAAAGCTGCCAATCTGGCGGCTGCTCGGCAGCGACAAGCGCGAAGTGCCCGCTTATGCCAGCGGCGGCTATTACGAAGAGGGCCGATCACCGCTGGCGGTGATCGACGAAATGGGCGGGTATGCGGCGCAAGGCTATACCGCCGTCAAAATGAAATGCGGCGGCCTCTCCATCGAAGGCGATATTGAGCGCATCAGCGGCGTGCGTAAAGCCATCGGCCCCAAGGCACATCTGATGATTGATGCAAACGGTGCCTACACGCTGCGTGACGCGGAGCGCGCGATTAAGGCGTTTGAGCCTTACGATATTTTCTGGTTTGAAGAACCGATTCAATGGCACGACGCCACGCGCGGCCTCGGACGGCTCGCCGCCTGCACTCACGTGCCGCTCGCCAGCGGCGAAAGCGAAATTCATTTTAACGTGGTGCGTGATCAGATTGATCTGGGTGCTATCCGCTACGTGCAGTGGGATTGCACACGTGCCGGCGGTCTGACCGAAGGCATGCGCATCGCCGCTTACGCCATGGCGCACGGCGTGCAAATCGCCTATCACCACGATCCGCAGATTCACGGCCATTTAATGGCGGCGCAACCGCACGGCTATTGCGTGGAAAGTTTTCCAAGCATTCCGCGCGATCCGTTCTGGCACGAGGTGCTTACCGTCAAACCCAAACTCGAAGCAGGCCTGCTAACACTGGGCGATGAGCCGGGGTTCGGCATAGAGATCGACTGGAAGCTGGTGGAGCGCTGGAAGATTTAGCGCGCGCCGACACGCAAACTTGCCCCATCCCCCTGTGGGCAATTGAGCGCTCCCAACCAAGTCTTCGCTTTTCCTCCGTGTTCTTTGTGTTCTTTGTGTTCTCTGTGTTCTCTGTGGCTAAACGATTTTGAAGGTTTCTCGACAGCGCCCGGCCGGATTTGGTTCCGCGTCGGGCGTTTTTTTATTTTCAATCTGTTTACAAATAAAGGGTCAACTTGCGGACTCACCCCCCGTTATTGGATGCACGGTCTCCAGAGGCCGAGTTCTTAATGTCCCACTATCCCACTACCCCACTACCCCACTACCCTTTAACGAGGAGTCACCATGAACAAAATGCTTGCTGCCATCATCGCATCGACGTTTGCCCTAGGTACGCTGGGTTCGGCCTCCATATTCGCGGCGGATACTGCCAAGAAAAAGGAAGAACTCACTGCGGAACAGAAAACCGAAATCCGCGACCGCGTGGATCGCCTGAAAGCCGACCGCGCAAAAGTAGAGCAAGGCAAAGCTGCGCCCGCAGCGCCTGCGAAGGCGGATTCGAAGCGCACCTCCATTACGCCTAAAGCCAAGATGGCGAACCGCAAACCTGCGCCCAAAGTGTCGGGTACCACGCCGAAAAAAGCGCCGGCAAAAGTCTGACGGCTCGCGCGTAGTGCACAATACAACGCGCACAGCGGTAAAAAAATGGCGAGGGGAAACCCTCGCCATTTTGTTTTAACCTGAAAAACCAGTTGGCCACAGCCGGCGCACGACTAGCGCAGCGTCGCTTCTCTCTGCGCCCCCTGTGTCCTCAGTGTTCTCGGTATCCTCGGTGGCAATGCGGTTTCAGGTCTAAACGCAATCCACCCGTGAATTATCTCAAGCGCGATAAAAAATAAGCTAAGTCGCCTATCTGTTCGTCACTCACCGAGTGCAGCACATCCGCCATCGCCGCATCGTAGCCGCGGCGCGTGTTGCTTTTGTATTCACGCAGGGTTTTCGCCAGATAGTCTTCGCGCTGACCGGCGATGCGCGGCACGTTTTCACCGCCCGCATAGTCGGCACCGTGACACACATTGCAGCGATTTTGCGCGGCCAGTGTGCGCGTGGCGTCCAGGCGTGCAGCGTCGGGGGCATCGCCCGCTGGCTGCGGCGCAGGCAATTGCGAAAGGGCCGTGGCCAGCGCCTTGAGATCGTTGTTGCTAACGCCCTGCATCATTTGATTCATCAGCGGCACTGCGCGAATTTTTTCGCGAAACATGAATAACTGTATGTTCAGAAAAAATGCCGGCTGCGCGCCAAGCGAGGGCGTCAGCGGCATCGATGATTGCCCGCTCTCCCCGTGACAGGCTAGGCACGCCACCAAACGCTCCAGCACGGTTTGGGCATGCGCCGGCACGATGCACCACAAAGCCAGTGCCGCGCCCAACCGGCTTAGGGCGCGGCACATTAGTTTAAAATAACTCAATTAAATCAATTAGTTACGTAAACTTATCGATTGGCGACGCGTTGCGCACCATAGGTCACGCGGTAAATCGCGCCCGCGTGATCGTCCGACACCAGCAAGGAGCCATCCTTCATCACCGCTACGTCCACCGGGCGGCCGAGGTAGCTGTTGTTGACCATGAAGCCGGTCATAAATACTTCCTGCGAACGCACGGTGCCGTTGGGGTTCATGCGCACTACGATCAAGTCACCGCCGGTTTTGACGGTTTTGTTCCACGATCCGTGACGCGCCACGAAAATGGCGTTTTTGTAGCCGGGGAACATATTGCCGGTATAGAAGCGCATGCCCAGTGGTGACGAGTGTGCGCCCAACAATGCAGCGGGTTTTTCGTAGTCGGCGCAGCTTTTGCCCCAGCCCATTTCGCGATCGGTAAATGTGCCGTTGTGGCAGTACGGAAAGCCGAAATGCTGCCCGGATTTGGTGATGCGGTTCAATTCATCTTCGGGCAAATCTTCGGACAGCCAATCGCGCCCATGCTCGGTGAAATACAGCTCCTTGGTCACTGGGTTCCAGTCGAAGCCCACTGAATTTCGTATGCCGCGCGCGTACACTTCGGCGCCGCTGCCATCGAGGTTCATGCGACGCATCTGTGCATTCTCTGCGGGCGGCTCGCAAATATTGCACGGCGCGCCTACAGCGATATACAGTTTTTCATCCGGGCCAATGCCAATGTAACGCCAACCGTGTGACTGATGGTTCGGCAGATCTGAGTAGATCACCACCGGCTTTGGCGGGTTATCGAGATTGTCTTCGATGTTTTCAAACTTGGATATCTTCGTGCCTTCGGCCACATATAACGCGCCTTTGTGGAAGGCGAGGCCATTGGGCCTGTCCATACCTGACGCAATCACCTTGGTCTCGCGCTTGCCGCCCTTGTCGGTGATCGCATACACCTTGTCGAGCAGCCGGTTCGACACAAACACCGTGCCCTTGTCGCCGATACGCAGCGTGCGCGCATTGCCGATGCCGCTGGCGTAGACCTCGACGTTAAAGCCCTTGGGCACTTTGAGTTTAGGCAGCTCCGCTTCGGATACGCCCATGGGCGGCGGCGCGACGTTGGCCAAGCGCTTGCCGACTTCAGCGCTGGGAATATCAGGGCGACCCGGCACCAAGGTGGGCGCGGGTTGCAGCGGCGGCGTGGGTTTAGACGCCTCTGCCGGTTGCTGGGCAAATACCGACGGCGCGGCGAGTGCACCCGCCAGCAAAACAACTTGTAACGCAGACATTCGTTTGGTCATGACTATCCTTCGTTCTGTGAAAATGAATTTCGACAACGGCGAAACGGGCAAACCGGTTTCGCCGGTATCCATTGGTTTTATTTAACCGCAAACACCCACACCACACCACCCTGCGGCACTTGAATGTCGCGGTTCATCGACGCATTCAGACGCCCCGTCATCTTCTGCGCATCCACGCCCCAACCGCTTTGCACGGCGATGTATTGCACGCCATCCACCATGTAACTTGAGGGCATAGCCGTAATGCCGGAATTCGTGACAAACTCCCAGAGCAATTTGCCGCTCTTGGCATCCAGCGCGCGGAACTTGCGATCCTGTGACCCACTGGCAAACACCAATCCGCCTGCCGTGGTCAGCAGCGGCCCCCAATTAATATCCATATCGGGGTAGGGATAGGACCACACTTTCTTGCCGGTGTTCATGTCCCACGCCTGCACTTCGCCGATGTATTTGGCACCCTCACGCGGGAACAAGCGTGTTTTGGAGGCATCAGTACCGACATAACGCTTGCCGGGCGCGTACGGCGCTATCTTGGCTTCGCCTGCCAGCGTCACGCACAGATTCTCATGCGCGGGGATATAAATCAGGTTGGTCTTCGGGTTGTAGGCGGCGGGTGGCCAATCCTTACCGCCCCAATGCGATGGGCAAAAGGTCGTGGTCTGGCCCACCATCAGGCGTTTGCTCATGTCATAAGTGGGGCGACCCGTTTTGGGATCGATAGCCGTAAACACCTCTTGCTTCACAAAGGGCTTTGCATCCACAAAGCCTACACCATCAGCCTTGCGTTCCAGCAGCCACAGATAGCCGTTGCGCGCCGGATGCACCAGCGCAGGGAAGGTGCGGCCATTACGTTTTACGTCGAACAGCAGCGGCGTTGAGACTTCATCCCAATCCCAACTGTCGTTCCAATGATATTGATGATGACCGCGCAGCTTACCGGTATCCACATCCAGCGCAATCACCGACGTGGTGTAGAGGTTGTCGCCGGGGTGCGCATCCGCGGGCCACGGGCCGGGGTTGCCGGTGCCCCAATAGGTCAGGTTCAGTTTTGGATCGTAGTGGCCGGTCACCCAAACGGAACCGCCGCCGGATTTCCATTGATCACCAGCCTGCCAGGTTTCGCTACCGGGCTCACCTGGCGCGGGAATCGTGTACGTGCGCCACACTTCCTTGCCGGTTTCCGCATCGACCGCCGCCACAAAACCGCGTATGCCGTACTCGGCGCCTGAGGAGCCCACCATCACTTTGCCCTTGGCGATTAACGGTGCCAGCGTGAAGTAGTAATTGGCCTTGTTCTCGGCGAGTTTGGTCTCCCACACCAGTTTGCCTGTTTTTGCATCGAGGCACACCACGAAGGCATCCATGGTCGCGAGGTAAACCTTGTCTTTATACAACGCCACGCCACGGTTAGTGGGGTGCGGGTGATTCACGTCCTCCGCAAACTCGCGCTGGTAGCGCCAGATTTGCTGCCCGGTCTTTGCGTTTAACGCCAACACCTGATTGCGCGGCGTTGAGACAAACATCACGCCATTGTTGACGATGGGCGGCGCTTGGTGCCCTTCGAGTTGGCCGGTGGAATAGCTCCACACGGGCACCAGCCGCTTGACGTTCCCGGCATTGATCTGACTCAGCGGGCTGTAACCTTGCCCCTCATAGCCACCGCGTATCTGCAGCCAGTTATGCGGCTCGGGCTTGAGTAATCGCTCATCGGTAACCGATGCGTACTCCGGCATTTTGCTTTGCGCCAGCACTACGGACGACAGCAAAGTCGCGAACAGCGCTGGTATCACCCACTTGATACGCTTCATTTTTATCTCCTTTGGTTGGATGCTACTAATCGCTACCCTTGTATTACCCCTGCACGGCTGGTAAACGCGCCGGCCGCCACCACAAACCCCTCCACAATTTTCAGCGGCAGTGCCGGCAAACGCCGAGGTGCCGGGCCGCTGATCACGCGCGCGCCATCCGTTGCGTCAAATTCGGTTTCGTGACACGGGCACTTGAACAACGCCTTGTCCGCTGCCCACGAGAGCCCGTCGCAACCGGTATGGGTGCACACCGCCGAATACGCCACGACGCCTTGCGCCGAACGCGCTTTGGTATCGTTCTTGATCAGCGCCTCGTCCACCCGCACCATCAGAATTTGATTCAAGCGCGAACCATCACGCACCGTGCCGGTAGCGGGGTCTTGCGGAAACACGGTGATCGGTGCCGCACCGGGCTTTAGCTCATCCAACTTGACCACTGCCCCCTTTTTGTCGCCCTCGCTATACACAAAGCGATCATCTGCCTGCGGACGCGCTTCTTTTGGATTCGCTTGCGCAGTCGCCACTTGCGGCAACATCACGCTCACGCTGCCCACCGCCGCAGCCTTCAACACTTGTCGACGTTTAACCATGCAGATTCTCCTGATACGGCGAATTTACCCTAAATCCACGGCGCGCGACTTCAACGTCTTGTCGGCTTTCAACTGCACTTTCAACACCTTGCCGGTAGGTGTATAGGGCAATGTATCAACGAACGCTACATAGCGCGGCACCTTCTGCGGCGCAAGGCGTTCGCGACACCACTGTGCAATGTCCTGCGCCGTGGCTTGTTCACCGGACTTCAGTACAACCGCCACCAGAATATCGTCCTCGCCCAGCTCTGCAGGCACCGCTATCGCGGCCACTTCCTGTACCGCCGGGTGCGCGCCGATGACACGATCCAGCTCCGCGCCCGCGATGTTTTCGCCCCGGCGGCGAATGATGTCTTTTTTGCGTGAAACAAAGCTGTAGTAGCCGTCAGCGTCACGCTTGACCAAATCACCGGTCTTGAACCAGCCGTCGTGAAAGGCCTCTGCCGTTTGCTGCGGATCGCGAAAATAGCCTTGCATCACGATCGGCGTTTTCACCCACATCTCCCCTTCGCCATCTGTGGCGACATCATTGCCATTGTCGTCCACCACCCTGCACTGCGCCCACGCGCGAGCCGGATCGGGGTGCCGCCCTAGCGGCCCCATGGTGTGCCACTTTTGCACGCCCTCCACCGGGTTGCACGTGACGCCCGGAATCTCCGTCAAGCCGTAGCCGCCGATCAACACGGGGATGCCAAACTCGTTGCGAAAGGTATCAGCATAGCTGCCGCGCACGCCATACACCGCACGAATTTTGTGATCGGCGCGATACTCGCTGCGCGGTCGCTTTTGCAAAATTGTGCCCATGGCCTCGATGATATTCACCTCGCTCGCACGCGTGTCCGCAGCCACCTGCCAGAATGTCGTCGCTGAAAACTTGGGCACAATAATCAGCGTAGCCCCTGCCGCGAGCGTGCCCGCCAGAGAGTAAAAATTGGCGTTGATGTGAAACATCGGCAGCACCACCATTACGCGGTCATCGCTCTGCAAATACACCCGCTGTACGAACGCCTCGCCACCCGTGACAAAGCTGCGCTGACTGTGCATCGCGCCTTTGGGAAAACCCGTGGTGCCGGAGGTGTAGACGATCAATACCGTGTCGTCAGCGGTGATGTCATCCGGCAATGTCGCTGTCGGTGCCTGTGCAGCGATTTCGCTCAGCAGCGGCACGCCATCAACCGCCGCATCCAACAAGGCAAACCAGAGTTGACCCGACAGACCTTCCACGGCCTGCCGCGCCACTGCCAGCGTGTCGCTCGCCGCCAGTACCGCGCACACTTCGGCATGGTGAAACACATACTTCGCCTCGGCCACGCCGAATTCAGGATTCACCGGCACCATAATCGCGCCGATGCGCGCCAGCGCAAACAACGCCAGCGCGTGCCCATCACAATTGCGTGCCATCACGCCAACGCGATCACCCTGCTTGACGCCGCGCGATTTGAACAACCGCGCGATGCGTTCTACTTCGCCACCGAAGGCTTGCCACGACCACGACTTGCCGTCGTAAAAAATGAACTCACGTTGCGGGTTTCGAGCGGCGCGGCTGGTGAAAGCGTCGTTCAGGGTGTAGTTGTGTTCGGGATAGAGACTGAGGACTTCGAGAGGGTTTTTCATGAGAGAAAAGATGGTTTCAATGCAAAGACTTCTTGCCAAAGACAAAGGCGGTACTCACAGATGGGTGCTAACGTCTCACTGCGCGGAAAGATCGTAACTATTTGTTTTTATTATACTATCCGATCAATGAATCCCATTACATTCCTCAACCGGCCGGCAATCATACACTTGCAAAATAGGGTTATGGGATTCCCGTTTGTGTTGGCACTTGTCATCAGCCAGGCCGACGCCCAACCCTACCCTACCAAACCCATCCGCATCATCGTAGGCCAAACCGCTGGCGGCGTATCCGACTTGATCGCACGCATGGTGGCGCAACGTTTGACTGAAACGCTGAAACAACCGGCCGTGGTGGAAAACCGTGCGGGTGCGGCGGGCAACATCGGCACTGAGATGGCGGTAAGGGCCGCGCCGGATGGCCACACACTGCTGCTGTCGTCTGCCGGGCCAATGGTGATTAACCCCGGTTTGTATCCCAGGCTCGGTTACGATCCGTTGCGTGACTTGGTGCCGGTGGCGTTTGTCGCCTCGTCGCCACTGGTGCTGGTGGTGCATCCTGCCGTGCCGACCAAAACGGTCAAGGAACTGATCGCGCTCGCGCGAGCACAACCCGAGCGTTTGAGCTACGGCTCCGGCGGTAATGGCTCGCCGCCGCATCTCACCGCCGAGTTGTTCAAATCGATGACGGGCGCAAAGCTCACGCATATTCCGTTCAAAGGCTCGGCGCCCAGCGTGATGGCTCTTGTGGGCGGGCAAGTGGATTTGTCGTTCTCCACGGTGGCCATTATGTTGCCGCAAATCAAAGCCGGGCGTATCCGTGCGCTGGCCGTCACGTCACCCCAGCGCAACGCAGCCATGCCGCAGTTGCCCACCATGAACGAAGCGGGACTACCGGGCTTCGAATCGCAACAGTGGTTTGCGCTGTTCGGCCCGGCTGCGTTACCCAACGAGATCGTCACGCGGCTCAATGCCGAACTGACCCGCTGGCTGGAAACGCCCGAGGTGCGCAGCCGCTTGTCGAACGAAGGCGCTACGCCGGGCGCGTTTACGCTGGAACAATTCACCGCGTTCCTGCGCGCCGACGCCGCACGCTGGATGCAGGTCATCAAGGCCTCAGGCGCAACGGCGGAATAGCCTGTAGGCTAATGCACGCCATGCCTTGCGCTCAATCCACTTAAATTCAGGGCGTTCACCGGCAGGCGCGACAGGTACGCCAGCGAAGAATAGCCCGTGCCGAAATCATCAAGGGCGATGTTGACGCCCAAATCGCGAATCGCCTTGAGCTTGGCAATGGAACCTTCCACGTCTTCCATTAACTGGCTCTCGGTAATTTCCAGATCGAGCAGGCCTTCGCTGTCCGACCCGCCTTCCCGCAGCAGCGCACGAACCAATTCTGCGAAGTCCCTGCGCCGCAACTGAATCGCCGACACATTTGGGTAAAACAGCTAAAAATTGTGCACTGCGACCGTTACCCGATCAAGCGCGACGAAGCTCGACTCGGTGCGTGCGCTGCGGCGCAAAGCCCGGTCAGCGCCAGCAGTGCACGACCCACCGCGCCGCCTCAAACAGCAGACGGTCGTTGTTGCGCCTAGCGATCAACTGTGCGCCCACCGGCAGGCCATTGGGGCCGGTGAATAGCGGCAACGTCATGCACGGCACGTGAGTGCTGGTCCAGATCAGGCAGTGGTTGGCATTGCCGGTGGCGTTCAGGCCCACGGGTGCTTCGCCGTCGGCAGCGGGCACCAGCAGCACGTCGTAGTCGCGCATCACGTCGTGCATCATGCGGCGCAGGCGCGCGAGCGTGGCGCGTGCATCTCGATAGGTGTCGAAGCTGCAGGCAAGGCCGTGCTTTAAGCGATTGTTGCGCAGCGTTTCGCTGATCATCGCGTAGTGCTGGTTGATTTCCCACGCGCGGTTGCGCGCAAACTCAAAGCTGGTGACCCATTGGTGCGGCGCTTCGACGCTGTTGAAGGCATCAGGCAAGGTGACATCGGTAACTTTTGCACCAGCTTTCGCCAAGTGGGCTGCACAGTCTTCGAGTGACTTTTGCGTCTCTGGCGTGCATTGATGCCAGAACGGCGTGCGACAGAAACCAACACGGAGCGTTTGAAGCGGCTGCGCTTGCAGCGGCTCCGGTGGGATGCCCACCAACACATCACGATACAGCGCAACATCTTCCACCGAGCGCGCGATGATGCCCAAGGTATCCACTGAGCCTGAGGCTTCCATGACGCCCGCGCAACGAATGTCGCCCCAAGTGGGCCGATACCCCACACAGCCGCAGTAGGCAGCCGGACGTATGGTAGAGCCGGTGGTTTGCGTGCCGAGCGCCAGCGGCACCATGGTATCCCCCACCGCCGCCGCCGACCCGCTGGACGACCCGCCCGGCGTGCGCGTGTGATCTTGGGGGTGATGCGTTTTGCCGGGATGACGGTTGGCAAACTCCGTAGTCACTGTTTTGCCCATGATGAGCCCGCCCGCGCGGCGCGTGAGCGCCACACACGCCGCATCCAGCGAGGGGCGGCGACCCTTGTGGATGGGTGTACCGAACTCGGTAGGCATGTCGGCGGTATCGATGATGTCCTTCATGCCCACCGGCACGCCTTGCAGCGGCCCGACTTTGCCGCTGGCATCAAGCGCCTTGGCTTGTTGGATGACGAGATCGGGATCGAGAAAATGCCATGCGCCGACTTGCGGCTCACGCGCCTGGATATGGTCGAGGCAGGCGCGGGCGACGGCTTCCGCCGTGGTTTGTTTGGCGGTTACCGCATGCACGATTTCACTGGCAGTCCATTGATTTAACGTTTTCATCCGCCTCGCCCTTGTGCCAAAGTAAATCAATAAAATCAATAAAATCAATTACTTACAAGAATTCACGCTTTGCGACCACGCCACCAACGGCCACCAACACTAGGCCGTGTAAATCGGTGCCGGCTGGGTAAAAAACGCATGCAGGATGTGATAAACCATCCTGTAGTTGATCTGCTGAAAACTCGCGTGCGAAATGCCTGACATCACGGTGAACTGCTTATCAGGGTTGGGCAAGCGCTTGAAAAACTCAATCAGATCATCAAACCCGGCGATGCCGTCAAACTGCCCGCGCATGATGAGCGTCGGCACGGTGATTTTTGCCGGGTCGCACACCGGCAGTCTGGAACACATATCGACGTAGGTGCCGGTGGGCACGGAGTCATCCAGCGCCACCACCTGCTCGGCGAACGCTTGGATGACATGCTTCTCGGCGCAGCCGGGGTGATCGCGCTCGAAAATCGAATGAATAAACGGGATATCCATCGGTCGGCGGTTGATCTTGAGAAACTCCGGCAACTTCTTTTTGCGCTCTGCAAGCGTAACGCTGCCTTCGCCCGTCCACACAAAAGCGTCCAGCGCAAGACGCGACACACGATCGGGACAGCGCTCGGCAAAACACGCCGCCCGCAGCGCGCCGGACGAAATGCCGTAGACCAGAAACTGCTTGATACCGCGCGTTTTGGCAATGTAATCGGTAGCGGCAACCAAATCATCCACGCCGTTGGCGATATCGAAATTGATGTCACGCTTTTTGCCGGAACGGCCATAGCCTTCCATGTCCACGCACCACGTATCAAAACCCAACGCCACAAAATAATCCATGGCCGACGAGTGCGCACGGCCTGGCACTTTCAAATCAAACGTCGGTTGCGCGGCCATCGACGAGCCGTGCACAAACAGCACCGCAGGCTTTTGCCCCGGCGTGCCGGAAAATTTTTCAAACAAAAACAGATTCACATCGCCTTTTTTGGTCCAGTGATCCTGTTGTGCAATGACGGCTGAAACTGCTGCGGCTGCTGCTGACATGGTGTGATATCCGTCTATAGTGATTTAGTGGGCGCAAGGATAAGTCTAACCGATAGGCGAGGTATGATCGAACCTCATCGTATGGCCCTGAACGAATGGCTTGCAATCGTGAGCGCCTCGCCATCGCGCCTTGCCCTGCACGCCCAAAACCGCACGCGCCAATTCGTCCAACTGCCGTCCAACTGCCGTCCAACTGCCGTTTAATTGCCGTTTCTAGGCTAACCCGCCGACGCTGCCTTCAGCCATCGCCCCATGGCGCTCGCCAGTTGCGGCAGGTTGAACGGTTTGGACAAATAATCGTCCATACCCGCTTTCAGGCAGCGTTCGCGCTCGCCTGCCGCCACATTGGCAGTGACCGCGACGACCGGCACGCGCAGGCCGGCATGTTCGTGCTCCAGTTTGCGGATTGATGCCGTTGCTTCGTAGCCGTCCATTTCAGGCATATGGCAATCCATCAGCACGAGATCAAACGGCTTGGCCGACAGCAAACTCTCGCGATACCACTGCACGGCTTCGCGGCCGTTCCGCGCCATCTGCGAACGACAACCCAATTTGGCCAGCGCCGCTTCGACCAGCAATTGGTTCACGGCGTTGTCTTCGGCAAACAGCACGCGCGCGCCGAAGCGCGGTAGCGCGTCATCGGCGGTCGCAACAATCTTCGATGACGTCACAGTCGCGGCTGTGGGTGCCTTCGCAGGCATGGGCAGATCAAACTGAAACACGGAACCTTGCCCCGGCGTGGACCGCACGCGCATTTGCCCGCCCATGGCGTTGACCAGATCCGATGCAATCGCCAGCCCCAAGCCTGTGCCGCCATAGCGGCGGCGTGTTGAGTCATCCGCTTGCGCAAATGGATCGAAGATATGCTTGAGTTGAGTGTCGGTGATACCGATGCCGGAATCTTCCACGGCCACGCTTAACCGCTGTTGCGTAACATCGCCTTGCATGCGCAATGTGATCGCGCCACGAGCCGTAAACTTCACGGCATTGCCGACCAGAGCCACCAGCACCTGACGCACCCGAGACGCATCGCCCTGCAGGCGGGCGGGAACGCTCTCAAACACCGTCTGCAACGACACGCCGTTGGCCAGCGCCTGCGGCTGAAAAAGATTAACCGCATCGGTAGCCATCTGCGCAGGGCTGTAGGCTGCGCATTCCAGTATCAGCGTTCCGGCACGCATCTTTGAAAAATCCAGAATATCGTCTACCACCGCCAGTAACGCGGCACCGGAGCGCTGCGCCACGGCTGCCTGCTCCGTCTGAGCCGCAGTTAATGGCGACACGCGTAGCAAACCGAGCATACCCAGCATGCCGTGCATGGGCGTGCGTATTTCGTGACTCATCTTGGCAAGAAACTCCGATTTGGCCTGATTGGCGAATTCGGCCTCTTCGCGATAACGGCGCTGCAAAGCCTCGCTTTCCGTGAGCTCGACAATCTTGCGCTTGACCTCGGCTGCCATCTGACCGAAATCCCGGGTTAAAACGCCGATCTCATCCGTACCGGTGTGCGCTAAATCGATGTCGTAATTGCCCGCGTGAATCTGGCGACTGGCGTCCGTCAGCGCTGCCAATGGCCGCGTCAGCAGGTAGCCCAGCGCCGCCAACAACAACGAAAAGACCACCATCGCCGCCAAACCCACCATGATGGCTCGCCACAGCAGTCGGCTACGCGCCTCCGCAATCAGATTACCCGGCAAACCGAAATGCAGCACGCCGATTTTCTGCCCCGCCATCGTGACCGGACCAGCAAAATCGAAGCGTGTTGAACCATCGGCCTGCCGCACCGGCTGCGGCAAGGTGGCATCGGGCTTGGGCGTGCCCGACGGCCAGCCATCCAGCGCCACCACGCGACCACTGCTGTCGCAAACAATCACATAGGCCACACCTCGTGCCGCCCGGCTCTCGCGCAGAATCGCCTCCACCGTCGCATAGTCGCGCTGCACCATGGGCGCCCCCAAGGCCGCATTAAAAAGCACGCTGTCCCGCGCTGCACCGTCCTGCAACTGGGTGCGCAAATAGGTATCGATCAGGTCAGCGCTGTTCCAAGTTAACAGCGCAATGGCCGCCAACTGCATCAGGATGCCCGTGGCAACCAGCTTGCCCCGAAAGGTAAGGCATTGCCACATAACCGCTACTTCGACAGCTCCAGCCCCGCGCGGGTTGCGGGCACAAAGGCATCCAACGAATCCAGTTCACCCGGCTTGATCTCGCGAATATTCACAACCCCCGACAGCGAAAAGAATTTCTTGCCCTCCTCAGTCGCGGGAAATTTCAGCATCATGGCTTTGATGCGCTCACGTTCCGCCGCCGGCAACTGCGGACCCACCATCACCAGAAACCCCGGTACTCGGGCGAATTCGGTTGCGATCTTGAGCTCTTTGCGCGCGGCTTCGCCAATCGCGCGAAACTCCCCCATGCTCATCATCGCGAGCGGCGCTTCGCCGGAGCGTATCAGTGCGCCCAAGCTGTCGTCGTTGCTCACGCGCGACAGTTTGAAATCGCGCCCCTCCTGCAAACCCTGTTCGCGCAGCCACTGCAAGCCGCGCAACACCACCAGCGATTGCGGATTGGCCACCGCCAAGGTCTTGCCGCGCAATTGCTCAACCGAATTGCTGGCGTTGCTCGCAGCGGCAACCAGCAGTGCGGGAATCGCCGGCTCGTAAATGGCGATGGGTTCCCATTTGCCGTCCAATTGATTCACGCGCCCCACGTTTGCCGCGGTGATCACCACTTGGTAAGCGCCCTTCATGGTGCTTTCGCTAAATGCGCGGAAATCCAGCGCTGTGGCGATTTCAACCGGCTGCTTGCGCTCGCGCTGAAAGTATTCGCGCATCGGCTGATAGTTGGTGAGAATCACGCGGGCACTGACATTCGGCAGCACGCCGATAGTGAACTCGGGCGCTGGACTCTGCGCCGACACGCCGCTAGCCCAGACTGCCAAGCAGACCAGCACAGTGATTAACGGCGACCGTCGGAGTAGGTGCGAGCGCATGGGGATGGCTTCTTTCAGTGAATACGCAACAGGGCGCAATACCTGATCATCAGGCGGCCATTAATACGTCGCCTTGGTACGAAAATAGTTGTTGCGATCCACGCTCTTGATCGTGAGGTTTTCGACGCGATTGCCGCGCAACACGTCCAGCGTGATCTCCACGCCGGCATTGCCGGTCTTCCACAACCGTGTGTAGAAATCCGCTTGCCCCTTGAGGCCATCGCCACTGATGCCGACGATAATATCACCCTGCTTCAGCCCCGCCTCATCCGCCGGGCCTTCGGGTGACACGCGTACCACCAACAGATTGCCGCCGACCTCTTGCGTGGTGACGCCCAGCCACGGGCGCGGTGTGGCCGTGGAACGGCCATTGGCGATAAAGTCACCAATCACCGGCTTCAACACGTCGATGGGCACGAACATATTGCCGGGCACGTTACGCGCGCCGCCCATGGCGTCCCCTACCGCCAGCGAGCCGATGCCGAGCAACTTGCCATCCTTGCTCACCAGCGCGGCACCTTGCCAATTCACCGTGGCGGGCGCGGTGTAAATCGCTTCATCGAGTATGTATTCCCAGTAGCCGACAAACTGCCGCTTGGACACCACGTACGCTGGCGCAACGCCGTCAAAGCCGACAATCAATACCATATCACGCTCTTTAGCCTCCGCCGACAGGCCCATGTCGATGGGCTTGACCGGCACTGGCACCAGTGATTTGAGCAAAGCCAAGCCGGTCGCATTGTCAAAACCCACCACGGTCGCCGGATAAACTTTACCGTCCGCCGTGCTGAGTTCAATTTTTTCGGCTTCGGTGATCAGGTAGCCTATCGTGAGCACGAGGCCGCTCGAATCAATGACCACCCCGGTGCCTTCGCGGTTTCTGCCCAGCGTTTGCCCGCTGCGCGCGCTGGCCGGTGCCTGCGCACGCACGCGAACCACCGACAAGGCATCCACGGAAATTTGCGGCTTGCCGCGCGGCGCGGCGACGGCGGGCCCGTCCGGCGTGCTGGCATCCTGCGCCCGCAGCGGTGCTGCGGCGAGCAGTGACAACGTAAACCCGGCGACGGCGAATACCATGGCCCAGTTGCGACTAACGATGACGATGCGAGAAGATAAAGGTTTCACGGAATGCTCCGGTGATTGCGCCGCACGAGCAGCTTGGGTGTTCGTGCGTACGTGTACGTATGCTACGACGAATTACCGTGTTTGGTAAGCCTACCCAATGGCAAATCGCGCTAAAATCCCTGCTGCACCCGCAGGAACACTGAGCATCTTGTTTGCGGCGCGCTGTCTTGCGGGCTGACTTATTTTTATTTGTACCGATGTCGTCACTGTCTCGCACCAATCTGGTTCAGGTCACACATTTTGACGCGAGCAATCCCATTGTTCACCGATTAACAGGAGAAAAGCACATGGATTTAGGACTGAAAGGCAAAATAGCCGTAATCACCGGCGGCAGCGACGGCATCGGACGCGCCACTGCGATCATTCTGGCGCGTGAAGGCGCCAAAGTCGCCATCTGCGCACGCGGCCAAGAAAAGCTTGACGCCACCGCAGCACAAATCCGCAAGGAAGGCGGCGAAGTACTGGCGATGTCAGCCGATATGTTCAAGCCTGAGGACATCCAGCGCTTTTTCGATGCGGTGATCAAACAATTTGGCGGCGTGGATATTCTCGTCAACAACGCTGGCACCTCGCGCCGCGGTAACTTCATGGACATCGACGACCAAACCTGGCACGACGATATCGAGCTCAAAGTGTTCGGTGCGATACGCTGCACGCGGCGGGTCATACCGCACATGAAAAAACGTGGCGGCGGACGCATTATCAACATCACGATTTCCAGCGCCAAGCAGCCGGGCGCGGGCTCAATGCCCACGTCACTGTCGCGCGCCGCCGGGTTGGTCATCACCAAATCGCTGTCCAAGGAATTCGCGCCGGACAATATTTTGGTGAACACCGTGTGCATCGGCAAAATCAAATCAGGCCAGCACGAGCGGCGCATGGTGAAAGAAGGCCGCAGCCCGGAAAAATACTACAACGACGAATCCAAAACCATTCCGATGGGCCGCTTCGGCGAAGCCGAAGAAGCCGCCAACGCGATTGTGTTTTTCGCCTCCAGTGCCGGCAGCTATGTCACGGGCAGCAGCCTGAATCTGGATGGCGGTGTATCAGGGGTTTTGTAACCTAAGTAATTGATTTTATTGTGTTTTTACCCGAAGAGCGTGACCATAAGCGTGACGCCCCTCGGACGTCCCCCCTTCGTAACCTGTAACCCGTAACCGTCAACGCTCCGCCAGCGCTTCCAGACAGTGCGCCATGAGTTGCCGCGCGCTGTCATCCATCTGCGCGAACTGACACCCCACGCGCACTACGGTGCGCCCGTCAGGTGTGCGCACCGGCGTCAAATGCTGCACCGTCAGATCCACCACGATTTGCCCTACGCCGGGTAAGGCGATTGCGCACGCGCTCAACACTTCGCCTACTTGCAGTTGCAACGCGTTGTCGCAGACCAACACAGCGGCACCGCCCATGCCAAGATCAGCGAGCCCGGCTTCGGTGGTGCCAAAGCCTAGGTTGAGTGTAATTTTGAGTCCGGCGGTAGGGTAGCGCGCGTCGCGTCGTCGCTGAAAGCGCCACATGAAATCCGGAATGGCCAGACGCAACAGCCGCGTGCCGTCCACTTCAATCACTTCGCCCGCGTCCGACTGAAACTGGATTTTTGCGTCATCCAGCACGCACCCGAGCATAATGCTCTCGCCCTCGCCGTGACGCGGTGCCACACCACGCCAATCCAGCGGGCATTCCAGCAACAAGCAGTTGGCGACCTCGTCGACATCTGCCAAAGCCGTTTCGACGACATCTTCGCTGTTCATGAAGTGGATGGTGATCACCGTGCCGGCATCGAGCATGCCCCACAGCACACGCATCATCTCGTGCCGAGAGCGAACCAGAAAATCAGGTGATACCGCAGCGCCAGTGGCGTTCATCACAACCTTAAATTCATGGGCACTGAGCGGGCTATTCATCTCGGCAGTCTCCGGTCATCCATGACGCCATTGTAGGCAAAGGCAACGGTCATGGGGGGCAGCAGACAGCCGCACGTCGGCGACCAGCGGTCAATCCGCGCGCGACTGTGCGAAAAGTCACACCGCGCGGCGCTTGTGGTTCAACAGCCCGCCTTAACGCCATCCACAGCAACAACTTTTTCACGTATCAACCGATCCAGCTCGCCGCCGAGGCCTATGTCCGCCAGCACACTCGCCGCATCCGATCCGGGCTTGGGTGCAACGCGCCCCACATGCATCGGCGTGCGCGAGAGTTTGACGCCGGGCGCGGTGGTGGTGATGGGGCCAAAGCCCTCGTGATCGCGTGTGAGTACGAGGCCACGCGCTTGCACCAGTGGGTCGGTCATCAGATCAACGAGGCTCGACACCACGTGATGCGCGCCGATGCCGGCCTGGGTTAACTCGCTCACCCACGCTGCCACGCTGCGGCCTCGAATACGCTGCTCTAATTCGTGCTCTAAGTCCGCGCCGCCACGACCTGCAACATCAGCCAGCGCTGCGCAGTTTGCAAGTGCCGCGCCGCGTGCGGCCAGAAACAGCCAGCCGTCGTTCGCCTGATACAGGCGGTTAAGCGGCCCGCTGCCGGTGGCATCCTGACCATGCGGTTCGTTCCATTCTTTGCCTTTGTAGTCTTGCAGTAACGCGGATTGCAGCATGGTGGCAGTGTAGGCAAGCGCGCTGTCGACGAACTGGCCTTCGCCCGTGCGGCGCCGGTGCAACAGCGCCAGCGCCACACCGTAGCAGGCCATGAGGCCGGTGCCGTAGTCGTTAGCGGCGAACGGCGCGGTGGTGGGTTTGTTGGAACCGTAACGCACTTGCATGCCTGAGACGGCTTGCCCGATTTGCTCGTGACCGGGGCGGCTGGCGTAGGGGCCCAGGTGGCCGAAGGTATTCATCGAACCGTAGATGATGTCGGGCCGACGCGCGCGCACTTGTTCGTAGCCTATGCCGAGCTTCTCAGCCACACCGGCGCGGAAGTTTTGCAACACCACGTCGGCCTTGTCGACGAGCTTCCAGAATATGTCCAGCCCCGCTTTGGTTTTGAGATCAATCAACACGCTGCGTTTGGCGCGATTGATATCGTTGTGGCGTAGCACGGTACGGGTGTGCGGGCTGTCGATTTTGACTACATCGGCACCGAACTCCGCTAGCGTGCGACCACAGGTGGGGCCGGCGAGGACGATGCAGAGGTCTACTACTTTGACGCCCTCTAACGCCGCGCGCAGGACTTCCGCGCCCTCCCCAACCTTGCCCTGCTCTGCAGCGGCGGGAGATTCACTGGCAGACAGTTCTTTCAGAATGTCCGCCCGATGTTCATCCGTCTTCGGTCGAGGCCTGCGCACCGCACCCGGCGTGCGCGACAAGCGTGCGTTGATGCCGGGGCCACGAAAGCGGCCCAGTTCCGGGTCGTCGTAGTCATCAATAATTTTTGATTGCAGCGCCTGCGGGTGTTGCAGCCACTCGGCGCTGCTGTGGCAGACTACGCCTTCGGAGCCGATTTCCGCCACGGCGTCTTCCCACGCCTTAGCCGTCTGCGTAAGCATGATGTCGTCGAACTTTTGCGCGAGTTCTTTGGGCGGCAGTTGGGCATCACGCCATTTGTCCATGCCTATGCTTGCGATGAAAGCACCGAACTTCTTGTTGTTCGCCACGTACATCAACCAGCGCCCGTCCTTGCACGGCAATTGGCGGCTCCAGTTGAATTCGGGTTCGGATTCCGGCTTGCCGTTGACCAACAGGCCACGCGCACCCACCACGGTGAAGGTGGCATCGAACAGCGGTATCTCCACACGCTGGCCCAAGCCAGAGCGCGCGCGTGCATTCAGCGTCATCGCTACCGTCACCGCACACAAAAACGAGGCATAAATGGAACCATAGGGCACCACCGTATACACAGGTCTGCCGTGCGTTGCATGGCCAGCGCGATACGCGCCCGTGGCCGCACCAATCACGCCCTCCCACGCCTTGACTTGGGCACGCGGGTCATCCGCGCCAAAGCCGGGCAATGAGCAATAGACTAGGCGCGGATGGGCGTCGGTCATGGCCTTTGCGCCGAGGCCCAAACGATCCATCACGCCGGGGCGGAAATTTTCGATCACCACATCAGCACTGGCGATGAGCTTGAGCGCGGTCGCGCGATCGGCGTCGGTTTTAAGATCCAGCGCGATGCCGCGCTTGTTGCGGTTCCAAGTGGCGTTGGCCGGTGTATCCCAGCGCGGCCCACCCGGCGGGTCAACGCGCACTACATCCGCGCCGTGATCCCCGAGCAGCATCGCCGCCATGGGGCCCGCGATGTATTGACCAAAATCGATAACGCGAACACCTTGCAACACGCCGGACATATCGTTTCCCCTTTGACCCTTTGAATGCGCCACCTTGAATGCGTTGGCACCATCTTAGCGTACGGCGGCTTGACGGGCGCGCTACGGCGGCGGAGCATGGCGCGTCAATCGTCTATCACTTCAATCTAGGCACGCAAAGGAAACGCATGACTTCAACACCCCGCGGTTACTCATGGTCTGGACCGACATCCCGGACACGCTCGAAGCCGATTTCAACGAATGGTACAACCGCGAACACCTGCCGGAACTACTCAAGCAACGCGGCATTCTGGCGGCTTGGTATGGCGAACGCGATGCGGCGGCACTGGCTTCGGCAACCGCGGACATTCCACGAAAAACCGACCGCTTTCTCGACAGCGTCATCATGGTTGAAGGCGTCGACAGCGATGCCTTGGACGCCGCAATGCCGTTTTTAACGTGGGATCGCCTGGCAGCGCACGGCGGCAGCCCGGATTCACCGGCGGCGCGACTGCGGGTTTGCAATACGGTGCACGCAAACAGCAATCTCAGTGGCTGATAATTGCAAACGAAAACTCAAGTTATTGATTTTATTGAGTTTTTTTACAAAGCCCAGCGTTCGCCGCTCAATGTTCGCCGAACATGGAATGGTGCCGTTGGAGGGAGTCGAACCCCCGACCTGACGCTTACGAAGCGCCTGCTCTACCAGCTGAGCTACAACGGCCTTAAAGGAATGGGTGGAGCACCTAGGAATGGGTGGAGCACCTGCGAGGACGCGCATTTTATCACAGCCGATTGCGCCATAGCACGCAGGTCTGGCAGCGCCGTCGTGACGACTACGCCGCATCAAATCAAGCGCGGTGGTCGGCACCCACGGCATCCGCCACGCTGCTGTAGCCGTCCGCGCGCAAGCAGGCCGCCAGCTCTCGCTTGATGCTTGCCACCAACTCCGGGCCGTGAAACACCAGCGCGGAATAGAGTTGCACGAGTGACGCGCCTGCACGAATTTTGGCGTAGGCATCTTTGCCGCTGGCGACACCGCCGCAACCCACAATGGTGATTTTGCCGCCGGTGAGCCGATACATATTCGACAAACACTGCGTCGCCAGCGCCATCAACGGCGGGCCAGACAAGCCGCCGGTTTCACCTGAGTGACGGCTCTTTAATGGCGGGCGGGTCACGGTAGTGTTACCCACAATCAGGCCGTCAATTTTTGTAGCGAGCGCTACTTCAGCAATATCGTGCAACTGCGCTTCGTCCAGATCAGGGCCCACTTTTGCCAACAGCGGCGGCAGCTTGTTTTTATCCGGCGCGGCGGCGTAGCGCGCGGCCAGCACGCGGCTAATCAAATCCTCAATCTGCGCGCGCGCCTGCAAGCTGCGCAAGCCCGGCGTGTTGGGCGACGACACATTGCACACCAGATAATCCGCCAGGCCACACACTTTGGAAATACCCGTTGCGTAGTCGGCGGCGGCGTCAGGGGCATCACGATTTTTGCCCACATTGGCACCCACGATACCGGTGCGCTGGCGCACCCGCAGCCGCTCAACAAAATACGCTAGCCCCTTGCTGTTGAAACCAAAGCGATTAATCACCGCTTGATCTTCATCCAGCCGAAACAAGCGCGGTTTGGGATTGCCCAGTTGCGGCAGTGGCGTGACGCTGCCCGCTTCGACAAAGCCAAAGCCAAACGCGAGCATGGCGTCCATGACCTCAGCGTCTTTGTCAAAACCCGCCGCCAAGCCCATGGGATTGGGAAACGACAGATTCCACACACGCGTTGCCAACAGCGGATCATCCGCAGCGTCCGCGCTGCCGGCCAAGCCGCGTTTAAGCGACCAGACGGCCACACCGTGCGCTGCTTCGGGCGAGAGCAAATGCAGCAAGGGGCGTGCGATGGCGTAACGAGACATACTGTAACTAATTGATTTTTTTAATTTTCATATTTTTAACCGTCGACAAGCTCAGGACGCACGGCCTATTGGGGCACCGTGCGTGGTGAGCTTGTCGAACCACCAGTGACCATCAGGGTCATGGTGTCAGACACTGCTGGCACCTTATTCACTACCCGCGCTCGCCGTACCGCCATGCGCCTTCGACCAGCCACGCGGATCGTGAATAAATTTTTCCACCTCAGCCAGCATCTTGGCATCAAACGTATTCGCCGCCTTGGCCACAGCCAACACATCTTGCCACGTGGCCAGCCAGTGCATTTTGACGCCCATGTCGTCAAGCAGCTTCGCGCCTTCGGGGAAAATGTTGTAATAAAAATTCACGAACACGTGATTGCATTTTGTGCCGGCGGCCCGCAGCGCATTGCAGAAATTGACTTTGCTGCCGCCATCGGTGGCGAGATCTTCCACCAGCAGCACGCGCTGGCCCTCAGTGACCACACCTTCAATCTGCGCGTTGCGGCCAAAGCCCTTGGCCTTTTTACGCACATACTGCATCGGCAACATCATGCGATCCGCAAACCACGCAGCGTAGGGTATGCCCGCCGTCTCGCCGCCCGCCACGGCGTCGAACTGCTCAAAGCCGACATCGCGATGAATGGTCGACACGCCAAAATCCGTCAACGTCTGCCGCACGCGCGGAAACGAAATCAGCCGCCGACAATCCGTATAAACCGGACTCGCCAGCCCCGACGTGTAAATGTAGGGCTTGTCGACCATAAACTGCACGGCATCCACCTCAATCAGCATCTTTGCCGTGAGTTCAGCCATGACTTTTTTGTCTGGAAATCCGATACCGTGTGACATGAAACGACCCTTTGCGTTGGCGTTTGGCTACAGGGGTATTTTACCGCGTCGCTATGGCGATCGACGTCCGCACGGTACGAACTGCCGCCAGCGTGGCACCTCAAGATTGTGTTAAAACCTTTAGGGTCGTTACAATGCCTGCCAAGCCCCGTCCGCCTTATCGCATATTGGACGCTCGTTCGGCGCACACTTTCTGAGTCGCTCCCCATGCCACAAAAACGCGCACCGTTGTCTAACGACGAACTACTGAAAGCGCTGCCGCCGCTGGTTGAAGCATTGGCGCGTAAAGGCGTGATTCGCAGCTATCGGGCAAATACCACACTGATTACGGAGGGGGATCGCGGCGAAAACGTATTCGTGGTGCTCAGTGGCACGGTACGTATTTTTTGCTCAGAAACCACGGGCAAAGAAATTACGCTTGCACTGTACGAGCCGGGCGAGTACGTCGGTGAAATGTCTTTGGATGGCGGCGTGCGTTCCGCCAGCGTCGTAACGGAAAGCCTCTGTGTGTGCTCTATGGTCAATGGCTTGGTAATGCGGGAGCATTTGATACAGCAGCCGGAGTTTGCGCTTGAGCTGATACAACGGCTGATCCGCCGTACGCGGCTCGCGACGGCAAGCGCGCGCAGCCTGGCACTGCTGGATGCTTACGGGAGGCTCACCCATCTGTTAAACGGGCTTGCGATTGAACTTTCCGATGGCACGCGACGTATCCGTGAAAAATTGACGCACCTAGCTCTTGCGCAGCGTATCGGCTGCACGCGCGAGTTAGTCAGCCGAATACTTAAGGATTTGGAGTCCGGCGGCTATATCGCCGTCGAAGACCGCCGCTTTATGCTACTGAAAAAATTGCCTGCAAAATGGTGATCGCAAATCCGTCTCCCTGCTTCGAGATATCCCTGAAAAACACAGCCATGAAACGCCTCAGCGCAAGTATCGCCTTGAGTATGTGTTACCTATTCAGCCTAGCAACGCACGCCCAATCAGCAAAGTGGCCGGAGAAACCCATACGTTTAATCGTTGCATCGGCACCAGCATCCGGAGATGACGTCGTCGCGCGTATCATCGAACCCACACTTTCCAAATCGCTGGGCCAGCAATTGGTGATTGAATACCGTTCCGGCGCAGGCGGCTGGATCGGGCAAAAAGCGGCGTTCCAATCCGCGCCGGATGGCTATACGTTCCTGCTGGCCGGAGGCTCGATGGCTGGCGCACGCTACGGCAATCCCGAGGTCACTTACGACGTATTGCGGGATTTCACACCAGTATCACTGGTCGAAATATCCGCATTCGTCATGGTCGTTAATGTCGGCATTCCAGCCAAAACTCTTAAAGAATTCATAACTTTGGCTCGTAGCCATCCCGGCAAAATGAATTTCAGCACGGGCGGCCCCGGCCAAATTCCCCATTGGAGCGCGCTGCTGTTCAACCAAATGGCGAGCATTAAGGCCATTGGCGTACCGTACAAGGATTTCCCCCAAGGCGTCAGGGATGTCATGGCTGGCAGTAACGATTACGTCTTTACGCCTTTCGCCATTGCAGCCAGCAACTGGGGCAAGTTACGCGCCTTGGGTGTCACCAGCCCCATGCGCTCGCCCGCATTTCCGGCCATACCCACCATCGCCGAAGCAGGATTACCGGGCTACGAGCTACCGGCGTGGCGCAGCATCATGGGGCCTGCTGGCGTCAGCAAAGATATTGTGGCAACACTAAACACCGCCATCGCGCGCACCTTGGCCACACGCGATGTGCGCGAACGCCTGAAGGCCTCCGGATCGGAGCCGTCACCGACCACACCCGAAGCGCTGTTGCAGCGCTACGCCGACTGGATTGCGCGATTTGCGAAAATTGCCAAGTCGGCGGGGGTTACACCGCCTTAACGTTGGATACCGCACAAGAGGACGTCTAGTGACTACACTTGGGTTATCAGTCCCGACATAGCAAAAAAACCTGCGCCCGTACTCGTTACACGAATCTTGAAAGTGGTGGGTAGACCAGCAGAGGAAATAGCTGCGACCGCCTTGTTGGCGCTGGGGATTGCTGATCTCACGGGGTTGGTGCCTACCGGATTGCCACCCGCATCACAAACAGTAATGTCAACGCACGCACAGTATGGCGATGTATATTCCACGTCCCACGCCACGTTGAACTGTCCCTTTTTATTGACATAACTCGTCTTCGTCGCGGGGGCAGTAACATCGCACACACTGACAGTGCTGATAGGGCCACCCACCGCTCGTCCAAAGTGCGCCATACCCTGGCTTACACAGCGTAGTGAACGACTTAGCAATTGCGCAGACGCAATCAAATGCGCCTTCACCGCTATTGGTTTCCATGTGGGATTCTGCACACGCACAACTGCTGCCAATGCGGCGACATGCGCCGTTGCGGGTGACGTTCCGGTGTAATAACGGTAACCTGGCTCATACGTACCGCCAGATGGTGCCGCCCCCACTAAAGGCACTGTACTCACTATCGACACGCCGGGCGCGCCAAGGTGAACAGAAGTGGCACCGTAATTTGAAAATGACGGGCGCTCATCAGTGAAATCGCACATCTTCACCGCCGACAGGGCGATCGCATCCGTATAGTCTGTCGCCATGACGGTGATCACGTTGGGCAAATTACCATGATTTGCCGGCCAATTAGGATAACGATCATTGTCCATGCCCTGGTTACCAGCAGCCACCACAAACAAAACATTGTCGGCTTTTGAAATGGCCTTGTGCAGACAATGGTTTGAGTCATGGGCGCAATCCCAAGACAGAACAACAACTCGCGCGCCGTCCGCAACAGCTACATCAATGGCTGCTGCACCGTCTTTTGCATTGGGGAAAACTTGCTGACTACAGCATTTTACGGACAGCAGCTTAATCCGCGGAGAAGGTACATTCTTGGTCAAGAACGCAATGGTGCCAGCCAGCAGCGTTCCGTGGTCGTCATCGTCGCGCGTACCGCCAGCAATGACTGTCTTCGGAGGCTTCATGCAGGACGCCAAATCCGGGTGCTTATGATCCACACCCGAATCGACAATACCAATGATGAGTGAGGGGCCATCCGCAGGCACTGCACGGGCGATGACACCCTCTGACCAGCCCATCCGTGTCAATGACCAATTTTTCGCGAGCTGCGGCGGCTTATCATCTTCTGCCATGATGGCTCCCACTATAAGGCATACGATTTTTCATATATTTCAATGAGTTTCCGAAAGTCGGCGTAGGCTTATTTATATTGCGGGAATTCACTTTGCGCTAACGTGATCAACGCCAAAAGTTGTGGGCATGTGTTGATCAAATGGTCCTCTATTTGTTTCGCCACCAAAAATCCCGCCTCGTTGTCGACATCAAAATGCAGCCCAGCTATCTTGCGGTTATCGGCTATGCGCCTAGACAATGCAAACAGCCCCGTATGGTCAACAGCCCATTTGGCCGGCGCTACTGATTGTGGAAAATTATTTAACGCCCGCTTCAATAAAAAGGAAATCAGGTAGGCCTGCAGCGAATGCCCAGAGGGATACGACGCCGTAGCCGGTGGGTCAATCATGGGGACAATCGCTGGGCTCAACTGAGATGGGCGCAACGCATTGCATTCCTGCTTCAAACGCATGACCGCCAGCTCCCCTATTTTGCGCGCCACGCGGATCAGCAAATTGACATGGGGCTGTTTCGCCGGGTTGATATTCAGCATGCCAAACCAGTAATTAATCGCGCCATCGGCATCATGCTGATCAATAATTTCCGCAAAACGATCTTCGCGCTCGCCCGAGGCATCCAGCATCGACTTTACTGCGCTTTCCAGATCGGCCTGGCTTTTCCACTCGCGCCAACGCCCTTGCGCGGT
The DNA here is from genome assembly GCA_043743335.1 of Burkholderiales bacterium. Classification (GTDB taxonomy): domain Bacteria; phylum Pseudomonadota; class Gammaproteobacteria; order Burkholderiales; family SG8-41; genus UBA5216. Next base: position 33,149 of record JAYTWR010000081.1, read on the forward strand.
GCTGAGCAACGTCGCAAACCATGTAGGGTTTTTGTCCATAAATTCACAGACATAGAGCCACGCCATATGCTCCGCATCCCAACTTGCGATAGCATCAAAGTTATTGACATAGGGCGTAGCCCCGGCCGAAGCCGGCGCAACAAGGACACCTGCGCCCGCGTCAAACGCTTGCCGTGATATCTTGTAGGTATTGCAGCGAATGCTGCTCTTGATAAGGCCATTCAGACTGACGCTGGCATTCGCATTGGCGTTTGCATTAGCGTTCGCGTTGGCATTGGCGTTTCTATCCATGGTAGTTCTCCAGGTGAATGAAAGTACAACGAATGGGGCAACTGGCTACAATTCAGATGGGCTGCGCCTTGGATTATTTACCCGGGCAACCCTGCGGCCCGCAAATGAGCGGCTAAACTGTCGCGCCGTTCAGGGCTTTTGTAGGCATACCCCGCGCTGAAACGCGCCACATTAAAGTCAGGCTCCAGCACGACAAGCTCACCGCCGACTTGCCGCGCCTCGTCAACTTGACCGTCGGCTGCAAGCGCTGCAATAAGCAAGCGCAGGTTGGCTGTAAAGCCACGATTCTCGGACATCGCCTTTCGGCTCCAGTCGATGGCCTCATCGTATTGTGCACCGGTATACGCGGCCAAAGCCAATGCGGTGTAGGTATAAAACACATGGCGATCCAGCGGCGACAAACGTAAACCCACTTCGGCGCGGCGGCGACCTTCTTTCCAATCGCCGACATAGCTATAAGTTGGACTGGAGCGTACCCATGCAATAGCTGAATTGGGCCCAGCCGCAACAGCGCGATCAAAAAGTGTGAACGCCCCTTGGTAATCGCGAAGCAGTATGGAACGCACATGCCCAATCAATGCCAGTGACGACGCATCCAGACGGTCTCGCTCCAGCGCTGCATTGGCATGCTGCACAACCGCTTTTTGGTCCACCTCAATGTTCGGCGACCACCCCTGCCCGACGCGGATCGCATGCCACAGCGCGCTATAGGCATGTGGCGCGCCATACGCTGGGTCTAACTCTATCGCACGCGCAAACATCACTTTGGCTTGATAAAACAGCTCCCGGTCAAGTCGATAGACGAGATCAAGCCCGCGTAAAAAACAGTCATATGCGTTCAAGTTATCAGGCCGCTTGCGCACAGCGCGAGTAATTTCCGCCTTTTGGAGTTGAGGCGCAATGGTCGATACCACTTGGCGTGCGACCTCATCCTGGAAGTCGAAGATATCGCCAATTTGGCCTTCAATCCGGTCGGACCACATTACGCTAAGGCTTTCGCAATCACACAGCTCAACAGTGATGCGCACCCGGCTTCCGGCGCGGCGCACACTACCGCTAAGCACATAGCTGACACCCAGCGCCTCTCGCACTCTACGCGGATCCGCTCCTTCGCCACGAAACGACAGCGTGGAGCCGCGCGAGACGACAAAAACGTCCGGCTCTGCAGCCAATGCGTTGACGATCTCATCCACGATGCCATCGCCAAAATAGTTGCCGTCGGCGGCATTGCTATCGACAAACGGCAATACCGCGATCGACCGCCGCCCCGCGCTGCGGCCAAGCACGCGAGACTCGGCCAGCGGCCCCGGTCGTTCGAGCAGGCTGTACGCACGCACTCCGGCCGCGATACCTTTCAGATCAAGATAACCGAGATCGTGCATGGTCACAGCAAAACGACCACGAACCAATTCTTCTACCGCTGATGAGACCACTATCCCGCCGGGCGCGGCAAACTCCTGCAACCGCGCTGCGATGTTAACCACCGAGCCTTGAAGATCATCCTCCCAGACGGTCACATCGCCAGCGTGTATGGCAGCCCGCAGCCTGAAAAGCGGAGATGTATCAATTTGTTGTGCGAAATAGCCCTGCACCTCCAGAACGCAGGCTAGCGCTTGATGTGCCGCTTCGAACACCACCAGCATGCCGTCACCCAAGCGACGAAAAATGTCGCCTTGATTCAGCGCCACTGCAGGCTCCACGCAGTTAATGAGCAGATCACTCCATCGCCGCAAGGTAGCGGCCTCATCGCGCTCCACCAAACTCGTAAAGCCGACGACATCCATCATCACAATGACGGCTAAACGATGAGAATTGCCCATCGATGATGAGTTATGTCCGTCGTGTAACCGTACCTTTGAACTGGCTAAGGCTCTTGGCATTTCTTCTGCAGACCCATTGACGTGGAAGTTCTCCTTGCACGCAGAGCGCTCCCAAGTTCCCTTGATTGAGTCACATACGAACATGCCATTTAACGTGGCGCAGCCACTTAATGGATCGTTCGCTCTCCGTGTAAACACTGTAGCACACGTAGATTCATGGGAGACGCAATCGATCTGCGAATGCGGCTGCGACGCTTGAAACAGAAATGGCTCAGAATCCTCATTGATAAACGTATCGTATGGTGGATTTGACGTATCTGCCACAAGGAGTGCAGCACCCAGCTCGGCCTGCCATGCAAAGGCATGAACAGGCGCCGGACATAACCACAACCAAGCTTGCACCATTGCCAGCAGAACTGCGGCCAAGGCACTACACGAGCGCAGCCGGTACCGCCGATACGCACTTTGGCGGGCTATGTTCTCTTGCTGACTTTTCGATGCCATGAGTTTAGTGTATCGCTCTTGCTTCAGCGCATTGTGTGAAATATTTACATTGAAAAACACCTTGAATCCATCGACGCTCAAATCATTTGCGTCCAGCGCTGGATGCAGCCTCAAAGCCACACTAACCTTGGAGACCTATCGTGTGCAGAATCTTGAAGTTGTGCTTAATAGTTTTTTTTGCTGCGCTAACGAACAGTAACTTGCGTGCCCAACTCGACCCTGAGCCACAACCTAAAGGTGCCAAAATAAACAAATATGTAGCGCAAGAATTTAATCTCATGGAAAAGTTTTTGTTCCCAGAGAAAAAATTCGGTTTCCCATCAATACCCGATATTGAGAGCTACAACCTAGGCAAAACGTTTAAGGTCAAGGGGATCGGGCCTCTTATGGTCAACGGCGATCCCGTTCCCGTGACAGATGCAGCCGCTACTCCAGATAAAATAGTCCTTGGGAAACCAACGCCTGGCGCGCCAAACATCGGCATTCCCTGGCAGGTAGCCCTGGTAGACGACCCCGGTCGGAGAAGTAACTTTCTGGACCTATTCTGTGGCGGGACGCTTATCGACAAAGAATGGGTTATTACAGCAGCGCATTGCCTCAGCAATAAAACCAAAGCGGACATTAAAGTGGTTACTGGTTTGGTGTTTTTGGACCCGATGAAGTCCAATAGCAATGCGTTAATCGATGACCTTAAGGACGTCGCAAAAACCTTTCCCAAGGAATTCAGAAAAACAAACGCCCAGAGAACTGGCGTCGCAGGGTTCCGCATTCACCCATCAGCCGACATTGCGTTAGTTAAAATAGCGTCAGTTGAAAATGCTTTAAACACCAAATGGATACCCATCCTTACCCTAGAAGAAGACAATGCCCGGCTCAGTGACGACCAACTGAGCAAGCAACCAAACACCACTACGCTTTTGGCATCCGGTTGGGGGGCGACAACCTTCGGAGGCGCAGCCTTCAATCAATTGCACTTTGGAACCATAACACCCAAATCCGTTACAGGTGCCTGCGAAGCGCAGATCAAAAACACCTGCCGACCTCCGATCAAGGATTCAGAGGTCGCGCATTGCAAGCGAATGATGACTGACAATGCCGTAACACGCCGTAATATTATTTGCGCTTTAATTACCAATCTGACCCCTGCCGATGCTTGTCAAGGTGACAGTGGCGGACCAGCCATAATCGATCCGAATACGAACCCTAGACTAGCGGGCGTTATCAGCAACGGCATAGGCTGCAGTAAGGTCAATACATTCAGCATTTACACGCGTGTAAGCACTTTTACCGATTGGATCGAAGTCAAGAAGAAGGAAATTGATGCGGATATCGCAGCGGAAAATAAAAAACAACCTTTAGGCAAAATCAAATAGCCATTGGCAATACATGCGATTTACCTCGATTCACCTGTGAATGGGTGCCGTTAGCGGCGCGCGCCTCCTCTATCTGGCCGCAATTCGCGTGGCTCTATCTGGCCGCAACTGTATTGGCTCTATGTGTCCGCAAATTCACAGCTCATCACCCGGCACACGGCGTTTGGTTTGCCGAGGCCGTTTTGCCTTTGAATAGCGCCGCCAGAAATGTCGTCACGTTGGCGGCTACCTTGAAATCGGCTTTCGCCAATTCATCTTCTTTCAGCCCGGCGACAATCGCTTTGAGATCACTCACAGCGCCATCAATCGCCTTGGTTGCGCGTATGCCCAATACTTTGGCTTCCGATACTGCAATGCCAAATTGCGCCTCGGTTACCCCTAAATCGCCGATCAATCGTGCCGCCTTAAGTTTCGCTTCCGCGGTACCGGTCTTGACATCTGCGGCCTGCGCCGCATCCTGCATACAGGCTTGTATGCCGTCGGTTATGGTTTTTTGCTGCGCGGCCAATTCCGTGCCCAGCGTTGCTTTCACATCCAGCGTGTCGTCTTTTTTTGCCTTGATATAAGCCGCGTTGATCTGCGCTGCGCTGTCAATCTGCGCCTCACCCAAGCGCAGGCGTTCCCGAATCAGCCGTGCAAGCACGGAGTACGAATCCAGGTCGCTTGAACTCACCGGGCGGGTGACGGGAATGCCAACCAGTGAGAGTTTCAGACTGTCGGGGCTTAGGTCATATTGCTTCAAGTCACCCAGCGTCTTGATGCTTTCGTCTTTGGACAGCAACTGAATTTGCTTGGCTCTGATCATGACGCGCTGCAGGGAATCCAGCCCCGGATCTGCATACGTGCGTATAGACTCAGCGGCCTGTTCCATGCCACTGATAACGCTGCACAAGCCATCAAAGAAAATGGCATCTTTGATGGCAGCCTCGACGGTGTATTCGCTAATCGGGCGCGACTGCGCGTCTTTTTGAATACGCTGAAAGGTTTCTGCCTGAACAACATCAATGCCACGCACAACCACATGAGCAGCCAGATTGGCGTAGTACGCTTGGTTAAATTCAGCGCGCAGGCCAGAGAATAGTCCTGCCACGCCCGCTAAGTTTCGCGCCGACTGCACGCCTGGCAGTACCGCCCCCAATACACCCGCAATAGTCGCGCCAGCCCCCATCGAAAAATTCACATCAGATTGGTCACGCTGCAAATAGGTTTTAAACACATTGCAGCGCCCTATAGATGCCGACAGAATGCGATCCTGTACGCGATTGCGCGCCAGTTTTAATTTTCCGGTGTCGCCGCCCTCATAGGTATAAAAGGCCTTGAAGGCGAGATCATATTTTTCAGAATCCGTGAGTGTCTCCCACAGAGGCTTTTGCGTTGTCGGCCCTCCTTTGGTCTGCCCGTTGTACACATCACGCGCCTTCGATTCTGGATCGAGCATATAAAATATATTCAACTGCTCGTACTTGTCTCGCGGCACAATCGGGTAAGCGCTGTGACGATCAACCCCGGCTGACTGTTTACCGCGCTCGGGATCTGTCATTTTCTCTAGCGCCACACAGCCCTGCAATAAAAGCAGGCTCATGGATAGTGCAATAACCATCATATTTTTCATCGCCCGTCCTCTAGAAATTACATCACAGTGGCAATTGCACAGCACCCCGATCACACACCCGTCAACTGCGCAATTGCCGCAAGCAAACCATTGTCACGTTCTGCCAGAATTGCTGATGAAAGTGTAGTGAGCACGTCATCTTCGAAGGTGTAATTAGTTCCCGTTAAATTTGTGAACTATTTACATCCATGGACAGGCAGCGATTTGCGATACGCACATGGCGCAAACGCCGGTGCGGCATACGAGAGCCACAACACCGCGTAGGGTCGAACGCGATGTTTCGAAACGCCACGGCTCCGTCACCGCACTCTGCATCGAGTAGAATATTGACTCCCGTTGTCACTGCTCTCAAGGAGAAAACCATGTCACTGTCCATGTCCCAAATTTCATTACCCGTATTCGTGCGTCACCTCGAAGGCCTCGCGATCGTGCTGAAAAAAGCGCAAGCGCTGTATGGTGATAAAAAACTCGATGAAACCTCGCTGCTGAACTACCGGCTGTACCCGGATATGTTCAGTCTTGCGCGGCAGGTGCAAGCCACAACCGATCACGCGCGCAATGGCATCGCACTGCTCGCGGGCGTGGAAGCGCCCAAGGTTGAGATGAATGAAAAAAGTCTGGCTGATCTGGCGGCGCGCGTGGATGGCACCGTGGCTTGGCTCAAGGGCATCCAACCCGCGCAGGTCGATGGCTCGGAAGACAAGAACGTGACGGTGAAAATGGGCGAACGTGAGACGCACTACACCGGCATCGATTTGTTGTTGAAGCGCGCGCTGCCGAATTTTTATTTCCACGCCACTACTGCGTACGACATCCTGCGCCACAACGGGGTGGAAATCGGCAAGCGTCATTTCATGGGCAATGCGTAATCTGAATCAGCGCCGTTCCCACCCTCACCCGGAGAGTTCGATGTCGAATCCGCAGCAGGAAGTGCATTACAAAGTAGCCTCTGTGCGCCTAGGGCCTATCCCCGAAGCCGAAATGACCCCGGCGCAAAAGGCCGCTGTCGATGGCGTCATGAACGGGCCGCGCAAGCACATGGGCGGGCCGTTCAGTGCGCTGTTGCGCAGCCCTGAACTCATGAACCGCGTGCAAAAGGTGGGCGAGTATTTACGCTTTGTCTGCCCGCTCGAAAAACGGCTGGGCGAATTCGCTGCGATTATCGCGGCGCGCCACTGGTCGCAGCAGTTTGAGTGGTGGGCGCACTATCGGCAGGCGGTTGAGGCGGGCCTCAAGCCCGCCATTGCTGATGCGGTAGGCGAAGGCCGCCGTCCCACGGGCATGGCAGAGGACGAAGAAATTCTGTACGACTTTCTCACCGAAGCGCTCAAAAACAACGGGGTGTGCGATACCACGTACGCGCGCGCCAGCCAAAAATTCGGCGAAGGTGGTGTCGTGGATTTGCTGGCGGTGGCGGGCTACTACGGCCTGCTGGCGCTGGTGATGAACGTGGCGCGCACGCCGGTGCCGGAAGGGCCAGCGTTGCCGCTGCCCGCGCTTCCGGTTAGAACCATATAGGGTATAAAAACCCCATAAAATCAATTACTTATATCACATTCTCGGCGCGCATCGCCTTGATCTCCGCCGCGCTGTAACCCAACTGCCCCAGCACTTCGTCGTTGTGCTGGCCAAAGGCGGGCGGTGGTGAGGTGACCTGCGGGCCACCGTGGGCGAATTTAAACGCCATCACCGGCACGGTTAAATCTTTGCTGTAGCCCGGCGCGTTTTTGTGGGTGTGAAACAGGTTGCGCGTTTGCAATTGCGGGTCTTTCACCGACTCGCTTATTTTGCGCGTGCGTGTAGCAGGCACGTGCTTGCTCTGTAAATAGTCTTCCCACTCCTGCGCGGTTTTGGTGGCGATGATGTCTTCGACGATTTTGGTTTGCTCCGCGTAGTTATCGCGGCGCTCTTTATGCGTGGATTGTTTGGCGATATCCGGGCGACCAATCGCATTGAAAAATCGCTCGTGCTGCCCTTTGTTACTGGCGGCAATCATCATATAAGCGTCTTTCGCCATGTAGCCTTGGCTGCTGGCGTGCTCCATGCGATTGCCTTTGGGCGACGGCTCTTTGCCGGTGTACAGGTAGTTGGTGAGATGCGAGCCCATGAGCATCATCGCCACGTCGAGCATGGCGCTGTCGATGTATTGGCCCTTGCCGGTGCGCTCGCGCTGAAACAGCGCGGCTGACAAAGCAAACGCATTCATGGTGCCCACGGCGTAATCAATCACCGGCGAGCCCACTTTAATCGGGTTCACTTCTGGCGTGCCGGTGGTGCGCATCATGCCCGAGGTGGATTGAATAGCGTGGTCGTACGCGGTCATATTGCCGCGCGGGCCGTCTTGGCCGAACGCGGTCATCGAGCAGTAAATCAGTTTTGGATTGATCTTGGCTAAATCTTCATAGCCCAAGCCCAATTTTTTGAACGCGCCAGCGCGATAATTTTCGACAAAAATATCGGCGTCCTTGGCAAGCTTTTTGATGATCTCCTGGCCCTTGGCAGTTTTAAGATTCACCGTGATCGCGCGTTTGTTTGAGGCTTGCGTGGCAAAACCCAAGCCCATTTTCGCGTCTGACAACGCATGATCGGTACCACTCTCGCGGCTTTGGTCGCACTCGTGCGGATCTTCCACCTTAATCACATCCGCGCCCAGCAGCGCGAGCTGATACGCCGCAAACGGGCCAGCCAGTACGTGGGTTACGTCTATGACTTTAATGCCTTCGAACGGTCTCATCGCAGTTCCTTGTTAACGTTTGAAATTGGGGCGGCGTGCGCGGTGCTGCCGCCGTGCTGCCGTGCTGCCGTGGTGCTGCCGCCGTGCTGGTATTCTAGACAGACTTGCAGCCCTTGGGAACGAACGACCATTTTATGAGAAATTCTTCGCGGAAATTATTTTGCGCGCCCGTATTTGCGCTCGCACTGTGGGTTTACGGCGGGGCAAATAGGGCAGGGGCTGCGGATTCAGCCACGTACCCCACTCGTCCGGTGCGCCTGCTCGTGCCTTTTCCGCCGGGTGGTGGCACGGATTTTCTGGCGCGTAGCATCGGCCAAAAGTTAAGCGAGCGCCTTGGGCAGCCATTCGTGCTCGACAACCGCCCCGGCGGTGGTGGCATTGCCGCCACTGAGGCCACGCAGCGCGCCAACGCCGACGGCTATACGCTGTTGCTGTCGTTCAACGGTCAGCTTGCCGCCAGCCCGCATCTGGAAAAAGTGAGTTACGACGCCGCGCGGGATTTTGCTGCGGTGAGCATGCTGGCGGTGTCGTATCACCTGCTGGTAGCGCACCCTTCGGTGCCTGCTAAAAACGTGCGGCAGTTAATCGAGCTTGCACAAGCCAAGCCCGGCGTGCTCAATTTTGCGTCTAGCGGCAACGGCACCAATCCGCATTTGGTGGGCGAGCTTTTCAAAACTGTGGCCAAAATCAACATGGTACACGTGCCGTACAAAGGCACCGGCCCGGCGGCCATTGCCGTGCTGGCCGGCGAATCGCAACTCATGTTTAGCAATCTCACTGCGGTGTTGCAGCCGGTGCTCGCGCGCCGCCTGACGGGGCTGGCAGTCACGCGTCCGCAACGCTCGCCGCTCGCGCCGGAAGTGCCCACCATGGTGGAATCTGGCGTCAGCGGCGTGGAAGCCGAATCTTGGTTTGTGCTGCTCGCCCCGGCGGCCACGCCACGCGCGGTGCTGATGCGCTTGAACGCTGAGGTCATCCGCATCGCCGCCACGCCCGATTACCGGGCACAGCTTGAAAAAAACGGTTTTGACGTGCTGACCAGCCAGCCAGAAAGCTTTCCGCCATTTGTGCGCGCCGAACGTGAAAAATGGGGCAAAATCATCCGAGCTGCCGGCGTGGTGAGCAACTAAAAAACTGTTTAGAAACAATATGATAGTATGGAAAATCCGCGTTCCACTCCGCCCTTGTAGCTTCACACACAGGCCGTATAGACCATGAAACGATTGATCGTCGCCATCACCGGCGCTTCCGGCGTAATCTACGGCATACGCGCGCTTGAAATTATTCGTAAAATCAAAGACATAGAATCGCACGTGATATTGTCGCCGTCTGCCGCGCGCACCATGGCCGAAGAAACCGACTACACCGTCGATCAAGTACGCAAACTCGCCGATGTGCTCTACAACTTTAAGGACATCGGCGCGGCGATTTCCAGCGGCTCGTTCAAAACCGAGGGCATGCTGATCGCCCCGTGCTCCGTCAAAACCCTGTCGGGCATCGCCAACAGCTTCAACGAAGAACTCATCGTGCGCGCCGCCGACGTGTGCCTCAAAGAACGCCGCCGCGTGGTGCTGATGCTGCGCGAAACGCCACTCCACGCCGGGCACATCCGCCTGATGGCACAGGCCACCGAAAACGGCGCCATCATCATGCCCCCGGTGCCGGGGTTTTACAGCAAACCCAAATCCATAGACGAAATGGTCACCCAAAGCGTGGGGCGCGCGCTGGATTTGCTGGGCATTGAGGCGGGGGTGGTGCGGCGGTGGAAAGACGACGCGCCAACGGCCAAACCCAAACGTCCGTGAGTGAGAGTGAGATTGAGAGTGAGCGTGTGAGTGAGTCGGCGTTTTGGCGGTTTTCGCTATGGTATTACCAGATCCCCGGCATCGCGCGTGCGTGCCTTGCCTGGCAAGACAACCACGGTGCGGACGTCAATATCTTGCTGTTTGTAATTTTCTTGGGCGATGCAGGCCGATACCTCTCGGTCGACGATATACACCGCATCGACCGCTCTGTAACTGAGTGGCGAGCTCGCGCAGTGCAACCACTGCGCGACCTCCGGCGGCTTTTAAAGGACGGGCTGCAACCCGTTGCATCTGCCCATAGTGAGGCCTTGCGTAACAACCTGAAAGCCTGCGAACTCCACGCGGAGCAGTTGCAGCAGGAGGCCCTAGAGCGCCTGTTCCCGGTAGCTTCCGTCGGCACTCCGGGACGCTCCATCGACACAGTCAGGAACAACATTTCCGCTTATGCAACCTTGCTCGGTAGCGTCCCCGGCGGTTTGGTAGAGGTATTGGCCGCATCCGTAACGCCACGCCTGTAGACCACTCGGCCACTCGTCCACTCGTCAACAACCAAGCACGCGCAACCGTGGGTCTTAAGTGGCAGCGCCCAGCCAGCCCGCTACTTGTTGTCCTCTTTCACGTAGTTATACGTCCGCGTGCGGTTGCGACTAATGGGTGGATCTATCTTGGTTGGTTTGATCGGCGAACTGTTGCTGCCATCGCGCGGCGGGGCACCGATCAGTACAGCCGTTGGTACACCATCGATAGGCACAACCCCCACCACGGGAGAGGGCGGCAAACCACCGCCCGCAAACAGTGACGAACGGTTTCCGCCGCATGAGGCATTGTTCGCCGTACCTATCGTACCGGATGCGTTAAACAGATTGACGAAGTAGCCGTAGGCATTGCCCAGCACAGAACCACAGGAATTATTCGACGCGACGGGCATATTGGTACTGAAAGTCACCATACCGGCGACGATGACCGCCGAGGTGACGCCCTGCTCACCCGTTCCGTTTGCATTGAGGCTCATGAACCACCCCTTTTTTGTCAAGTTTGGAGAAGACAGGAGGGATGGCGTATTGCAGGTAGTGGTACCGGTGAAATCCAACATTTGCGACGTATTATCTAAATCCACAGCACCGCCTGACGTGGCGGTCAAGTCATCCTTATAGACATACGCACGATTCACTACCGGCGTCGTATAGGGGTAGCTGGTGATCAACGGATGCTCACGGTCCCCGGAAACCAGCGCCAAGTAAGCCGTAGTTCCACTGGAAAACAACCCCGGCCCGAACAGAAACTTGCGGCCCCCGCCATTGGTCTTGGCGACTTTGCGCATAGTCCAGTTGGCACTGGTGAGCGCAGTCAGGGTGGTTGGCGAATTGACGAAATCCACACGATAGATGTTCCCACCCGTATCCGCTGCATAGGCATAATCGACCAAGCCGTCGTTGTTAACGTCGATCAAGCTGACATCACCGACCACACTGCGATCCGTGTTAAACGAGCGAACGATGGAACCGTTTGTTGCATCGATGAAGTAAATGACGCTGCCTTTGGGGGAACTGCAGCTCGGGGACGACGACTCCGCATCCTCACATTTGTCGTACCCCCCTCCCATCGCTACCACCGGCAGCGTCGTCGCCGTCGAGTAGCCATTGACGAAAGCAGCGCTGGGCGTAGACCAAGTTTGGCCAATACCGTCGAAGCCTGTGCTACAGCCTATATCGTCGTTCTGATTCGGGCAACCTTTACGCCATAACAAGGTGGGGTTGCTCGTCGGCGTAGTGACATCAAAGCCGTACACCATGCGTCCACCGCGGCGCTGTGCCGGATAAATATAGACTTTGCTGTTATTGGCGTTTTGAAAGACACCGATTGAGCCATCAAAGAAGTAATCCTTTTTTGCCGAACCGATTGCCGGCGTCGGGGGATACGCTACCGTGGGCGTATTGTCCATCAAACGCTGCAGTCTAGCGCCGCTGTCGTTATAGAACTCCGGTGCAATATAGGCCCAACGCTCCTTGCCGCCACCTGTGGGGGACGCGTCAACGGCGCGCAGCGTTCCGTCATTCGATCCGTAATAAACCGTGACACCGGTTGAGCCACCGTAGTTTATCGGCAAAGGCCGCGAATGCACCACATCGCCGTGTATCGAAGGCCGCGGCACGTTACTGGTTGGCCCGCCGCTGCCGGTATCGTTATTCACGTCCTTACCCAAGGTAAAGTTCACCAGATTAGCGCCCAAACCCGTGTTCGTGGTGTTGAACGGCACCAGCGTACTGGCCGCCCCTGTCAACACATTGCGATTAACCACGTTGCTCGGCGAAGCAGGGTTGTTACCCCGACGCAGCACCTCTGCCACAGCGCCTTTTTCCACGGTAGGGCCATCGGGCAGATCTGAATAACGATTACTCAAGGCCACAGTCGCGCACTTGCTGGCTGGGTCGGGATCAATCGCGCTGGTTAACGTACTCCAGTAATTTGTTGTATCCGTCGTCCAGAAACTGGCTGCACAATCCGCCACAAAGCCCGTCAACGAATTGGTTGCAGCGTTGCCATCTTTATCCACGAGATCGAGCACGCCGTTGACACGGCCTACTGCATATTGCTTGAGATTGCCAAACCAGCGTGGCTTGGTACTGGGTTCAGGCCGGAACATGCCGATGAACACCTGGTTGGCATTCTGTGTGCGGTTAGTCGCATTCACCGGCAAGCTCGCCGAAGCAAAGGTGGAGTTTACTGACTGTATTTCACTGAGAATGGCGGTTAACGCATCGGCAATGGCCGCTTCGCTGGATGCCTGAAAATACTTGCCCCCGCCGACTGCTGCCATACTTTGCAGCAACGCGGTGGTGGCGGCGTTAGGCTGCTGGTTATACACGTCGATAGTGTAAGTGGTAACCGATTGCTTGATGGTATCCGCGCCATTAGCCGAGTTTTTGACCGATGCCTGATGGAGAAAGCGCGTCCATTCATCAGCGTTGGCGCCATCGGTAGGCGTTACAGAACCGCCCGACGGCACCAGGGTGGTGTCAATCTGATTGCCAAAAACCGAGAAGTGGGCAGTGCCGGACGCACACGCAGGCGCCGTATAGTTTGATTGCGGGTTGCCGAACAGACAACCACCGGCGTACCGGCTACATTGGGTCGCGTATTCGGTAATGCCCAGCGGCGAGGCATACTGCGAGGCTGTGGTGCCTAAGGGGTCGCCCGGCGAGGCCACTGCCGCAGTAGTGTTGGTCGCCGTCTGGGAAATAACGTATTTAAACGTGGATGCCGGCGTGGCGGTTTGCGTGTACGCATACTTAAAGGCAGACGCTGGCGGTGTTGACGTCCGCGAAAAGTTGTACTTAAAGGTTGCTGCGGCCAACGCAGACTGCGTTACGTTGTATTTGAAGGTCTGCGGCGTAGGCGTGGCGGTTTGCGTCACCGCATATTTGTTTGTGAGTGTCGTCGGGGTCGCCGTCCGGTTAGTGTTGTAGTGCACTTGCGGATTGGAGCAACCTGTGCCGGCACCCGGCCCCGTTTGCTTGGTCGTCCCGGCATACGTGCAGGTGTTACCCGATGGGCATGCGGTTGTGGCATCCGCAGCCAGTTGGACATTGGTAGGTGCCGTATTACCGGGAAAGCAACCGGCCGTTGCAACGGTAGCAGTGACAGGCGGCGTGCACGATGCACCCACGGCGCCAATGGCATACGTGCACGTATTACCGGAAGGGCAAGTCAAGCCGCCCCTATCGCCACCGTTAACACCCGTCTGCGCCGCCGCCGGTGTGGCATAGCACGACGCCGTCGTCGAGCTACTGCCTGCGGACACTGAACATGTGGCACCACTGGTCGCCCCTGCAGTGTATGTGCAGGTGCTGCCACCGGGGCAGGTCAAAGCGCCATGATCGGCAATCAACTGCGCGCTGGTTGGGGAGGCCCCAAAACAAGACGTCGTAACGCCGGAACTATTTACCGGCACAGTACAGGAAGCGCCGCTGGTGGCCCCCGCAGAATAGGTGCAAGTACTGCCGGAGGGGCACGCCAGTTCCGCAGTCATTTGGATGGTGGTGGGCGAAGCGGCATAGCACGACGCAGTGACCGCCGGTGTTGTTGTCGGTGTCACGGGGCACGCGGCACCCTGCGCGCCAGCAGCGTAAGTGCAAGCGTTGCCCGAGGGGCAGGTCAGCGCCCCATCGCTGGCCAGCGCAGCCGCACCCGGACTACTGGTAAAGCAGCCGATGGTGGTACCGCTGGACGACGTGACCGGTGTTCCCGGGATCGCAGCACCACTGGCCACGCCCGCTGCATAGGTACAGGTTGCACCGCCGGGGCATGTCATGCCGCCGATATCAGTGCCTGCCGTAACAGCGGCGGCAGCGGCGGCAGCCGTCGCATAGGAATTGTTGGTCACGCCAGCATTCGTCGCCGCGACGGTTTTAACGCCTTGCCCGTAGGCCGTATAGGTGTAGAGCCCCCCCGGCACAGGAGCGGTAACCGTCCCCGTTGATGTGGGCGCCCCACAGGTGCAGGTGTCGTATCCCGCACCCGCTGCACAGGCCGCAGTGTAATCGGTGGTCACACAAGCTGCCTGATTAGCATAACAAGCTGATGTAAAGCCCAGGTTGGTAGGGAAAGTGGTGGTTCTGGTCGTATAGTTTAAATAGTTAATCTGTGGACTGACACTGCCGCCCAAGCTAGTAAGTGTGGTTGAATTCGCTGCGTTATCACCCGCCGGGCCGCTTGAATTGGGATTAGAGATGACGATAATAAAATTCCGGCCGCAGGCGTTAGAATCCGACAGAGGCGATTTGAATCTGGAGTAATTCGTGGTGTAACCATTCGGATCCGGAGTAACAGATCCCGAAGGCATCGCGTTGGGCGAGTAGGCATTACCCCCCGAAAAATAGTTATACACGTCATACATTAGATTCCCGTACGGCGTGTTCGCATTACGCTTTTCACTCGGGCTATTGATATTGTTGAAAATAGTATCCAAGGTCGTTGAAAAAGCCGATTTTACGGCGACAGTCAGAGGCTGAATCGCTTGGCGAATAAACCCGCCATTGTCGTTGGCGTTGCCGCCAGTAACAAACTCCATCAGACCAATATCAACGTTTGAATTCAGCGTACTCACCACGTTCTTGATGGCACGAACCTCAGACTCCCCTTGAGTAATACCGCCAGGCCATTGCTGGCTCTGCCTCGTCCAGTTAGCCGTGTTATCCAGCACGATCAAAATTTTGGGGTTATCGGCATTGCCGCCGCCGCCGACAAAAATGTCAATATCCTCGGCTCGGCTCTGCAGTGGATAAAACGTGATGGCTACGCTCAACAGCCAAGCCATTATTCGGTACAGCGGGGAATGAGTCGAACGATACATAGGGGGCAACTCCAATAAAATCCGGTTTACGGCACCGGCACACCGTTGTTCAATACCAGCGCTTAGCAAGCCACCAAAGTGCAAACCGAATCAGCGGGCACCTGTAAGGCAGCACCTTGATGCAACTCAATTTTGGTGCTGGTGGCCGTATCTGTGGCCACCACGTGAAGGTCGTATAAAGCCGATGCGCACAGCGAGTTGCCGGTGGAAGCACCCGCCACACCGAAGTTCTGTGATGTACCCAAAGTGCAACCCACTTCACCGGGATCGGACAGATTTAACGCATTGTTCTTTTTAACCTGCGCCTGAATAATCCTAGGGGTCACAACGACCTGCACATCCGGTACGCCGTCGCCGTTAACATCGATTTGCGAAGTGACTGCAGTAGTCGTGGCTGTGGGCGTACTAATCGCCGCCTCAATAACCTGTTGTGCAGCGCGCATGGTGTCGTTGCGAAATTGCTGGTTACCCACAATTTGCAAGTTACCTTTACTCATATTAAAGCTGGCCAACGCCATCAGCGTTAGCAGCACCAGCATAATCATGCCGATAATCAACACTGCCCCCTGTTGCTGCCGTAACGAACTGTTCATGGCACTCTCCGGGAAGAAGGGTTATTGAGCCTGACGGTTGCGTTGTAGGCATGCCGCTTGATGCCGTCGTTAAAGGGGCCAAATACATTGTCGGTGCCATCGAATTTCTGACCCAAGGTGTAACTCTTGGTATCGGTGTAACCGGTGGCGTTTTCGATGTTACGCGCCAGCAGATTGACTTTAACGGAATAGGTACGCAACCAATTCCGCACACAGGCGTTGCCGGAACAACTGTTGTAGGCACCCGGGTCGGCGGTAACACCGTCTATCGCCCCGTCGTCGTTGGCATCCACGCCGTATTCAATCTGAAGATTCTCGATGCCATCAACCAAGGGCACAATGGTAAATCCCCCCGCGCGTAACTCGGCGCGCTTAAGCGTGGGGATGCCATCAGAACCCACGTTGTTGTTGGCGACAAAATAGATTCGTACAACCATGGTTCTGTAATTTGCGATAGTGGTGCAATCAATGGCATGCTTGGTCATACCAGAGGTGCCGGCATCCAGAACAAAATGATTTTGATAATCTGTCGATGTGCCAGCCGAGTTATAAATCTCCCCTTCCTGGTAGCAATTTGACGCTTGGAAATAGGGTACACCGCTCGCGGCGGCGTCACAGTCGGCATCAGCGGTGGGGCCGGCAACGCAGGTGCTCGCCCGGCGAATCACGAGCACATCTGTCCCGGCGCGCAGATCACTGATGCAAGAAGGAATGGTCGCACTGATGGGATTATCAACACCTTGAACATGCACAAAAAATGCATTTCTTAAATCGCTGGCTGCGAAAAGACACGGATCCGGCATGCTGCTCATGGATGTCAACGGGGGATTGTTTGGCAGTATGATCTGGCGATAAGGGTCGAAAGAATCAAAATAGCCCGCCATGCGCAGATCTTTGGTCAACAATTCAATGGCGTAACGGCCGCTTTCGATCTGTCTGTTGCTACGCTCGATTTCTGCACGTGTCTGGCTGCTCTGCACAAACACCGTGGCAAGAGTAGATAGAATAAGCAGTGCAAGCGCCACCGCAACCATCAATTCAACGAGGGAAAAACCGCCTTGGAACAATCGCCCGCGATGACTGCGTGAAGCATTGTCTGTCATGTAGTTACTCACAGCTCGGCAAGCCTATGGTGATGTTGGTCGATAATACGCGACGATAGCGATCGTCGCTGCCAAAAGAACCCTGGCCACAAGTCACCGCAGGAGCGCTGGTGGTATGCAAGCCCTGCCAAGCCAGTGCGACGCGATAAATTCCGGGGGTGCAAACTCCCGCAGCGGGGTTTTGAGCCTGAATTTGGGTGATGCAACCTCGCGCACCGTCCATGGCACCTATCTTGGAACCGCTCTTGGTCTCAGCAGCACCCTGCAGAATTTTGCTCCATTCGCACTGGTCTCTGCCCGCAAAAGAAGACACGCTCCCGCAAGCGGTGGGTTGGGAGGTATCAGCAGTACCGAACGTTATGGTGGATACGTAATTTGCCGCGTCTGACCGGTTCGTATTGATACGGTCGACCATGTCATTCATCAGCGTCAAAGCCTGACTGCGCTGGTACGACTCCATCTCTACCAGTGTCAGCTTGCTCTGTAATCCCGCCAAACCAAGCAGTCCCACTGCCAAGACAATTATGGTCACCAAGACCTCCAACAGGGTAGCCCCCTGCTGACGCATCCTGCGCAATGACAAATTCGCTAACATGCGACGGACTTCTGAATAGGACGCCCACTAAGGTCGATCGAGACGCATCGAACAATGGAGGCACCGGTTGCGCTAATACTGAACTCCGGTGCAGTGCTGCCTTGTATGCGCCCCGAACTTTGATAGGTCACACTTGCCGGACCCGTCATAGTAATTGTCGTGATCGCCGAATGACTTTCAACAAAACTGCCAATATTGTCCGGATCAGCAATTCGCCAACCGCTAGTCCAATCACCAGCAGTAACCGGTGACAAAGTAGCATTATTATTGCGCTGGATCGCAGTGCTACGCGCCCGAATCAGGGAAACATAAATGTCCGACGACGCAGCTTTTATCCTTTGACTAGCAATAAGGCTTGTAAGACTCGGGGCGGCGATGGCGGTCACGATACCCAAGATAGCCACCACCATGATTACTTCCGTCAAAGTAAATCCCGTACAAGCACACCGCCTCGACGCGGGCAACTGAAAACCGTGCCGCTCCAAACTCGCAGCATCCGACACGAATGACGCCACCCGCCCGCCGCCTATCCTGAGACCACAAAACGACAAATTCTGTGCTTCATTAAGGCTTGGCAAAAACGAGGGCTGAATCATGGTAAACACATCGATTACCAAGTGGCGGGCGTTTTTGCGCCCGTGTTGTCTAGTGAAAGGGTCGGCTCACCGGCCGTGGCTTGAGCCCCCATCGGGGTAGCGGTAATAGTAAAAGCTGGCGGCGGGCCCGCGCTGGTTGTAACAGTGACGGTGTAATAGGGTGAAACCTCGCCTGGCGTTGTCGCCCCCACAATCGCCAAAGTGGCCCCATAGGCCCTGTTGTCCAAAAAATATTGCTGCTGACGCTGCGCGACGTCCAGCAAATGGGATTGCGCAGCGGCACGGCGCCCCTTTACCACATAAGACGTGTAGCTCGGGATGGCAATCGCAGCCAATATGCCTATGATCGTCACAACAATCATCAACTCGATCAACGTAAAACCTTTGAGCTGAAGCCGTTTCCCAGACTTTCCCGATATGCTGCAAGGCAGTGCCATTGAGGTCTTCACAGTTTCATCCTGTTTCTATGGTTACTATTATTATGAATTGCACATAGCAGCGCCAGCGTTGCCCGACAAGCGGCTATTTTCCGTAGACGAAAGGATAGCTGGCGGCGGCGCGTCGCCCGGAAGCCCTAAGATCACTAGAAAAACTATTGCAAGACTGCGACTATTGCGGGACTGCGTTCGAAAGGTCGGCACACTTATGGCATTACAGCCAAGCTCTTCGGCAACGGAAAAGTCACGCGCTCCTCGATGCCTTCCACGTTGCTCACGCGGTCGGCGCCCAGAGCCGTTAGCCGCTCGATCACTTCCTTGACCAGCACCTCCGGTGCTGACGCCCCTGCCGTCACGCCCACCCGCGACTTGCCCGCCAGCCATTCGGGCTTGAGCTCCCCCGCGTTATCGACCATATACGCAGCAACGCCTTGATGCTGCGCGACCTCGCGCAGCCGGTTGGAGTTTGAGCTGTTGGGCGAACCCACGACAATGACGATATCGCATTGTTTTGCAAGGGTTTTTACCGCATCTTGGCGGTTTTGCGTGGCGTAGCAGATGTCGTCGCGCTTGGGGCCGACTATCGCCGGAAAGCGTGCTTCCAGTGCGTCAATGGTCATTTGCGCATCGTCGACCGATAACGTGGTTTGCGTCACAAAGGCGAGGTGGTTTTCGTCACGCACTTTGAGCTTGGCCACGTCGTCCGGGCCTTCCACCAGATACATGCCGCCCTCGGCCTGGCCCATGGTGCCTTGCACTTCGGGATGGCCTTTGTGGCCGATCATGATGATTTCGCGCTGCTGGCCGCGCATCTTGGCGACTTCTACGTGTACCTTGGTCACTAGCGGGCAAGTGGCGTCGAACACGCGCAGCCCGCGCGCTTCGGCGTCGCGCCGCACCGCCTGCGACACGCCGTGCGCACTGAAAATCAACGTGGCACCCGCCGGCACTTCGTCTAAATCTTCGACGAACACCGCGCCTTTTTTGCGCAGATCATCAACCACAAACTTGTTGTGCACCACTTCGTGCCGCACGTATATCGGTGCGCCATGCAGTGTGATTGCGCGCTCGACGATTGCAATCGCGCGGTCGACACCGGCACAAAAACCGCGGGGGTTGGCTAGAAGGACTTGCATGGGGTGTGTGTAGCGACGCTGAAAGCCGCCGCACCTTTTACAAAATATCGTTTAAAATCAATTAGTTATATTAATCACACTACAGCACGTTGCTGTGGCCGAAAGCCGTCCCACAGCAGTAACCCGGCCCCAACGGTGATCGCCGAATCCGCCACATTAAACGCGGGGAAATAGTAGCCCGCGTAATGCACCTGCACGAAATCTACCACCGCGCCGAATATCACGCGGTCGATCAAGTTGCCCACGGCCCCGCCCAAGATCAGGGCCAGCGCCAGACAAAACAGTTTTTGCTCCGGGTGCCGGCGCAACAGCCAAACCACCCAAGCCGACGCCACCACGGCCACGCCGATGAAAAAATACCGCTGCCAACCGCCAGCATCGGCAAACATGCTAAACGCCGCGCCGGCATTGTGCACCCGCACCAGATTAAAGAATGACGTGACATACAAAGTCTCATGCAGCACGAACTTTTGCACAATGAAGAATTTGGTGATTTGATCGATCACCACAATCGCCAAGGCCAGCGCAATCCACTGGCGCAGGGTCCACTTGCTCATGTGCCAGTCAGGCATGTTCGCGCGCCTCACCGGCCCCAAACAGGTTGCTGTGGCAACGCCCGCAAAGTTGAGGATGATCCGCATGCGCGCCGACATCGGGGCGATAGTGCCAGCAACGTTCGCATTTCGCATGCGCGCTCGCGCTCACCGCGATGCCCACGCCTGACAAGCCCGCAGAGGCAACGCCACCTGCGCCCGCATGCACGCTGGCTCGCGACGTAATCATCACAAAGCGCACGTCGTCTTTGAGCGACGCCAGTAGAGCGTGCGCCTCACCGGCGGCATGCAAATCTACTTCACCCGCGAGTGACGAGCCGATCTTGCCCGCCGCGCGCAGGGTTTCAAGCTCTTTTTGGACATCAGAACGCAACGCCCGCAGCTTCGTCCAGCGCTCGCGCAGAACGCCGGAATCTTTCGGTAAATCAAGTACATACCACGTCTGCTCGAATACGCTGGCGTCTGTTTTGTGCAACGTTTCCCACACCTCTTGCGCGGTGAACGAGAGTATCGGTGCCATCAGCCGCGTCAGCGCCTGCGTGATGTGATACAGCGCGCTCTGCGCGGACCGCCGAGCGCGCCCTTTGGCCGGCGCGGTGTAAAGGCGGTCTTTGAGAATGTCGAGATAGAAGCCGCCCAAATCCTCAGAGCAAAACGCCTGCAAGCGTTGCGCGACTTGGTGAAACTCATAGTTGCCGTAATAGCCCTGCGCTTGTGGATCGCGCACGCCCGGCTCTGAGGGCGTTAGCAACGCCTGCATGTCGTGTGTCATTACCCACGCGTAGCGGTCGATTTCCAGCCATTCATCGACCGGCAGCACATCGCGTGCAACATCAAAATCCGCCAGATTCGACAGCAAAAACCGCAGCGTATTGCGAATGCGCCGGTACGATTCCACCACGCGCTGCAAAATTTCTTTGGAGATCGACAGCTCGCCGGAGTAATCCGTCGCCGCCACCCACAGCCGCAGCACATCGGCACCGAGCTCGTCCATCACCTTCTGCGGCGCAATCACATTGCCCTTGGACTTGCTCATTTTGTGGCCTTGGCCATCCACCACAAAACCGTGCGTGAGCAAACCGCGATACGGCGGACGCCCATCCATCATGCAGCTCACCAACAGCGACGAGTGAAACCAGCCGCGATGTTGATCCGAGCCTTCTAGATACAAATCGGCAGGATAAGCCGAAGCCTCCGCGTGCGAGCCGCGCAACACCGTAAAGTGCGTGGCACCGGAATCAAACCATACGTCGAGCGTGTCTTTGATTTTTTCGTAATGCGCGGCATCGGCACCCAGCAGATCTTCGGGCTGCACTGCCTGCCAGGCCTCGATGCCGCCTGTTTCGACGCGCTGCGCGATTTGCTCCAGCAGTTCCAGTGTGCGCGGGTGCAGCGTGCCGGTTTCTTTCGAAATGAAAAACGGCATGGGCACGCCCCACTGCCGCTGACGCGAGAGCGTCCAGTCCGGCCGGTTGGCGATCATGCCGTGCAAGCGCGCTTGTCCCCACGCGGGATAAAACTGGGTGTTCTCAACGCCGCGCAGCGCGGTCGCGCGCAATGGCTCGGCGGGCTTGACGCCATTCCAGCCCTGGGTTTCATCCATGCCAGCAAACCATTGCACGGTTGCACGAAAAATAATCGGCGTCTTGTGCCGCCAGCAGTGCATATAACTGTGCGCATGGGCGTGCTTGGCGAACAACACGCCTTTTTCTTCGAGATGCGCGACGACTTTAGGGTTCGCCTTCCAGATCATTTCGCCACCGAAGAGCGGCAGCGTTGATACATATTTGCCGTCGCCCATCACCGGCGTCAGGATGTCTACGTCTTTCATGCCGTTGCGGCGGCAGGATAAAAAGTCTTCTACACCATACGCTGGCGCGGAATGCACGATGCCGGTGCCGGTGTCGAGTGTGACGTAATCCGCGAGATACACTGGCGACTGTCGATCATAGAATGGGTGTTGGAAGCGCACATGATCGAGTACGACGCCCTTCTCAAGTCCGATTACCTTCCATTCACGAATTTTGTATTTTGCAGTGAGCTCAAGGATTCGGCCATCCAAGAAGCCATCATCCAAATGCACTGGGTCTAGATTCCCGCGAATGTACGCTGGCTTCATCAATATTTCGTTTGCAACAATCAGCAAACGATCTTCGGTTTCAACTAACGCATACTCAAAGTCTGGATTGACATTCAGTGCCTGGTTGCCCGGCAGCGTCCACGGTGTTGTGGTCCAGATGACGGCAAAACCGGGCTTGTCCGGCAGCGCCGACAAACCAAAAGCCTGGGCGAGTTTCTCCGGTTCAGCAAACGGAAAGCCCACGTCAATCGCCACATCTTTGCGATCTTCGTACTCGACTTCCGCTTCAGCCAGCGCCGAGCCGCAATCGAAGCACCAGTTCACCGGCTTTAACCCGCGATAGACATAGCCTTTTTCCAACAGCTTACCCAGCGCGCGAATCTCATTCGCCTCATTAGCATAAGCCATTGTTAAATAAGGATTTTCCCAATCACCTAGAACACCCAGCCGAATGAAATCCTGCTTCTGCCGTGCGACCTGTTCCGTGGCGTAAGCACGCGCGTATTTCTGTGTTTCTGCCGTGGGAATGTGCTTGCCGTGCTGTTTTTCGATTTGCACTTCAATCGGCATGCCATGGCAATCCCAGCCTGGCACATAGGGCGCGTCAAAGCCCGACAACGATTTCGACTTGACGATAATGTCTTTCAAAATCTTGTTAACTGCGTGGCCGATATGAATGTCGCCATTGGCGTAAGGCGGCCCGTCGTGCAGCACAAAACGCGGGCGGCCCACACTCGCCGCACGGATGCGCTCGTAAAACTGGCGCTCTTGCCATTGTTTCAACATCAACGGCTCGCGCTTGGCCAAGTCGCCGCGCATAGGGAACAGCGTGTCCGGCAGATTTAATGTGTGCTTGTATTCAGTCATTTATCAACAATCAAAGCGTCACCAAAGAGGCGCAGAAGTTTTAGTAGGATGCCGGTGAGCGCAGCGAACCGCATCGGTCGTAGGCACCGCGGTTCGCGAACCTCACTGGCATCCTAACGACCTTTCGCGGCGAAAAATGCTTTGCAGCCCTCGACATCCCGCGCAATCTGCCGTTTCAACGTTTCCAAATCCACATATTTTTCTTCATCCCGCAGCTTGTGCAGGAAATCCACACGCAATAGGCGACCGTAAATTTCTTGTTTAAAATCAAATAGATACACTTCAAGCACCGCTGCACCTTGCGACTTCACTGTGGGCCGCACGCCCAAGCTGGCCGCGCCGCGCACCACGCCATCGGCAGCACCATGCACTTCGACCGCAAAAATGCCCGCCAGCGGCGGACGGTTATGCTTCATCTGCACATTGGCGGTGGGGAAGCCCAACTTGCGTCCCAATTGATCGCCGCGCACCACGCGCCCGCTGATGCTATACGCGCGTCCCAGCAGCCGTGACGCGCGCGTGAGCTCACCCGCTGCCAGTGCGTCGCGCACTGCCGTGCTCGACACTCGTATGCCTTCAACCATCACGCTCGGCAGCGCCTGCACTTCAAAGCCCAGCCGTGACGCCTCTTGCTTCAACATCACGAAATCGCCTGCGCGGCGCGAGCCAAAGCGAAAATCATCGCCTACCTGCAGCCAGCGCACGCCCAAGCCACGCACCAGCACGCGTTCGATAAAATCCTGCGCGGCGATTTGTGCGAACGCATAATTGAAGCGGCACACATGCGCGTGGTTCAGCCCGCAGGCATCGAGCAATTCCAGCTTTTCGCGCAGACTGGTCAAACGCGCTGGCGCTTTGTCGGGCGCAAAAAATTCGCGCGGCTGCGGCTCAAATATCATCACGCAAGCCGGCACGTTCAGCCGCTTGGCCGCGCGTGCGAGCTCATCCAGCATCGCGCGGTGGCCTAAATGGACGCCGTCGAAATTGCCGATGGTCAGTGCGAGCGGAGTGTGTGCGGCGGCGGGAATGCCACGGGTGACGCGCATGGCGAAATCAAGCGTAAAAGCTTGAATTATAGCGTGTTTTCACTCTCAATTCGCTCTCGATTCGCTCGCTAAATGGCACTGGTGATCGATCACTCCGTACTCACCGCGCCTCACCGCGCCTCACCGCGCTTCAGCGCGCGAAAAATCGCGCACGCGAAAACCCATTAGCCACAAGGCGGCAAAATACACGCCCGCCCCCAACGCCACCACGCCCAGCAACCCAGCGAGCCGCATCATCGCAGACGCCGCTTGCCAGCGCTGTGGCTCCCCTGCCACGAACCACAGCACCGCTGCCATCACCGACACGGCGACCACGAGCTTGCCGAGAAAGGCGCCCCAACCCGGCAGCGGCACGTGAATCGCGCGCTTGTGCAGCAGGTAATACAGCACACCTGCGTTGATGCACGAGCCCAGCCCCGTTGCCAGCGCCAGCCCGGCATGCGCGAGCGGGCCGACAAACGCCAGATTCATCAACTGGGTAATCACCAGCGTGCCCATCGCAACTTTCACCGGCGTGCGGATATCCTGCCGCGCGTAAAACGCCGGTGCCAGCACCTTCACCAGAATCAGCCCGAGCAAGCCGCCGCTATACGCCAGCAGCGCCGCTCGCGTAGCGAGCGCGTCCGCCGTAGAGAACGCCCCATACATGAACAGCGTGGTAATCAGCGGCATGGCCAGCATCGCCAGTCCCACCGCTGCGGGCACGGTCAACAAAAACGTTAGGCGCAGCCCCCAATCAAGCAAGGCTGAATACTCGACGCTCGATTTATTCGCATAGTGTTTAGACAAACTGGGCAGCAGGATCGTGCCCAGCGCCACACCCAGCATGCCCGCCGGAAACTCCATCAGCCGGTCGGCGTAATACAGCCACGACACACTGCCGGTCACCAAAAACGACGCAAATATCACGTTCAGCAACAGGCTGATCTGCCCCACCGACACGCCGAACAGCGCCGGCACCATTTGCCGTAACACCCGCCGCACGCCTTCATGCCTGAAGTTGATGCGGAAGCGCGGCATCATGCGCAGCCGCAGCAAAAATGGCACTTGAAATGCCAGTTGCAACACGCCGCCGGTGAACACCGCCCACGCCAACGCCTTCACTGGCGGGTCAAAATACGGCACAAACCACACGGTAAATACGATGAACGACACATTCAGCAGCACCGGCGTGAACGCGGGCACGGCAAAGCGGCCAAACGTATTGAGGATGCCACCCGCGAAGCCCGTGAGCGAAATAAACAGAATGTACGGAAACGTAATACGCAGCAGATCGACGGTAAGGCTGAATTTATCGGGATTGCCCACAAACCCGGGTGCACTGATGTAAATAATGACCGGCGCGGCCAGCACGCCCAAGACCGTTACCACAAATAGCGACAGCGCCAGCACGCCCGAAACAAAATCCAGCAAGTCGCGCAACTCATCTGCGCCACGGCGGTTTTTGTACCCACCCATAATCGGCACAAAAGCCTGCGAAAACGCCCCTTCGGCAAATAGGCGGCGCAGAAAATTGGGGATTTTAAACGCCACCAGAAAGGCATCAGTGGCCAAACCCGCGCCGAACACGCGCGCGATCATGGCATCGCGCACAAAACCTAAAATGCGCGACAGCAGCGTCATACCGCTGACGGTAGCCAGTGCTTTGAGCAGATTCATGGGGTTATGGGCGTTGCGGGGGTTGCGGGGGTTGCGGGGGTTGCGGAAGGCGGCGGGCGGCGGCGGCCATTTGGGGCTTAATCCGGCCCATGGCGTGGATTGCGCGCAGTTGACGTTCGGCCCTGTAGCGAAGGCGGGCGCGGTAATTCTTGCAAAATCCCTGAAAAATCCGTATCATCGCGCTCTTTTTCTTCCCGGAAGGGAGTGTAACAGATGGCCAATATTGCATCCGCGCGCAAAGCCGCGCGGCAAAGTGAAAAACGTCGCCAACACAATGCGAGCCTACGCTCGAAATTGCGCACGGCGATCAAAGACGTGGTGAAAGCGATTGAGGCTGGCGACAAAACCGCTGCCAAAACCGTGTATCAGCGCGCCACCAGCACCATCGATATCATTGCAGACAAAGATATCATTCACAAAAACAAGGCTGCGCGCCACAAAAGCCGCCTGTCCGCCGCCGTCAAGGCAATGGCCTAGGCTGCGGTCTGCGGTTTTTCGGTAGTTTCTGTAGCTTCAGGCTCCGGACGTATTTCCATGCGTCCGGGCCGGAGCTTGAGCTCGTTGTCGCGCGCAAACGACATCAGGAACTTGTAGGCTGCGCTATCCAGTGCTTCCAGCTTGCGATCCACTACCACGCACGGCGTGTCGGCGATCACCACAGGCTTGAGGTAAGGCGAATAGCTTAATTGCCGGTCTTCGCCGAACACGGACATCATTCCGCACAGCCGGTCAGCCCAGTCACTGGGGCGAAACCTGTCGCCGGTGTAGGTAACACCTTGGATAACAATTTCGGCCGCGCCTTCGAACATGGGCGGCTCAGCCAGCGCGAAGTAGGCAGAAAACGAGAGAGAAAACCAGCATGTGGCGAGTTTACCAGAGGCATGCCTGAATCTCCGGCTGGATACAAGATTTCACTTGCGCTGCAACATTCTGACGGTAGAATAACTTCAAGAATCACATCGTAACGGCGGCAACTACAGCCGCTACAGTTCACCGACGGCGGCAACTACAGCCGCGCTACTTCACCAACGGCGGCAACTACAGCCGCTTTACTTCACCAACGGCGGCAACTACAGCCGCCGTGTGTTTTTGAAACAGGCCACGGTAGCAATCCCATGCAGTGGCCCCTTGCTTTTATGGAGGTCCTGCCATGTCACACGTCATGAATACCTACGCCCGGCTGCCGGTGTCCTTCACACGCGGTGAAGGCGTGTGGCTGTGGGACGCACAAGGCAAGCGCTACCTCGATGCGCTGGCCGGCGTGGCGGTGAACGCCATTGGTCACTGCCACCCCAAGCTGGTGGCCGCGTTACGTGCGCAAGTGGGCACGCTGATCCACACCTCCAACATTTACCACATTGAGGCACAGGAAAAACTCGCGGATAAAATCGCCGCGCTGTCCGGCATGGACAAGGTATTTTTCTGCAACTCCGGCGCCGAGGCCAACGAAGCCGCGATCAAACTCGCGCGCTACTACGGCCACAAAAAAAACATCGACAGCCCCGCTATCGTGGTGCTGGAAAGCTCGTTTCACGGACGCACCCTAGCAACGCTTTCCGCCACCGGCAGCCGCAAAGTGCAGGCCGGCTTTGAGCCGCTGGTCTCCGGCTTTGTGCGCGTGCCGTTTGATGACCTTGAAGCGGTGCGTAAAGTCGCTGCCTCCAACAAGAACGTGGTCGCCGTGCTCGCTGAACTGGTCCAGGGCGAAGGCGGCGTTAGCGTATGCAGCCCCGGCTACCTCAAAGGCCTGCGCGAGATCTGCGATGCCAACGGTTGGCTGCTCATGCTCGACGAAGTACAAACCGGCATCGGCCGCACCGGCACGATGTTTGGCTTTCAGCACTACGGCGTTACGCCCGACGTCATGTCGCTGGCCAAGGGCTTGGGCGGCGGCGTGCCCATCGGCGCCTGCGTGGCCAAGGGCGAGGCCGCAACACTGTTCTCACCCGGCAGCCACGGCTCCACCTTTGGCGGCAACACGCTCGCCAGTACTGCGGCGCTCGCCACGCTGGATGTGATGGCGTCTGAAAACGTCTGCCGCAACGCCACCGAAGTCGGCGAACACGTGCGCGCCAGCTTAAGACGCGCACTGGCCGAAACACCTGGCGTCAAAGACATCCGCGGTCAAGGCATGCTGAATGGCATCGAACTTGATCGCCCCTGCGGCGATCTGGTCAAGGTGGCGCTCGAGAAAGGGCTGCTGATCAATGTCACCGCCGACAAAGTGGTGCGCCTTGCGCCGCCGCTTATCATGAGCAAGGAAGAGGCTGACATCATGGTCAACGGCGTTGTGCCCTTGATCCGCGAGTTTCTGCTGAAGCCTGCGCCGGAAGCTGCGGCGAAAACATAACCCAAGCGGGCGGCATGACCTCATGACCACGCAGGTCAGACACTATTTACAGTTCAACAACTTCTCGCACGCCGAGTACGAGTACGTGTTCGGTCGCGCGCGCTGGATCAAGGAACAGTTCAAGAGCTACAAGCCGCACATGCCTTTGCACGATCGCACGCTGGCGATGATTTTCGAGAAACACTCGACCCGCACCCGCGTATCGTTCGAAGCTGGCATGCTGCAAATGGGCGGCACGGTAATCAATCTCACGTCGCGCGATACCCAGCTCTCGCGCGGCGAGCCGATCGAGGACGTGGCGCGCGTCATCACCCGCATGGTCGATATCGTGATGATCCGCACCTATGAGCAAGCCATTATCGAAAAATTCGCTGCACACTCGCGCGTGCCGATTATCAATGGCCTCACCAACGAGTACCACCCTTGCCAGATACTCGCGGACATCTTCACCTACATCGAACACCGCGGCAGCATCCAAGGCAAAACCGTGGCGTGGATCGGTGACTCCAACAACGTGTGCAACACTTGGCTACAAGCGGCCGAGGTGTTGGATTTCAACGTGCATGTCTCCACGCCGCCGGGCTATGAAGTTGAAGCCGAACGTGCGGGCCTCTATGGCGATGCGCATTACGAAGAATTCGCCGATCCCATGGACGCGGCCAAAGACGCCGATCTCATCACCACCGACGTGTGGACCAGCATGGGGCAAGAGGCCGAGAACGACGAGCGCAAGCGCGATTTCGCCGACTGGTGCGTCGATGCCGACATGATGCGCGCTGCCAAGAAAGACGCGCTGTTCATGCACTGCCTGCCCGCGCATCGCGGCGAAGAAGTCACCGCCGAAGTCATCGACGGCGCGCAAAGCGTGGTGTGGGACGAAGCCGAAAACCGCCTACACGCGCAAAAAGCGCTGCTGGAATTTTTGCTCATGCCGCGTTTGGAAGAAGCCGATCGGTCGCACAAGCTGTTCTGAACGCCCCATCGTTACCTTCTGCAAATATCAACATAACTAATTGATTTTATTGAGTATTTTTAAATGAACCCGCCTATTAAAAAAGTCGTCCTCGCCTATTCCGGTGGCCTCGATACCTCGGTCATTCTGAAATGGCTGCAAGATGTTTATCACTGCGAAGTCGTGACCTTCACCGCCGATATCGGCCAAGGTGAAGAGGTCGCGCCTGCGCGCGCCAAAGCGATCAAGATGGGCATCAAGCCCAGCAATATTTTCATCGACGACTTGCGCGAAGAATTTGTGCGCGACTTCGTATTCCCCATGTTTCGCGCCAACGCGGTGTACGAGGGCGAGTATCTGCTTGGCACCTCCATCGCGCGCCCGCTGATCGCCAAGCGCTTGATCGACATCGCGCGCAAAACCAACGCCGATGCCATTTCGCACGGCGCCACCGGCAAGGGCAACGATCAAGTGCGCTTTGAACTCGGTGCCTACGCGTTGATGCCCGGCGTGAAAGTCATTGCACCGTGGCGTGAATGGGATTTGCTGTCACGCGAAAAGCTGCTGGCCTACGCTGACAAGCATGGCATACCGGTCGACTACAAGAAACGCTCAGTTGGCAAACGCGGCGGCGGCGCACCATACTCCATGGATGCCAACCTGCTGCATATCTCGTACGAAGGCGGCGTGCTAGAAGACCCCGCTTACGAGCCGGAAGATTCCATGTGGCGCATCACCGTGTCGCCGGAAAAAGCGCCCAACAAGCCGGAAGTCGCCGAACTCACGTATCTTAAAGGCGACATCGTTGCCATTAACGGCAAAAAACTCTCGCCCGCCAAAGTGCTAGAAAAACTCAATCAGCTCGGCGGCAAACACGGCATTGGCCGACTCGACTTGGTGGAAAATCGCTATGTCGGCATGAAATCACGCGGTTGCTACGAAACCCCCGGCGGCACAATTATGCTGAAGGCGCATCGCGCGATGGAATCCATCACACTGGATCGCGAAGTGTTGGCGCTCAAGGATGACCTCATGCCGCGTTACGCGCGCATGGTCTACAACGGTTACTGGTTTAGCCCCGAGCGCACACTGTTGCAATCGTTGATCGATCAATCGCAAGCGGCGGTCAACGGCACGGTCAAAGTCAAGCTTTACAAAGGCACGGTGATGACCGTCAGCCGCAAGTCGCCGAACTCGCTGTTTGATCCGGCAATTTCCACGTTTGAAGACGATGGCGGCGCGTATGACCAGAAGGACGCTGCGGGCTTCATTCGGCTCAACGCGTTGCGCTTGCGCATCGCGGCCAAACTCAACAATGCCAGAAAGTAAAGTGCCATGAGCCAATTCGATAATATCAGCGTCGTCAAAAAAGCCAACGTCTACTTCGACGGCAAATGCGTCAGCCATACCGTGCTGTTTAAAGACGGCGTGCGCAAAAGCGTCGGCGTGATTTTCCCCAGCAAGCTGACGTTCAACACGGCGGCACCGGAGATCATGGAAATCAACGCCGGCGTGTGCAAAGTCAAGCTGCCCGGCGCAGCCGATTGGCGCACGGTGAAGGCAGGTGAACAATTCGAGGTGCCGGGCAATTCGGCGTTCGACATCGAAACGCTGGAAATGCTCGATTACGTTTGCCATTTTAAATGACCACCATCGCGGTCGTCCGCAAGAACGGCTATGTCGCCATCGCCGCCGACACCATGACCAAGTGGGGTTCCGGCAAAGAAACTGCCGAGTATGTGGTCAACAATCACAAGACCTTCAAGGTCGGTGACACGGTAGTGGCCATCACTGGCAACACCACCTTCAAGGCTATCCTCGCAGATTATTTTGCGCGGCCCAAAGTACAGGCACGCTTTGACAACGTGCACAATATTTTCAAAACTTGGCAGACCATGCACGCCGTGCTGAAAGACGAGTATTTCCTCAACGCGAGTGCCGGCAGCGATGACCCGGTGGAATCCACGCGCGTGGATGTGCTGCTCGCCAACAAGCACGGCATTTTCGGCGTGGCCGCGCACCGCACGGTGCAGGAGTTCTCCAAGTTTTACGCCTTCGGCAGCGGCGCCGACTACGCCATGGGCGCGATGTTTTCCACCTATGCCGACAAAACTCGCGACGCTGAAGCCATCGCTAAACTTGCCGTGGAAGCCGCTGCGGAGTTTAATGACGGTACCGGGTTGCCGCTGACCTCATATAAAATCAAGCTCGCCAAAGCCTGATATCGTAACCAATTGATTTTATTGAGTTATTTAAATAATGCCTACCTTTGACATTGCTTCCGAAGTCAATCAAATGGAAGTACGTAACGCGGTCGATCAATGCAACAAGGAAGTCACTAACCGCTTCGACTTCAAAGGCTCGGATGCACGCGTTGAAATCAACGACAAGGAAAAAACCCTGACGGCCTTCGGCGACGACGAATTCAAACTCGGTCAGGTGTGCGACGTACTCACCGGCCGCCTCGCCAAACGCAGTATTGATGTGCGCTGCCTAGAACTCGAAAAAATCGAAACCATCGGCGGCGGCAAAGTCAAACAAATCATCAAGGTGCGCGAAGGTGTCGATCAGGAACTTGGCAAAAAAATCGTCAAGTTGCTGAAAGACAGCAAAATGAAAATCCAGGGCAGCATTCAAGGCGACGTGGTGCGCGTGTCGGGTGCGAAAAAAGATTTGCTGCAGGACGCCATTGCGCTGGTGCGTAAATCGATCACTGATTTTCCGCTGCAATACAAGAATTTTCGCGACTGAACGTGTTCACGCCATAGCGTTTAATCACGCTCACATCCAACAAGGCAGCTCGTCACAGACGGACATCCATGCGCCTCTCAAACCGCAACTTGCCGGTAAGGTTGATGCTGCTGACACTAACGGTAACGGCACCGGCGCAAGCTGCCGACATCAACCTCATCGGTATCTTCGGCAGTAGAGCCACGTTAATGGTCGACGGCGGCAAACCGCGCACACTGGCCGTCGGTGAATCCACACCAGACAAAATCCGTTTGCTGAGCATCGCCAACGACAGCGCCGTGATTGAAATCGACGGACGTCGCGAAACACTGCATATGGGCAATCAGCGCATCGCCGCCGCTCGCGCCAATAGCGACGCGCCGCGCGTCATGCTCACCGGTGACGCCAAAGGCCATTACCTCACCACGGTTGCCGTCAACGGCGTCTCCATGCAGTTCTTGGTTGACACCGGCGCGACCAGCGTCACCATCAGTGCGGCAGATGCCGCGCGCGCTAACATCAATTTCAGGCTAGGGGAACGAGCGAATATGCAAACCGCCAACGGGTTGGTCTCCGCCTGGCGGGTCAAGTTAGATACGGTAAAGCTCGGCGATATCACGCTCAACAACGTGGATGGCGTAGTGATGGAAGGCAATGCGCTGGGCGGCCGCTATGGGCTGCTTGGCATGAGCTTCTTGAACCGAACCGAAATGCGCCGTGAAGGCGATCAGCTTATGCTGATCAAGCGTTTCTAAAAACCCAATAAAATCAATTAGTTACGAATATTCTCGCGAGCTATTCGGGCTTATCCACGACACCCGTCATCGATAACAGGTGGCCGAATTTCGTGCGCTTGGTGTGTAAATAATGGCGATTGGCGGCGCGCGGCGGCACTTCCACCGCCACACGCTCCACCACTTTCAGGCCGTATTTTTCCAGCGCCGTCACTTTATCGGGGTTATTAGTCATCAGCCGCACGTGGCGCACGCCCAAATCGAACAACACATGCGCGCCGGCTTTGTAGTCACGCATGTCGGCGGCGAAACCGAGCGCGTGATTGGCTTCAACCGTATCGTGCCCTTGATCCTGCAAGGCATACGCGCGGATTTTATTCAGCAGGCCGATGCCGCGGCCTTCGTCGAACATATAAACAATCACGCCTGCCCCGGCAGATTCAATTGCGTTCATCGCGGCCTCGAGCTGCTCGCCGCAATCGCAACGTTCACTGCCGAACACATCGCCCGTCAGGCATTGCGAATGCAAACGCACCAATGTCGGCGTTTCCGCATGGATGCTGCCCTTGACCAGCGCGACAAACAGCGTGGCTTCGAGATTGTCGCTATACACCATGAATTCAAAATCGCCAGCTTTACGCGTCGGCATCACGGTTGTGGCGCGACGGCGTATCACGCGCTCGTTTTCACGATACGCCACCAAATCGGCGATGCGCAGGATCGGTATGCCATGCCGCGCGCCAAAGGCTTCCAGTGCGGGCAGGCGCGCCATGGCACCGTCGTCCTGCATGATTTCGCAAATCACCCCAGCAGGCTTCAGCCCCGCCATGCGCGCAAGATCTACCGCAGCCTCCGTGTGGCCGCGCCGCGCGATCACCCCGCCATCCACAGCCCGCAGGGTCTGCAAACGCCCGGGACGTATCAGGTCCGTGGGCTTGGCGTCGTCCGCCAGCGCCACAGCGATGGTGTGCGCCCGGTCGTGCGCCGACATGCCTGAACCCACACCCACGCGTGCGTCAATCGGCGTGGCAAATGCCGTGCCGAATTTGGTTTGGTTGCCGGTGTCATCAGTAATCAGCGACAGGCCTAACTGACGCAAACGCTCCTCGGTCAACGCCAGTGAAATCAGCCCGCGACCGTGCGTCGCCATGAAGTTAATGGCGTCTGCGGAAGCTTTTTCGCCTGCGACAAACAAATCGCCTTCGTTCTCGCGACGCTCATCGTCCACCAAAATGACCGGCTCGCCACGGCGCACGCGCGGCAGAATCTGCTCGATCAGATACTCACTGGTTTGGACGCCATCGCTTGCGTTGCTCACGCCTTATCCCCGCCCTTGTATCAGCCGCAAAAACTCTGCGCGCGTTTTATCGACGTTGAACTCGCCGGTGAACGCCGAAGTGGTGGTGGTTGAATTCTGTTTTTGGATGCCGCGCATCACCATGCACAAGTGCTTGGCCTCGATCACCACCGCCACGCCGTGCGGTTTCAACGTTTCTTCTATGCAGTTGCGCACTTCCATCGTCAGACGCTCCTGCACCTGCAAGCGGCGCGCAAAGGCGTCGAGCACGCGCGGGATTTTCGACAAACCGACAATTTGCCCATTCGGAATATACGCAATATGCGCCGTGCCAAAAAACGGCAGCATGTGGTGCTCACACATCGAATAAAACTCGATATCCTTGACGATCACCATCTGCGAATACTCTTCAGAGAACATCGCCGAGCGCAGGATTTCCGCCGGTTCAAGATCGTAGCCGTGCGTGAGATAGTGCAGCGCCTTGGCCACACGCTCGGGTGTCTTCAGCAAGCCTTCGCGATCCGGGTTCTCGCCAATGTCCTTGAGTATAGTGCGGTATTTTTCCGCGACACGGCTCACGGTAACCGGGTGATAACGATCTATCTTGGCATAGCCTTCAAGATCATCGTCGTCTACCATCTTGCGTTTGTTTGGCATGTCGCTTCCAGATTGCTCGTCGCGGGCGCAATGACACTAAGTCATACGCGCCTGTATCGCCCGCAACAATCCCGCTTTATCGAGACCACACGCTGCAAGTTGCAGCGCGGGGTCGCCCTGATCAATGAATCTGTCCGGCAAGCCCAATTGCAACACCGAAACATTGCGTCGGTTTTGCTGCAAAAATTCCAGCACGGCGCTGCCTGCGCCGCCCATCACCACATTTTCTTCCACCGTCACCAGCAAGTCATGCGTATCCGCCAGCGACAATATCAAATCGGCGTCCAGCGGCTTCACATAGCGCATATTCGCGACACTGGCGTTGATCGCTTCGCCTGCTGCCAACGCTGGTGTCAGCATGGAACCAAACGCCAGAATCGCGACCTTGGCCCCTTGCCTTCGCAACTCGCCCTTGCCCACCGGCAACGCATTGAAATCACGCACGATGGGCACACCCGGCCCGGTACCGCGCGGATAACGCACCGCCACCGGTGTATCCATGCTGTAGGCGGTGTTCAGCATATGCCAGCACTCGTTTTCGTCCGACGGCGTCATCAGCGTCATATTGGGCAAGCAACGCAGGTACGACAAATCGAAACTGCCGTGATGCGTGGCGCCATCCGCCCCCACCAATCCCGCGCGATCCAGCGCAAACATCACGGGCAGATTTTGAATCTGCACATCGTGAATCAACTGATCAAAGCCGCGCTGCAAAAACGTGGAGTAAATCGCCAGCACCGGCTTTGCGCCGTCACACGCCAAGCCGGCTGCAAACGTAACCGCGTGCTGCTCGGCGATGCCGGCATCAAAGTAGCGGTCGGGGAATTGCTCGGCAAACTGCACCATGCCGGAGCCTTCGCGCATCGCTGGCGTTATACCCACCAGCCGCTTGTCGTGCGCTGCCATCGCGCACAACCACTCACCGAATATCTGAAAGTACGCCGGCTTGCCGCCGGATTTGCCGCCGACAATGCCGTCGGCGGAATTAAATTTCGACACGCCGTGATACAGCACAGGGTCAGCCTCGGCCAGCTTGTAGCCTTGCCCCTTGCGCGTGACCACGTGCAAAAACTGCGGCCCTTTCAATTGCTTAATATTGTTCAGCGTTGGCAACAACGCATCCAGGTCATGCCCGTCGATGGGGCCGATGTAATTGAAGCCAAATTCCTCGAACATCGTACTCGGCGTCACCATGCCTTTGACGTGCTCTTCGGCGCGGCGCGCGATATCGCCCAGCACTTTTCGCCCAAGCCCCTTGGCTTTCGCGTAAAAGCGTCCCGACATCAGCTTGGCGAGATATTTATTCAGCGCGCCCACCGGGGGCGAAATCGACATATCGTTGTCGTTCAGAATCACCAACAAATCAACGTCCATGTCGCCCGCGTTATTCAACGCCTCGAACGCCATGCCCGCAGTCATCGCACCGTCGCCGATAATCGCCACCGCCTGACGCGGCACACCCGCAAGCTTGGCCGCCACCGCCATACCCAGCGCTGCGCTGATTGACGTACTCGAATGCGCGGTGCCAAACGTGTCGTACTCTGATTCTGTGCGCTGCGGAAAACCCGACAGTCCTTGCCACATGCGCAGCGTGTTCATGCGCTCGCGCCGGCCCGTGAGTATTTTGTGGCCGTAGGTTTGATGCCCCACGTCCCACACCAAACGATCGTGCGGCGTGTTAAACACATAGTGCAGCGCAATGGTGAGTTCTACCGTGCCGAGGTTCGACGATAAATGCCCGCCGGTTTGGCTCACCGAATCAATCAGATACTGGCGCAATTCGCCGGCCACCCGATGCAACTGGCTGCGCTCCAATTCGCGCAGGGCTTTGGGCGAATCGATTGACTTCAACAATTCGTAGTTCTGCGAGGCGGGTGATGTGGCGGGCATCAGAATTTCCGCAGCACAATAAAATCCGCCAACTGCCGCAGGCGCAATGCCCTCTCGCCAAAACTGTCGAGCGCTTGCATCGCCTCGACACGCAATTCTTCGGCAAACGCCTTGGCGCGCGCCACGCCCATCGCACTCACGTACGTGGGCTTGCCCTGCTCGGCGTCTTTGCCCGCGGTTTTGCCCAAATCCGCGGTAGAACCATCGACATCCAGCACGTCATCCACCACCTGAAAGGCGAGGCCAATCACACGCGCAAACGTATCCACCTGCGTGTGTTCCTGCGCACTCACCGGGGTGCCGCACATCAGCCCCAACAACGCCGCCGCACGAATAATCGCACCGGTCTTGTGCACGTGCATGAATTCCAACTCCGGCACGGTCAGCACTTTGCCCACGGCCGCGAGATCAATCGCCTGCCCGCCGGCCATGCCGCGCGAACCGCTCGCCGCAGCCAGCACTTTCGCCATGTGCAATTGCACAGTCGCGTCGTCGTTAAGCTTTTGTTCCGTAAGCACTTGAAACGCGAGGCTTTGGAGCGCATCGCCGACCAACAAGGCTGTTGGTTCATCGTACTCGACGTGACAAGTGGGTTTGCCCCGTCGCAGCACGTCGTCGTCCATGCACGGCAAATCGTCGTGCACCAACGAATACGCGTGAATGATTTCCACTGCGGCACCGGCCATCGCTGCGCGCTGCGGATCGGCACCCGACAGCTCACCCGCCGCCAAAGCCAGTAAGGGCCGCACGCGCTTGCCGCCCCCCAACACCGCATAGCGCATGGCGTGGTGCAGGCGTTGTGGTGCAATTTCCGGTGACGGCAGCAATTGCTGCAGCGTAGCTTCGACACGACTTTGGCCGGCTGCGGCCCAAGCCTGAAAATCCGAAGAGGAAGTCAAGATGTCACTGCCCGGACGCGCCAAAATGCTTCAGCGTACCGTCTTCCAGAATTTTCACTTGCTGCTGCGCGTCCTGCAAAGCGTTTTGGCAAAATTTCATTAACTCCGCGCCGCGTTTATAAGCCGCCAGCGATTTCTCAAGCGGCAACTGGCCCGCTTCCATATCGGAGACGATTTCTTCCAACTCCGCCAGCGCGGATTCAAAAGCAGGGGTTTTGTCGGACTTCGGTGACTTGGTCATAATCAGGCAGCCAGCGGACGCGATGTCATAAGACATACCAGCGCGCACAACCGGAAAAAAGGGAGCCGAAAGGGTAGCCTAATCAGCAGCTTGCGGTCAAACCAGAATGCCGGCTTCTGCGCGGACATTTGACAGACGAATGGCGAATGGCGACCCATTGCACCACGTGAAACGGCTTCACCGCGCCATTTAACAACGATCACAGGGCAACGTTGAACGCCCATCGCGCGCACCCTGACGCTGGTATTTGATCGCCAACACATACACTGAAAAATAGCTCGCGAGCAACATCCCCACCAGCAACCAACCCCAATTCGCCATCAGCCATTGCCACATATTATATAACTAATTGATTTTAAACGAATTTTATGAAATTTCCTATGAACCTACCCATGAATCTACCCGTGATCTACCCATGGCCCGCCGCGCACGCGACGTCCCGGCCCGGTGTTGCGTCAATTTGTCATTATGCAGCCGGTCACCCACAATCGCCACCGTCGATATTCGAATTCACCTAAGGACAACCCATGGTTCGCCTCGCAGACCTCCTCGCCTCAGACAAAGAAAACATGTTGAAGAAAGTGCCCACCCTGCCCAGCTTTCCGCAGCGGCACTGGGCCAGTGGCATCAATGGCCCCAAGCTCGCGCAACGCCGCGTCGCCATTGTCAGCACGGCGGGTTTACATGTACGCGGCGACCGGCCCTTCGGCGCAGGGCCGGCCAGCATGGACTACCGCGTGATTCCCGGCGATGTGAAATCCGGCGATTTGGTTATGAGCCATATGTCTGTCAACTATGATCGTAGCGGCTTTCAGGAAGACTGGAATGTCGCGTTCCCGCTCGACCGGCTCAACGAACTGGCGCGCGAAGGCGTAATCGGCTCCACAGCGGCGTTTCACTATTCTTTCATGGGCGCGGTATCGCCCGTGACGAACTACGAGCCCAAGGCGCGCGAGCTCGCGCAATTGCTGCGCGACGATAAGGTGGACGCGGTATTGCTATCGCCCGTTTGACCCAACTGCACGTGCGCCGTCGGCGCACTCGCTCACTACCTCGAAGCCGCCGGCATTGCCACCACGCAAATCAGCCTCGTGCGCGAACACACCGAAGCCCTCGCGCCCCCACGCGCGCTGTGGGTGCCCTTCATGTTGGGGCGTCCGTTCGGCGTGCCTAACGATGCCGCGTTCCAGCGCAAAGTGCTGCTGGCCGCGCTGCAATTGTTGGAGCGTGAATCCGGCCCGGTGCTGGCAGATTTTCCTGAAGATGCACCGCACGACAAGCTCACCGCGCCGCCGGCGGATTTGGCCTGTCCGGTGAGCTTTCCGCGCCTGAAATCCGCTGGCACGCTCGCCGAAAAACTCGCCGACGAAGTATCGCAACTCGAAGCCTGGCATGCCGTCGCCGTCAAACATCGTGGCCACACCACCTTGGGTGTTACCGGCTTGGCACCCGCCGGCATTGCGGCGTATCTCGCCGATTGGCTCAAGGGCGCCCCCCTCCCTCCCGCGCCCTTCCGCGCCGACATCACGCGCGGCGACGCACTCAAGCAGGCGTGCGACGAACTCAAAGCCTATTACTACGAAGCCAAGGCTGTGCAACCCGGCAGCCATTCCAGTAAAAGTATTCAGGACTGGTTTTGGCTGGAAACCGCCGCCGGTCAAACTGTGGTGCAGTTGCGCGCGTTGGCGGCGAACAGTACTGACGCCTCGGTCAAAACCGTTGCGGGTATGAGCCTCATTCCGCGTACCGTGGAGACGCTGCTGAAAGCGACCCATTAACGACCGTCGCGCCATTCGATATTCAACAACGAACTCCAAGGAGCCCCGCATGAATCAACCTGCAAAACCCGCTGCTGGCGTCAGCTTCACCGGCGAACGGCCCAGCTTGGATGCGCCCGATTTGCCCGCCAAGCAATACGAATTTGTGATGGAGACGGACGTTGAGTCTCTGGAGAAAATGCACAAGGTCGGGCGCCATCGCAAGTTTGAAATCCATGTTGACGAACCCGCCCACATGAAAGGTGATGACCATTATCCGCAGCCGCTGATTTATGTCGCCACCGGCTTGGGCGCTTGACTGCTCACCCAAGTGTCGCGGTACGCGACCATGACCAAAACCAATGTCAGCAAAGCCAAAGTTCGGGTCGTCATTCACTGGTTCCTCACCGGCTCGGTGTTGAAAGGCACGGTGGACAGCGGCTGCAAAGAAGTAGAAACCCATCTCGAAGTCGAATCTCAGGATGATCCTGAAAAGGTGCAGAACGTAATCCGCTGCGCGAAAAAAGGCTGCTTCGCTGAGCAAATGGTAGTGCGGCCCGTGCCGTTGACCGGCTCCATCAAAATCAATGGCGAACCTTTTTCTTTGTAAGCCTTTGCCATCAACAGACAAACAGAAAGGTCTTCACCATGACAAAACCCCTGGGCAATGACGATTTATCCGACAAGCCGGGCGAACGCATCATCGACAAAGCCGAACTGCCAGCCGCCGGCGTCACCGTCGAATAAGACGATTTTTCTCGGCGTGATTGATCTTGGCAGCCCGCACATTGAGAGTGCGCAGGATGTTGCCGCGCGCATCCGCAATGGCTTGAAGCACATAAGCGCCGAGCGCCTGATCGCGGCACCCGACTGCGGCATGAAGCAATTGCCGCGTGAGGTGGCGTTTGGCACCTGAGATCGCAGAGTTCGCCATTGACACTATGTAGCCACGAGGCTACAGTATTGCCATGATCGAAATTCGCAAGACTGACCTCTTCGTTCAATGGCTCGACAACTTGACAGACATTCAAGCAAGAGCGCGTGTCCAGGCCAGGATCGAACGATTAGAGGCCGGAAACCCGGGTGATGTCGAGCCGGTGGGTGAGGGTGTCTCTGAGTTGCGAATCAACTACGGCCCCGGATACCGTGTGTATTTCAAAAGGCGGGGACGGGTATTGATCCAATACTGTTCGTTTAGAGGAAATTGGGCTATGATGCGACTTCGTTACTACGGAGCACAGCCATGGCGCGAACCAAAGCAGTGCTGGGCACAGGTGCC
>JAYTWR010000082.1:0-1745 GCA_043743335.1 Burkholderiales bacterium
ATCGTGATCTCAGGCGACATGCTGCTGCCGCGCATCTCGACCAATGTCGGCGTCTGGCCGAACGAGCCGGAGGCCAATCCGCTGAAATGGTTTCTCGACGCGATCTCGCTCTATGAACGCCTGCCGGCTGATGTGCTGGTGCTGCCCTCGCACGGCCGCTTGTTTCGCGGCGCGCGCCAGCGCGTACGCCAGTTGCGCGAACATCATCGCGACCGCCTGGCCGAGACTCTGGCGGCGTGCGAGAAGCCATGCAGCGCAGCCGACATCATCCCCTTCATGTTTCACCGTGCGCTTGATGCGCACCAGACCACGTTTGCGATTGGCGAGGCGCTGGCGCATTTGCATTTGCTGCGCGATGAGGGCAAGCTGAAGGGCGCGACTGGGGCGGATGGCGTGGTGCGCTTCGTGCGCACTTGATCGTTCGTAAGTGATCGCACGACGGTGATGCAGCATTGCGGCATCCGAAATTGCCCGGAGACCGTCTGGAAACCGCTCGGAGACCGCCCGGAGACCGCCAGGAGACCCATGGTACGAGCCATTCTTGGCGATTTTCTCCTCTGTACGCAGCATGCGCCTTGCGCGGTACCGGAAAATCACCTACTCTCCAACACCGAACAAAAAAGCACAAACGGCTTGCCGGAACGCCAGCCGTATTGATGTTCACCCTGTGACCACTGGAGGAGACGCCATGTATCGCCACTTGAATCAACGCTTGAATCACCGCTGGTTCCTTTACTTGTTCCGTTGCTTGTTCCGCTGCTTGCCGATTGCGGTTGCCGCCGTAATCAGCGTGAGTCTGACTGCCGCCCCCGCCCTGGCGCAAGCCCCGGCCAAAAAACTGCTGCGCATCCACACCGCCGGGCCGAACGATGTCAACGTCGACAACACCAAGATGGCGATGGAGTTTGCCAATCTCGTCAACGCGGCTGGCAGCACAGTGGAAGTCAAAGTGTTTCCGGCCAGTCAGCTTGGCCAATCGCGCGAGGTGATCGAGGCGATGCGGCTCGGTTCCGGCGCAGCGGGCACCGCTGGCGGCCCGGCCGAGTACGCGTCCTTCGTCAAGCGCCTGGGCGTGATCGGTCTGCCGTTCGAGTGGAAGAGCTATCAGCATGCCGAGGCGGTGCTCGATGGCCCGGTCGGCAAGGCGCTGGAACAGGACATGGAAAAAGCCGGCTTCAAGGTGCTGAGCTGGGCGGTGAGCTGGGGTTTTCGCAACGTCGTCACGGCGAAAAAAGAAGTGAAGAACGCGGCCGATTTGAAGGGCCTGAAAATCCGCACCATCCCGACCAAGGTGTTCGTCGCGGCGATCAACGCGATGGGCGCGAACGCGACGCCGATGAACTTCGGCGAGATCTACACCTCGCTGCAAAGCGGCGTGCTCGACGGCTACGAGCACACCGCTGCCACCACGATCTCGTTCAAGTTCAATGAAGTCGCCTGCTGCATCGCGCTGACACGGCATTTGATGGACCCGACCTTTCTCGTGCTCTCCCTGCCCGAGTGGAACAAGCTCACCCCGGCCGAGCAGCATACGGTGCAAAAGGCCGCGACCGAGGCTGCGCAAACCGTGCGCAAGATGGCGCCGCAGCGTGACGCTGAAGCGCTGGCTGAAGTCAAACGTCTCGGCATGAAGGTCACCGAGATCGACGTGGCGCC
This sequence comes from Burkholderiales bacterium, assembly GCA_043743335.1. Classification (GTDB taxonomy): domain Bacteria; phylum Pseudomonadota; class Gammaproteobacteria; order Burkholderiales; family SG8-41; genus UBA5216. The sequence goes on from JAYTWR010000082.1 coordinate 1,657, forward strand.
GCTGATCAAGTCAGCCATCACCGCGCAGGACGAACTGGCGAAGGAGTTTGGCGCGGAAGCGCTGCTGGCGCAAATCCGCAAGCAATGAC
>JAYTWR010000083.1:0-120908 GCA_043743335.1 Burkholderiales bacterium
GCTTCGCTCTAAGTGTTCCCTTATCCCGAGGGGAGAAGGGCTTTGAACCCTCTCCCTCCGGGAGAGGGCAGGGTGAGGGAAGGTGTTGTTGTTTCATAAGGGCTGAACAGATACGAATTTTCTTTTTCGTGTGGCACAATTTAACCGGCATTCAAATACCGTTGCAAGGCATAGAAAACGATGAAAACCATATACATAGTGGAACAACTTTTCGCGCGGGCAGATTGGGAGGCCGAGTGGAGCGCGTGGTACAACGGCAATCTGAATGTGCTGCTGGCGGTGCCGGGGTTTCGCAGCGCACAGCGCTTTCGTCATAGTGGCGACACACCGCGTTATCTCGCCATGTATACGCTCGATAGCCCGGCGGTGTTTCAGACGGCAGTGTACATCGCCGCTGGCGGCAACGGCGCGAACAGCGCACGCTTCCGGCCCGCTTATCAGTTGTGGACGCGCAATTTGTACGCCGATACTGCGAATGCGATCAATGTTCCGCTGGATCAATTTTTACTGGTGGAAGATATTCTCGACGCCAACGCGCTGCAGCGCCCTGGCGCCAAGCGCCTGACATGCACGGGCATGCACAAGACGTTTCCGTTTCGTGACTTTACGGTACTGAATGCGCCCATGACCGCGCCGCCTGCCAACGCCATCTGTTATCGCCCGCTGACGGCGCAACTCGGCCAACTTTACGAAGACTGATGATGAGCAATCACAGCGCGCAATTGGTCGAACACCTCCTGACATTGCCTGCATCCCTGTTGCAAGGCCCGCTGGACGCCTACGCGCGTAGCGCCTTACTCGATACACTGGGTTGCGGCATGTACGGCGCGATACAACCGTGGGGCAAAATCTTGCGCGAGCAAATTGCGCATGAAGGCTCACGGGGGAAGGCCACTTTATTGGGTGCAACATCAACGGTCGCGCCATCACGCGCAGCGCTGGCCAATGGCACAGCCTCACATGGGTTTGAGTTGGACGACATTATCCAGGGTGCGCTGGTGCATCCGGGCGCTTGCGTGGTACCCGCAGCGTTGGCGGTAGCAGAAGAGACGGGGGCCACAGGTGAACGTCTGTTGCTGGCCATCATTGCCGGGTACGAAATGATGTCGCGTTTGGGTTGGGCGCTGGGCGCAGAACACAACACGCGCGGCTTTCACACCACGGGCGTGGCGGGCCCGATTGCGGCTACGGTGGCAGCGGGTGTGGTAATGAATTTGCCGCTGGACACCGTGCTCAGCGCCATTGGCATCGCCTGCTCCAGCGCGGGCGGCATCAAGGCCTTTACGCAGGGCAGCGGCGGCATGGTCAAGCGCATGCACGCGGGCCGGGCGGCAGAAGCCGGCGTGCTGGCGTGCGAACTGGCGCAACGCGGCTTTACCGGGCCGCTGGCGGGAATCGACGGGCGCTTTGGTTTGCTCGAAGTCATCGGTGGCAGCGATACCGCGGTGGAAGCACTGACTGCTGATTTAGGCAAGGACTACGCCATTGCCAACGTGTGGGTGAAGGCCTACCCCTGCTGCGGCCTGATTCACTGCGTATCGCATGCGCTGGAGGCCATCAAGCTGGAGAGTGCGATGACGCCCGCCGATGTGAAACGCATTGTGGTACACACCAGCAAGCGCGCGGTGGAACACAATGGCGACCCTAATCCGCAAGAGACCATGGCTGCGCAATACAGCATCCCCTATTGCGCGGGTGCTGCGGTGGTGAAAAATCCGCGCGACCCGGCGGCGTTTGATGGCGCGAGTCTTGCCGATCCTGAAATACGTCGTGTGTCGGCGTTAACCCAACTGCGCATCGACGAGAAAATGGACGCGCTGTATCCCGCGCACTTTGCCGCGCGCGTGGAAGTGCAGCTCAATAACCAACGGCAATTTGAACGCACGGTGATCGACCCGCATGGCACTGCGGCGGACGCGTGTGATGCAGCAGAGATCGAGGCCAAGTTTCGTTTGCTGGCTAAATCAGTGGCCGACGCGACGCGTACGGATCGTGTGATTGCAGCAGTGCGGGACTTGGGCCAAGGAACGGTCGGTGCTTTGTCAGCGTCGTTGCATGATTAAGCTATTAGTAGCAAGCATGCTGTTGATGGTTGCTTATGCTCATGCTCAGACTTTTCCGACACGCCCCGTGCGCATCGTCGTGCCGTTCGTCCCCGGCGGCGGCACTGATTTGCTGGCGCGCACGCTGGCGGTCAAGCTTGCCGCCACATGGAGCCAGCAAGTGCTGGTGGATAACCGCCCCGGCGGGGGCACGGTCATCGGCTCTGACCTGGTGGAGAAGAGCGCGCCCGATGGTCACACACTGATGTTGACTGCCAACACCCACATCACCAACCCCGCGTTGCACGCCAAACTGCCGTACGACACCTTGCGCGATTTTGCAGGCGTTACGCAAATTGCTGCGGCACCGATGGTGCTGACCACGCACCCCGCCTTGCCCGCGCGCAATGTGCGTGAGCTGATCGCGCTGGCCAAATCCAAACCGGGCAACTTTCATTTGGCACCTCGGGTAATGCGAGGCCGCAACATTTGGCGGGCGAATTGTTTAAAACCACCGCAGGTATCGCCATGGTGCACGTGCCGTACAAGGGCAGCGCACCCGCCATCACCGATCTCATTGCAGGACAAACACAACTTACTTTTGGCAGCACCTTCACCGTGTTGCCGCATGCGAGTAGCGGGCGTCTGCGGGCACTGGCTGTCACCACCGCCAAACGCGTCGCTGCGCTGCCATTGCCCACCATCGCAGAAGATGGCTTGGCCGGTTATGAATCATCGACGTGGTACGGCATCTTCACCGTAGCAGGCACACCGGCTGCGGTGATCAGCAAACTCAACAGCGACATCGCACGCGCGCTCAAGCTGCCTGATGTAGCGGAACGGCTGGCACGCGATGGCTCAGACGCCATCGCCAGCGAACCCGCTGCGTTCGATGCCTTTGTGCGTAACGAGATCGACAAAGTGCGCCGCATCGTTAAAACATCCGGCATGCGTCTTGGATTAAATAATTCAATAAAATCAAATACTTACATGAATTCTACAGTTACGGATTTAGTCATCATCGGCGACGGTATTGCGGGCTTGGTGACCGCCAATCGCGCGGCGCAACTGGGCTTGAAGCCGATGGTGCTTGAACAAGGCAGCGCGGAAAAATATCTGTGCAACACGCGCTACACCGGCGGCACGTTTCATTTGTGTTTGCGCGAAATCACGCTCGCACCCGACTTGCTGCACAAACTGATCCTCGAAACCACTGATGGTTTTGTGAAGGATGATCTTGCACATTGGCTGGCGCATGGCGGCACGCGTGGGATTGAGTGGCTGCAAGCTGAGGGCATCCGCTTTATGCGCGCTAGCGCATCGGAGTATCACAAATGGGTGCTCGCGCCGCCGGGGCGCCGCCGGGGCGCAGCCGTCCGGGGCTGGATTGGGAAGGCCGTGGCGGCGATGTGCTGCTGCGCACGCTGGAAGCCAATCTCCTCAAGCGCGGTGGCACGCTCACGCGCGGGGCCAAAGCCCAATCGTTGATTGTGGAAAACAGCCGCTGTGTGGGCGTGGCCGGTGAACACAATGGCGTCACACACGAGTGGCGTGCTCGCGCTGTGGTTATCGCCGATGGCGGCTTTCAATCCAATCCGGACCTGTTGAAGCAGTATGTGACTAAAGAACCGGCGCGCCTGAAGCAGCGCAACGGCGGCACTGCTTACGGTGACGGTATGCGCATGGCGCAAGCGAACTAATCCCCGTAGCGGACGGCCCCGAGCGTTACGCCAAAAAATACAAGCCGTTACCCATCCACCAAGCGCCGTTCTACGCCGTGCCCATGGTGACGGGTATCACCTACACCATGGGCGGCATTGTCATCAACACGCACGCGCAAGCGCTGCGCGAGGATGGCAGCGTGATCGACGGATTGTATGCCGCGGGGGCAGCGACGGGCGGCTTGGAGGGCGGGCCGAAGATTGGTTACGTCGGTGGGCTGGCAAAGGGTGGCATCACCGGGCTGGCGGCGGCGGAGCATGTGGCGAGACGCACCGCCGCGTAGCTCCAGCGGAGGCACCTTGTAACTATATGTTTTTATTCAGTATTTTCACGCCATCCACCGCGCCCAGCAGCAGCACATCGGCTCCGCGCCGCGCAAACAAGCCGTTGGTGACGACGCCGGTGATTTGATTCAGCGCGGCTTCGAGTTCCACCGGGTTGGTGATGGTCATGTGGTGCACGTCGAGTATCAGATTGCCGTTGTCGGTGGTGAAACCCTGCCGCCACGCAGGCTGACCGCCGAGCTTGACGATTTCGCGCGCGACGTACGAGCGCGCCATCGGGATCACTTCCACCGGCAGCGGAAATGTGCCGAGCACGTTTACCAGTTTAGATTGATCGGCGATGCACACAAATTTGCGCGCCACCGCAGCGACAATTTTCTCGCGGGTAAGCGCGCCGCCACCGCCCTTGATCATCGCCATGTGCTGGGTGATTTCATCGGCACCGTCTACATACACCGGCAGGTCTTTCACGCTGTTCAAATCGTACACGGCGATACCCAGCGCTTTGAGCTTTTGCGCCGTGCCTTCGGAGCTTGCCACCGCGCCGTCGATACGATGCTTGATCTTGCCCAGCGCGGCAATAAAAAAATCCGCCGTGGAGCCGGTGCCTACACCCACCACGCTGCCGTCGTCGACATAGCGAACTGCGGCTTCGGCGGCGGCTTGTTTCATGTCAGTCTGATTCATGGGCCAATGATAATCGTCAATGGCGGCGCTGTACAGTGCGCCCGCGACGGGTTTCCTGCTACTCTAGCGCACCATGAAAGCCCCCGATTACTTGCAACGCATTCTCGGCGCGCGCGTGTACGATGTCGCCATCGAAACGCCGCTGGATTTTGCGCCGAATTTGTCTAAACGTCTCGGCAACCGCGTGCTCATCAAGCGCGAAGATTTACAGCCGGTGTTTTCGTTCAAGCTGCGTGGCGCGTATAACAAAATGGTGCGTTTGCCCAAGGCCGCGCGCGATCGCGGGGTGATTGCGGCTTCCGCCGGCAACCACGCGCAGGGCGTGGCGCTGGCGGCGCAAAAACTGCGTTGCAAGGCGACGATTGTGATGCCGGTGACCACGCCGCAAATCAAGGTGGATGCCGTGCGCGCGCGCGGCGCGAAAGTGGCGCTGCATGGCGATTCGTATGACGCCGCTTACGCGCACGCAAAAATTCTTGAACAAAAACAAAAGCTTACGTTCGTGCATCCGTATGACGACCCGGATGTGATCGCAGGTCAAGGCACCATCGGCATGGAGCTGCTGCGCCAGCACGCCGAACCTATCCATGCGATTTTCGTGCCGGTCGGCGGTGGCGGTTTGATTGCGGGCATTGCCGCCTACGTCAAACGCCTGCGCCCCGACATCAAAATTATCGGCGTGGAGCCCACCGATGCCGATGCCCTGTATCAATCGCTGAAAGTCGGTCGCCGTGTCAAGCTCGATCAAGTGGGTTTATTCGCCGACGGCGTGGCTGTCAAGCAGGTGGGCGTGGAACCGTTTCGTTTGTGCCGTACGCTGGTGGACGAGGTGATACGAGTCGACACCGACGCCATGTGCGCCGCCATCAAGGATGTGTTCACCGACACCCGCGTGATTCTGGAGGCAGCGGGCGCGTTGTCCATCGCCGGCGCCAAAGCCTACGCCAAGAAAACCCGCGCGCGCGGACAAACGTTGGTGGCTGTTGCCAGCGGTGCCAACATGAATTTCGACCGGTTGCGCTTTGTGGCCGAAGAAGCAGAACTCGGCGAGCAGCGCGAGGCCATACTCGCGGTGACCATTCCCGAAAAGCCCGGCAGCTTCAAGGCGTTTTGCGCCCTGCTGGGGCCGCGCAATGTGACGGAATTCAATTACCGTTACGACGACCCCACGCGCGCGCAGGTGTTCGTCGGCGTGCAGGTGCAAAATCATGACGAAACCGCGCGCCTCACGCGCGCGCTGCGCCGTGCCGGCCTGAAAACGGTAGACCTGAGCCATAACGATCTCGCCAAGCTGCACGTGCGGCACACCGTGGGCGGGCATGCGCCGACGGCGAAGAATGAAATTTTGTATCGCTTTGAATTCCCTGAACGGCCCGGCGCGCTGACACGCTTTTTAACCAGCATGAGTCACGGCTGGAACATCAGTCTGTTTCATTACCGCAATCACGGTGCCGACTCCGGCCGGGTGCTGGTCGGCATGCAGGTGCCGCCGGGCGACAAAAAAGCGTTTCAGGCATTTCTCGACAAAGTGGGCTACCCGTATTGCGACGAAACGCGCAATCCGGCCTACCGGTTGTTCTTGGGATGAAACACATTAGAATTTGCACATGAAAATACGCGCGACTTTGCTGGGAGCGGTTTTTTACACTGCTGCCACGGCGTGCATTGCCGCGCCCGGTGACGAAGACTTCTCCGCCCTGCGCGAAGCCTTCCGCGTTAACGACACCCGCAAGCTCGATGCCTACGCGCCGCGCCTCAAGGGCCATGTGCTGGAGCCCTATGCCGCTTACTGGCAACTGCGCGCCAAGCTAGACGATGCCGCGCCGGAAACCGTGCGCGCGTTTCTCACCGAATACAAAGACACCTTCGTTGCCGAGCGCCTACGCGCCGACTGGTTGAAGCGCCTGGGCAAAAACCAGCAGTGGGAATTGTTCGAGGCCGAACGCCCGGCGTTGATCGAAGACGATATTGAAATCACTTGTTACGCCTTACAGGCGCGTGCGCGCACCGATGCCACGGCTGTGCGCGAGGCGCGCTCGCTGTGGTTTACCGAGAAAGACACGCCTGCCAGTTGCACGCCGTTGTTTGCGCAACTGGCCGCCGCCAATCAACTCAGCCAGCAAGACATCTGGGCGCGCGTGCGACTGGCGCTGGCCGCCGGACAAGTCGGTGTGGCGACGCGCGTAGCGGCGCTGCTGCCGTTCGGGCAGGGGCCGAATCCCACCGTGCTGTCGGCTACTTCGCAAAATCCGGCGAGCCAACTGGCGCGTGCGTTTGACGCGACAAATCGCGCCGCACGCGAGACCACCATGTTCGCGGCGTACCGGCTGGCGCGCACCGCGCCGCAGCAGGCCGCCGCGCATTGGTCGAATATCGAGGCGCGGTTCACTGAGGAAGAACGCGCCTTTGTGTGGGGTCACATCGGCTTGCAAGGCGCACTACGACACGACCCGGCCACGCTGTCATGGTACGCCAAAGCTGGCGATATGTCGGATTATCAATTGGAGTGGAAAGCGCGCGCCGCGTTGCGCGCTGGCGACTGGAAAACGCTAATCGCCGCCGTAGACGCGATGCTGCATGAAAACAAGGATTCCCCGTGGCGCTACTGGAAAGCGCGCGCACTGAAGGCCGCCGGGCGTGATGCCGAAGCGCTGGTGTTGCTCAAACCGCTGTCGCAGGAATTTATATTTTATGGGCAACTGGCGCTCGAAGAATTGGGCGGCAAGGTCAGCGCGCCGCCCGCACCGTACACACCCACGGCGGCGGACATTCAGAACATGAGTCAAACCGCCGGTCTGCGACGCGCGCTGGCGCTCTACGCCTTGGGCATGCGCGTGGAGGGCAATCGCGAGTGGATGTGGACGCTGCGCGACATGGACGACCGCAAGCTGATCGCCGCCGCCGAAGTTGCCAAGCGCAACGACATGCCCGACCGCGTGATCAACACCGCCGACAAAACCGCAGCGCTGCATGACTTCAAGCTGCGCTATTACGCGCCGCATCGCGACATACTCAAAAGCCACGCCGCGCGGCAGGGGTTGGACGAAGCGTGGGTATACGGCTTGATCCGTCAGGAAAGCCGTTTCATCGCTGACGTACGCTCCAGCGCCGGTGCCATGGGATTGATGCAATTAATGCCCGGCACCGCGCAGTGGGTAGCGGGCAAAATGGGACTCAAGAATTGGCGCTGGGGCAACATAACGGATGTGGATACCAACATCAGCCTTGGCACTTATTACCTGCGGCATGTGTACGATTATCTCGATGGCAGCGCGCCGCTCGCCACCGCGGCGTACAACGCGGGGCCGGGCCGCGCGCGCGCGTGGCGGCCCGAACGCCCTATGGAGGCTGCCGCTTGGGCCGAAACCATTCCGTTCAACGAAACCCGGCATTATGTGAAGCTGGTCATGGCCAATGCCAGCTATTACGCCAGTTTGCTGTCGCCACAAACGCCGCCGCTCAAAACCCGCATCGGCGAGGTCGGCCCGGCCCGGCGCGACGAAAAGACGCTGGGCGACACGCCGTAAACCGGTAAGCGTGCGCGGCGCGATGAGTTAAACTCACGCCTCCTCATTACGGTTGCGGCGCAAATACCATGGGCCTTTCAACGTTTGAAACGATCTGCGTACTCGGCGGTTCCGGCTTTGTCGGACGCCACGTGTGCGCAGCGCTGGCCGCGCGTGGACTGCGGGTGCGCGTGCCGACACGCAGCCGCGAACGCGCCAAATTTCTGACCACATTGCCCACGGTAGAGCCGGTCGCCGCCGATGTGCATGACCCCGCCGCGTTAACAGCGCTGCTGCACGGCTGCGACGCGGTGATTAATCTGGTGGGCGTGTTGCACGGCGGGCGCGGCCACACCGGCTTTGTGGGCGGGCATGTTGAGTTGGCGCACAAGCTGGTCACCGCCTGCTGCGAATCCGGCGTGCGACGTTTGCTGCACATGAGTTCGCTGAACGCCGCACCCGATGCGCCCAGTGAGTATTTGCGCACCAAGGGCGAAGCCGAGGCCATCGTGCGCGCATCGGGTCTGGATTTCACCATTTTCACGCCGTCAATCCTGTTTGGCCGCGAAGACAAATTTCTCAATTTGTTTGCGCAACTGTTGAAGCAGTTTCCCGTGTTGATCGTGCCGTCTGCGGCGGCGCGCTTTCAGCCGGTGTTTGTGGGCGACGTGGCGCGCGTGTTCGCCGATGCGTTAGCACAACGCGACAGCATCGGCCAAACATACGAGTTGTGCGGCCCCAAGGTCTATACCATGCAGGAACTGGCCGAATTTGTGGCGCGTACCACCGGCCACGAGCGCCTGATTTTCGGCGCGGACGCCACGCTCACCACCCTTATGGCGTATGCCATGGAATGCCTGCCCGGCAAACTGATGAGCTTGGACAACGTGCGCAGTATGACGCTCGATAGCGTGAGCAAAAATCCCGCTCAGCCGCCGCTGCCCTTCGGCATCAAGCCGCAAGCGCTGGAAGCCGTGGCGCCCGCGTGGCTGGCGTATCGCAGCCCGCGCGGCCGTTACGCCGCGTTTCGCGACCGCACCCGCGCGTAGTCGGAAATGTCGTAACTAGTTGATTTAAATGAAAATTTATACGGTAGGCGGTGCGGTTCGCGACGAGCTGCTGGGCCTGCCGGTGGCGGATCGTGACTATGTTGTGGTGGGTGCCACGCCTGAGCAGATGGTGGCGCAAGGCTACAAGCCCGTCGGCAAAGACTTTCCGGTTTTTCTGCATCCGCAAACGCACGAGGAATACGCGCTGGCGCGCACCGAGCGCAAAACCGCGCGCGGCTATCACGGCTTTGCGTTTCACGCCGCGCCCGATGTCACGCTCGAAGAAGATCTCGCACGGCGCGATCTCACCCTCAACGCCATCGCCAAAGACGAACACGGCGCGCTGATTGATCCGCACCACGGCATCGGCGATTTAAAGGCGCGTGTGCTGCGCCATGTCAGCCCGGCGTTTGCCGAAGACCCGGTGCGCATTTTGCGATTGGCGCGTTTTGCTGCGCGCTTTTCTGCCTTGGGATTTACCGTCGCAGACGAGACCGTGCGCCTCATGCGCGGCATGACGGCCAACGGCGAAGTGGACGCGCTGGTGGCCGAGCGCGTGTGGCAGGAATTGTCGCGCGGCCTGATGGAAGCCCAGCCCTCACGCATGTTCAATGTGCTGCGCGAGTGCGGCGCACTGGCGCGCGTGTTGCCGGAGATAGACGCCTTGTGGGGCGTGCCGCAGCGCCCGGAGCATCACCCGGAAATCGACACCGGTGTGCATGTGATGATGGTGATCGATTACGCCGCCGGCCAAAACCACGCGCTCGACACGCGCTTTGCCGCGCTCACGCATGATCTGGGCAAAGCCGCCACGCCGCGCGAGGAATGGCCGCGCCACACCGGGCATGAGGCGCGCAGCGTAGGCTTGGTGGCAGCGCTGTGCGAGCGCCTGCGCGTGCCTGCGGATTGCCGCGATTTGGCGCTCATCATGGCGCGCGAGCACGGCAATATCCACCGCGCCGCAGAGCTGCGCGCAGCCACCATCGTCAAGCTGCTACAAAGCGCTGATGCGTTTCGCAAACCCGATCGATTCGCGCGACTCTTGCAGGCATGCGAATGCGACAAACGCGGACGCCTCGGCGGCGAACACAAACCGTATCCGCCAGCGGCGCGCATGTCGACGGCGTACCAAGCGGCGGCGGCGGTGGATGCCGGCGCGATTGCCCAACACGCCGGCGAGCCAGCGCGCATCAAGGAAAAAGTGCATCAGGCGCGGGTGACGGCGGTGAAGATAGCGCTGAAGGAAATCGACTAAAAAGCATTTGCCACAGAGAAAACCGGCAAGTTCCTAGCCCCCGCCGGCGCGGCGCGCAGCGCGGCCATGCAGTGGCTAATGTTCCAGATGGGCGGGGTAGGGCCGATTTTCGGTCAAGTGCATCATTTTCTGCGCGCCGCGAAAGCGCCGGTGCCGTACGCCATTGAACGTTACGGCAAGGAAAAAGACCGCCTCTACCAAGTGCTGGACAAACGCTTGAATTCACAGCAGTATTTGGCTGGTGACTACTCGATAGCCGACATGGCAACGTACCCTTGGGTAGCGCGCCACGAGTGGCACAAAACCGATTTGGCGACGGTGCCGAACGTCAAACGCTGGTTCGATGCGATATCAGCAAGGCCCGCCGTGCAGCGCGGCATGGCCGTACCGGTGTAACAAGAAATTGAATAAAATCCATGTCTCTATTCAGCCTCTATGGAAAGTCAAAAGCTTCCCTCACCCGGCGCTGCGCGCCACCCTCTCCCAGAGGGCGAGGGTTTGTTCCCCTCTCCCTTCGGGAGAGGGGTTAGGGGTGAGGGAAGATGTTGAACTTTCATAGAGGCTGAATAGAGACAAATCCATTAGCTATCGTAAGGAACGAAATATGGAACCGCAAAATTTTTCCGCACGACGTAGACAGGTTTTGGCCTTAGGCACTGGGGCGCTGACGGTGCCGGTAGTTGCTTTCGCTGCGGGCGAACCGATGATTCAGTATTCGGGCGGAAAAATGGTGGTGTCCGGGCGCGTCGTCGCGGCCGCCGATGGCCGCGCGCTGAACGGAGCGCAAATTGAAATCTGGTCGGTGGATGCGCGCGGCGTGCGCAGCGAATCGTCGCACGAAGTGGCGACTGCCGACGGCGATGGACGCTATTTCGTTGAACTACCGGGCAACGCCCACCGCTTGCACTACCGCGTGAGCCACACGGGCTACGCCACCAAAATCACGCAACTCAACAGCACCGCACAACAACGTGCGGTAACGCTCACGCGCGATCAAGCGGGCGCAACGCGCGCCGCTTTCGAAATGAAACTCGGCCCGCGCAACGCAATCGCCTCTGGTGCCCCAGAAATTTTTGCCTTGTAACTGCACGGTTTATTCACGGCCTGCTAGCGGCGGGTGAGCGGCGGGCGAGCGTCAAAACCGATGCCGAGGGCGGCTATCGTTACTCACGTTGGCGCGCACCCGTTGAGCGGCTAATTCACTCGGCTTTCAGGTCGAGCGCGCGCACGATTTTCCCCCAAGCCTCGATCTCCATCTTGAAATAAGCGCTGAATTCTTCCGGCGTATTGCCGATCAGCACAAAACCCAAGTCGGTGAGCCGCTTGCTGATGGCCGGGTTGTTCAAGGCCGCCAGTGACGACTTGTGCGCACGATCGACAATCTCGCGCGGCGTTTTTGATGGCACGACGACGCCGTACCAGTTGCCGGATTCAAATTTCGCCAAGTTCACAAAACCACTTTCAGCCACCGTTGGCAATTCCGGCATCAGCGCTATGCGCTTGCTGCTGGTCACCGCCAGCGGGCGCAGGCGGCCTTGTTTCACTTGCGGCAAGGCGCCCGCCGCCGGTGAAAAATACACCGAGGTTTCACCCGCAATCACCGCTGTCAGCGCCTCGCCGCCCGCGCGATACGGCACGTGCAGCATGTCGACGTTGGCTTGGCGCTTGAACATTTCCGCCGCAAGAAACGTAAACGTGCCCACCCCTGCCGACGAATGATTAATCGCGCCGGGTTTGGCTTTGGCCAGCTTGACCAACGCCGCTACCGATGTCACCGGCAGCGACGGATGCACCACCAGAATCGCCGGCCCGGTCGCCAGCAGGCTCACCGGCGCAAAATCACGCAGCGGTTCATACGCGAGCTTGCGGTACATCGATACGTTGACCGCATGCGCCATGTTCACCATGAATATCGTGTAGCCGTCTGCGGGTGCGCGCGCGGCCACTTCCGCGCCGATATTGCCTGCCGCACCGGCGCGATTTTCCACAATCACTTGCTGACCAAACGATTCAGCCAGACCAGCCGCGTAAATGCGGCCGATGGTGTCGGAGCCACTGCCCGCCGAGAACGGAATCAGCAAGCGCACCACTTTGACGGGGTAGCTTTGCGCCGTCGCAGCGCCCGCACTGAGCGCAAGCAAAGAAATTACGTAACTAATTGATTTTATTGACATTTTATTTGATGAAGTAACGCAAGCCTTGAATCATCAATAGCGCCGCAATCACGAACAAAATTTTTCGCAACACCCTTTGATACGTTGCCACGCTGACATAGCGTTGCAACCGCTGCCCCGCGGCCATGCCCGCCAGCGCCACCAGCGTCAGCGGAATATTGGCAGCCGCCGCGCGCAAACTCAACTCGCCCGCGCCGGCCAGCGTGGCGGCCTGCACCAGCTTGCCGCCGAGAAAACACAGGTTAAGCATTTGCGTCATGATCGTCGCTTCGACGCCGAGCAGCATGAAGTAAATCAGCAGCGGCGGCAGCGAGTTGTTGACCGCGCCGGAAAAAAATCCGCCGGTCAAACCAAACGCCGCTTGCGCGGTACGCGGGCGACGCATCAGCGCGTCCCAGTTGAGCAGCGCGATTTGTTTCTGATACAGATAAATCAAAATAATCACCGCCAGCAGCAGGCGCAGCGGCTCGGATGGCGCGACGATCAGCACACTCGCGCCGATGAACGAGCCGATCAGCGCATACACCGCCACCGGCCAATGCACGCCGAGGCTCGCGCGCCAGTTACCGCCCTGCACCACGCTGATGATATTGACCGTAATGTTGGGCAGCAGATTCAGCAACACCGCAGTTTTGATGTCGGTCATCAGCGCCAGCACGGGCGTCGAAATCGCCGGAAAACCAAAGCCCAACGAGCCTTGCGTAACGCCCGCAACAAAAATCGCCGGGCCGATAGCGGCCCATACCAGTGGCGGAAAATCCAGCCCCATCACAGCGTGTGCGACTTGTCGCCGCGCGCAAAACCCATGAGCGGCGTGGTGACGTTTTTACCCAGCGCGATCACCTTGAACAGCTCGCCCATTTCTGCCGGTGACAACAACTTTTGCGCCTGCGCGGCAAGTGGCGCATACGCGCGCGCATCGCTGGCGGGCGTGGCCGACAGCAAATCGGTGATGCCGCAGTTGATCAGAAAATGGGCCTGCGAGGTATAGCCGAGCAGCGCTGCGCCGCCGTCCAGAGCAGCCGCGGCCACCGCACTGAAATCGACGTGCGTGGTGATATCTTGCAAACCCACAAAGGCAAATGGATCGTCGTGCGCATGGTGCCGGTAGTGGCACATCAACGTGCCAGTCGCGCGCTGCGGGTGATAAAACTCGCGCGCCGGGAACCCGTAGTCGATGAACAGCATGACACCGCGCGTGAGCAGGCGAGCGAGGCTCGCGACCAGCGCTGTGGCGGCGAAGTTAATCTCGGTGCGGTAGTTGTGCGTCGGCAGATTAAGCGGTGCTACAGCGCGGTGAATTAGATCAGGGGCCGTGGTGTCGTGCCACATAAAAGCACTGGCCTCTTGCGACCACCGCACAGAAGCTTCAAGCACTTCGCCTTGGCACGTTGTTACCACATGCGCCGGCGTGGCATCCAACACCTCGTTGGCAACGATCATGCCTTCGAACGAATCCGGCAACGCCTCTAGCCACTGCACGCGATCACACAGCGCAGGCGCACGCTGCGCGATACGCTCACGCTGCCGCTCGCGTAAATCCGCGCTGAGTTCCAGAATGAAATAGCGCTCCGGCGCGCAGCCTATTTCGTGCGTCGCCAGCAGAAAATCCGCCGCCAGTGCGCCGCTGCCCGCGCCGATCTCCAGCACTTGGTGCAGGCCGTCGCTGCGCAACTGTGCCCCCTGTCGCGCCAGGCATTGCGCAAACAGCGGCGACATTTCCGGCGCGGTGACGAAATCCCCCGCCGCGCCCAGCTTGCGGCTGCCCGCGCTGTAGTAACCCAAACCCGGCGCGTACAGCACCTGCTCCATGTAGCGCGAAAAAGGGATGTGGCCGCCCGCCGCCTGAATCTCTCGCGCGATCAGCAGGGACAATTCATCGCTCACGGCGCGCGCTTCGGCAGAAGGCGGCGGCAGGTGAGCCAGGTGCGGTGGGATAGTCACGCGCAGCGCTTCTTTGTGTGCATCACACAAATACTTTAACTAATTGATTTTATTGGATTTTTATAAATGCTCGCCGACAGCTATTGCGCCGCCTGCGACGCGTCAAACTTTGGCAACAAGCCTTCTTCTATCGCCTTGATTTGCAGCGCCACAAAGCGCGAAAAAATACGGCAGTTGGCAAAGCTGCCGCCGACGAACCACAGGCCTTCTTGCGCGGTGCGCCGCCACATATTGTTCATCTCGCCATCGGCGCGCAAGCCCCACACCGGCCCCACTTTTTTCGCGATGGTTTCGCCCAAGAGTTTGCCCACCAGCACCTCCTGCGTCACAAAGCCCGTTGCCAGCACGATCAAATCCGCTGGCTTCACGGCGCCGTCTTTGAGCAACGCCCCGGTGGCGCAGAAGCGCTCGATCTGTTCGTACTGCATCAGCCCCACTTCGCCGTCGATGATTAACTCAGAGCAACCGGCATTCAGGTAATAGCCGCCGTAGCGTTTGCGGATCATCATGTTGTGCCCGGCGTGGTCGTCGCCGTCGTGCCACTTGAAACCACGCGCAGTGAGGCCGTCGATGGTTTTGCGGTCGAGTTCGACCATGCGTGCGGTGATGCTTTCCAAATTGCGCTGCAACACCGGCAGGGTGTTGGTGGTCACCAGCATATCGCCATCGTCGAGCGGCACGCCGTCATACAGGCCGTAGCTCAGCTTGGCGCTGGGATCGATGCTGATTACCATGGTTGATCCGCGCTGGATAATAGTGGCGTCGGCGCCGTTGCCATGCAAATCCTGCGCGACATCGTGCGCGCTGGTGCCGGTGCCCAGCACCAGCGCTTTTTTGCCGCGCCAACTCGCGCCGTTGCCGTACTCCGTGGTGTGCATCACCGCGCCTTTGAAATCCTTCAGGCCGGGCAAATCCGGTATGCGCGGAAAGCCCACTAGGCCGTTGGCGAAAATCAAATGTTTGGGGTGCATGGTGCGTTCCGTGCCGTCGGTATGGCGCACCACGGCGTTCCAGCGACCCACGGATTCATCGTAGCTGCCGCTGATGAGCTCGGTGCTGGTCCAGAAATTGATTTCCATCGCCCACGCATAGGCTTCGAACCAATCGGCCACCATGTCTTTGGACAAATACACCGGCCAGTTCGGCGGGAACGGCATGTACGGCAAGTGATTGAAATCGGTGGGATTGTGCAGCGCCAGTGAGTGGTAACGCGTGCGCCAGCAGTCGCCCACGCGCGCCTGCCGGTCAATCACCAGCGTGTCCACGCCCAAGTGCCCCAGCCGCGCGGCGACCGTCAGCCCGGCTTGACCACCGCCTACCACCAGCACCGTGGGTTCACGGTGGGTATAAAGCTGACGGGCCATGCGCAGGTCTTTCCAATTCGCGCCGCCGAAGTTGCGCGAATACGCTTCGCCGGTGGGTCGGCGCTTGCCGACTTTTTCTTCAAAACCGGTCAGCTCGTGCAAATGGGTCATGAGCTGAAAGGCCTTGGAGGGATCATTCGCCAGCAAGCGCACCACGCCGTAACCGCGGCCGATGGCGGTCTCAAACTGGATGAAGGCCTCGATCAGCTGATGCCCCGTGCGCGTCACGCGGCGCGGCGGCGTGCGCGCCTCGGCAATGGCAAAACCGCGCGCCTGGGTGGTCGCCTGTTGTGCGACCAACAGTGCGGCGATGTCGTGAGCGCCCTGGCGTGGGGTAATGGTCCAGGTGAACGCATACAAGTCGCGCCAATGGCCATCCGCCATAAACAGGGTTGCGACTTGCGCCGTGCTGTTGCTGCACAGCGCCGCATTGAGCCTGACAAGCCATTGCCCGACGCATGCTTGGTCGGATTCGGCGGCGAGTTTTTCGACGGGGGGTGTGATGACACTGCTCATCGGTGACTCCTCTGACATGACATTCGGTGTTCTGATTCGGCCTGCGGCAAGGATGGTTTGCCGCGCTATGCAGATTTTGCCACGACGGCGCAGCGTCTGGCGCTGCGCAAGACGCCTTTCGCTGTTCGCGTGATCCGGATTATGATGGCAGTCACACGCATAGTGCCGTTCTGCCAAGGCACTGCCGTTTTCGATTGACTGCACACGCCACGCTGCCGAAAGGAATCACCATGCGTTCGCCCACTGCACTGATGGCTGCGCTGTTTGTTGCTGGCCAGCTAGGGCTGTCGGCCGTGCCGGATGCCGCAGCGCAGGAGCGCTACCCCGTGCGACCGGTGCGTTTGCTGGTGCCGTATCCGCCCGGCGGCGGCGCCGATTTCACCGCACGCGAGTTGGGGCACAAGCTAAGCGAAGTGTGGGGCCAGCAGGTGGTCGCCGACAACCGCCCCGGTGCGGCCACGGCGATCGGGCACAACACGGTTGCGAAGGCCGCGCCCGACGGCTATACGTTGGGGCTGGGGTCGCCCGCAGGCATGGCGTTGAACCCGGTGCTGGGCACCAAGCTGCCCTACGAATCGCCGAAAGATTTCACTGCGCTCGGCATGATCGTGAGCCTGCCGTTTGTGGTGGCGGTGAGCGCCACGCTGCCCGCCAACACGATGCGTGAGCTGATTGCGCTCGCCAAAACGCAGCCCGGCAAACTGAACTTTGCCTCGCCCGGCATTGAACCCATGACCAGCACGCCGGAAAACATGCAGCGTTTTATCGTCGATGAACAAACGCGCTGGCGCACGGTGATCCGCAGCGCAGGGATAACCGCCGATGTCATGCGCTAACGTTCACCGGCGCGCGCCGGGCCGGGCCGCATCCGCAAAGGCTGCGTAACTAATTGTTTTTATTGGGTATTTTATATGCTCGCCATCGGCGCAGCGCACGCGCAAAAGCCCGCTGCACCGTTCCCCGCGCGCCCCGTGCGTTTGTTGGTGACACAAGCCGCAGGCGGCCCAACGGATGTCGAAGCGCTCACGCCGCAACAGCTCGGCGCCAAACTGGCGCGCGACCATGAGCGCTGGGGCAAAGTTGTCATGGCCGCAGGGATGAAACCCAACTAATCCCATGCCGGACTTCGACGCGATCATTATCGGCGGTGGCCTTGTAGGCTCGGCAGTCGCTTACGGCCTCGCACGGCGCGGCAAAAAGCCCGTGGTGCTCGACGAAGGTGACATTGCGTACCGCGCCTCGCGCGGCAACTTTGGTTTGGTGTGGGTGCAGAGCAAAGGTTTGGGCGTGCCGGCGTATCAACGCTGGACACGCCGTTCGTCTGAAGACTGGGCTGCGTTTTCAGCCGAACTGCAACAGGAAACCGGCATCTACAGCGGACACGAACGCCCCGGCGGCGTCACCATCTGCTTGAGCGAGGACGAATTCAACAAGCGCCGCCAACGCATGGCGCAACTGCATCTCGAAGCGGGCGAGACGAAATTCGAATACGAGATGCTCGATCATGCGGCACTCAAAAAACGGATTCCTGCGATTGGGCCGCAGGTCGTAGGGGCATCCTTCACACCCTACGATGGCCACGCCAATCCGCTCTACACCCTACGCGCGTTGCATGCTGCATTGCTGAAACACGGCGGCACGTACGTGCCCAATGTCAAAGTGGAAAGCATTAACGCGGCCCCCCACAATTTCAGCATCACCACAGGCGGTGTTACCTATGCCGCACCGCGTTTGGTGCTGGGCGCGGGATTGGGCAATAACCCCCTCGGCAAGCTAGTGGGGTTGAATGTCCCGGTGCGCCCGTCACGCGGACAAATTATCGTCACCGAACGCGTGCAACCCGTATTGCCCATGCCCACGCTGATGATCCGCCAGACGGTCGAAGGCACACTGATGATCGGCGAATCGCGTGAAGACGCGGGCTTTGATGACACCACTTCACCGGAGATACTGCATACGCTGGCCGATCGCGCGGCGAAGACGTTTCCCTTCCTGCGCAACACGCGCATCGTGCGCACTTGGGCAGCGCTGCGCGTGATGGCCCCGGATGGATTGCCGATTTACGAACAATCCAGCGAGTACCCCGGTGCGTTTGTGTGCACCTGCCACAGCGGTGTTACGTTGGCCGCTGCGCATGCCTTGCACTACGCGGGCTATGTCATCGATGGCGCATTGCCGACGGAACTCTCACGATTTTCAACCAAACGATTTGATGATGTTCACGCTGCTCCCGCACAACACTGAAGCGACGGTCACCGTCATCGTCAACGGCACAGATCTAAGCGTGCCGCGCGGGTTTACCGCCGCTGCAGCCATGCTTTTGCAAGGCAGCGGCCCCACGCGCACTACGCCGCTGAGCGGCGAGGGCCGCGCGCCGTATTGCATGATGGGCGTGTGTTTTGAATGCCTGATGGAGATTAACGGCGAGCCGAATCAACAAGGGTGCTCAATGCCTGTCAGCGACGGCATGCGCATTAATCGTCAGCACGGCAAACGTGGGGTGAACGAAGTGAGCGACGTGAGCGAGGGGCACCAGTGAGCGCCGCGTTTGATCTTGCCATCGTGGGCGCTGGCCCTGCGGGCATGGCCGCCGCAATCACAGCGGCTGATCTCGGCCTAAGCGTTGCGTTGCTCGATGAGCAACCCGAACCTGGCGGACAAATCTATCGAGGCGTCGAACAGGTGGCTGCGTCGCGCCCGCAACACCTTGAATGGCTAGGGCCGGATTACGCAGCCGGTTTGGATCTGACGCGCGCACTGCGTCAAGCGAAACTCGACTATTTCGATAGCGCACAAGTCTGGCAAATCGAACCCGCCGCCGATGGACGTGTCTTTTACCGGCGCAACGGCGCTGTCGGCCAACTGACGGCAAAAAAATTTCTCATTGCACCTGGGGCCATGGAACGCCCCATGCCCATCCCCGGCTGGACTTTGCCCGGCGTGATGACTTGCGGCGCGGCGCAAACGGTGTTGAAGGCTCATGGCTTGGCGCCTACCGGGCGCTTTGTACTGGCGGGCTGCGGGCCGTTGTTGTTGTTGCTGGCGGCACAGTGCCTACGCGCCGGCGTAAAGCCCGCTGCGATACTGGAAACGGAAATCAATCGTTGGACTGCGCTACCACGCCTGCCGGGTTTTCTCGCCGCGCCCGGCTACATGAGCAAGGGGCTGGCGCTGCTGCGCGAAATCAAGGCGGCAGGCATTCCTTATCACAAAGGCGTGACCCGGCTCGCGATTCAAGGCGACACGCAGGCGCGCGCGATCGAATACACGGTTGACGGCGCAAATCGCGCCGAACCTGTGGACACGGTGTTCCTGCACCAAGGTGTCGTGCCCAATGGCAATCTGGCGTGGTCTGTGCGCCTGCAACATGATTGGGATGACGTGCAACGCACTTTTCGCCCCACGCTGGATGCTTATGGACGCAGTTCAAACCCGGCTGTGTTGGTGGCCGGTGACGCAGGCGGCATCATCGGTGCCAAGGGCGCCGAGGCCATGGGGCGCATCACAGCGTGCGCCGCCGCTATCGATATCGGCAAGATCAGCACGGCAGCAGGCAACGAACGCGCCAATGACGCACGTGCAGAACTCGCCAAGCATCGCGGCGCGCGGCCCTTTCTCGATGCGCTATACCGCCCGCAACAACCATGGATAGCGCCACCCGATGCCGATACCATGGTGTGCCGTTGTGAGGAAGTGCGCGCAGGCGAAATCCGCCGCCTCGTGACGGAGCAGCACTGCGCTGGCCCGAATCAAATGAAGTCATTTGTTCGTTGCGGCATGGGGCCCTGCCAAGGTCGGCTGTGCGGTCTGACCACCGTGGAACTCATCGCAGAGTGTCGCGGGATACCCGTCGCAGAAGTTGGCTACTATCGTATTCGATCTCCCATCAAAGCCATTACCCTCGGTGACCTCGCCGCGCTGGACGTGCCGCTGCGTAGCGACGCCGTAAATCCGTAACTAATTG
Source organism: Burkholderiales bacterium (assembly GCA_043743335.1). Taxonomy (GTDB): domain Bacteria; phylum Pseudomonadota; class Gammaproteobacteria; order Burkholderiales; family SG8-41; genus UBA5216. The sequence goes on from JAYTWR010000083.1 coordinate 20,508, forward strand.
ATTTTAAAGAATTTTTAATTCATCGCTGACGCGATGCGCCCCGTCATTTCCGCCGCACCGGCGCGCCAAGAGCGGCGCCCGCATCCACCACCAGCACTTGCCCGGTGACGGCCTCTGCGTCCTTAATCAACCACACGATCGCGGACGCTACGTCCTCGGGATTGACGCGGCGCTTGAGCGGCGTGGAATTGGCGAAGGCGGTGAACTGCGCTTCGTATTTTTCTTCGCCCAGATGTTCCAAGTGCCAGCGGCCGGTGACCATGGACGGGCACACCACGTTGGCGCGAATTTCCGGGCCGAGGTTGCGCGCGAACGAGAGTGTCATCGCATTGAGCGCCGCCTTGGATGTTGCGTAAGCCACTGAACTGCCGGTGCCGCGGATGGCCGCGCCGGAGGAGATGTTGACGATAGCGCCACTGCCGCCCGCTTTCATGTGCGGCAACACCGCGCGCGTCATTTGCCACGGCCCCACCACGTTGACGCGATAGACATCGACGAAATCATCGCCGCTCAGCGCTTCAAGGTCGGCGTGGTCGGCGAATTTGGTGGTGCCTGCAGAGTTGACCAACGCATCAATGCGCCCCCACTTCGCCATGGCTTCTGCGGCCATGCGCCGGCAATCAGCGTCATCGGCGACATTGGCTTTGCACAGCAGGGCGTGGCCGCCGGCGGCTTCGCAGGCCTTGGCGACTTCCTTTGCATTGTCGGCGCGGCTGGCGTAGTTGATGACGATGTTCCAGCCGTGGTGCGCGAGCAGCACTGCACTTGCAGCGCCGATACCTGAACCCGACCCGGTGATAATTGCGACTTTTCCTGACATGACTTTCGATCCTTGTTAATGGTTATTTGGTTATTTCGTTATTTGAACTTGCGCGCACTTACAATCAACCCTTTAGCTGCGGAAACAACCGTGCTGCGTTGTCCCGATCAATCGCCATCAAATCAGCGGCGCTCAAGCCGCCTTTCTCCAAATCATTCGTAACTTTGCGCCCGTCCCAGAACGGATAGTCGGTGCCGTACAGCACCTGCGAGGTCGGGATGATGGCCAGCAGCGCCTTCAGCGCCCCTTCGTGATGGCCTTGCGCGGTGTCGTAATAGAATTTGCGCAGCTCATGCGTCACACCGCGCGGCAGCGCCGCCTTGAAATCTTTTTCGACTTCTTCACGATGATAACGAGACAGCAGAAACGGCGTGACGCCGCCGCTGTGCGAGAAAATCCAACGAATATCAGGAAACTTGGCAGCCCCTCCCTGGAACATCAGGCTGACCATGGTGCGCGTGGTATCCACCGGGCCTTCGATGGCGTTGATCGAGACAAATGGCTGCAGGCCACCGCAGCATGCGGGCGTAGTGGGGTGCGTGTAGATCACGGCTTTGCGGCGATTGAGTTCTTCAAGGATGGGCCAGTGCGTCGGGTCGCCCAGGTATTTGCCGTTGTAGCTGGTCATGAGCGAAATGCCGTCGGCCTTCAGCACATCAAACGCGTAGGCAATTTCGGCCAGGCTGTCTTCAACGCTCGCAAACGGCAACGTCGCCAACAAACGAAAGCGCGTAGGGCGGTCGCTCACCATTTTGGCGCCGGCGTCGTTGATGTCGCGCGCCAGTTTGCGGCGCAAGGCGCTGTCACCGAAGGTTACGCCCGGCGGCGGCGGGCTGATTAATCCGGTGGCGATGCCGCTTTTGTCCATTTCCTCAAGCGACATTTGCACGGACCAATCTACCGGGCGGAATTTGTTGGCTTTCAGTGCCGCCACGTACGCCGCAGGCACAAAATGGTGGTGCACGTCGATGCGGTGGGGCTTGCCCGGCGTACTCGTGGGGGTGGTCTGGCACCCCGGCAGCAACACGCCTGCGCCGAGCGCTGTCATGCCGGCGAGCCAGCGGCGGCGCTGCGATGTAACGGGTTGAAATTCGGGTGCGCGGTACAGGGACATGACGGTTCCTTTGGGTCGGGATATTACTGGTGACGGATGCAAGGGAGCATAACTATAGCCGCAATCGTTTTGCGCCGCTGCCCCCCGCTCACGTAAATTAGCTTGGTGCATGCGTTTGACGCCGCGTCGAAAGGCCGATGTAACAATAACAATGGGGTTACGATATTTCTGCGTAATTGCTACCACCTCGTCGTGTGGATCAACTATGCGTACCGTGTGGTGTACATCCGCTTTATCGGCACGCACGCGGAATACGACAAAATCGACGCACAAACCATTTGAAGCCATTTTCAATTTGCAGTGGCATTTTGCGAGGCACGCGATGAACATCAAACCCATCAAGACTAAGGCCGATTACCGCGCCGCCCTAAAGACCATTGAGTCCTTGATGATGGCGAAAGCGAACACACCGGAGGGCGAACGCCTCGACGTGCTCGTGACACTGGTTGAAGCGTATGAGCGTAAACACTATCCCATGGATTTGCCTGATCCGGTGGAGGCCATCAAGTTCACGATGGAACAGCGTGGCCTCGGCGTCAAAGACCTCGCCACCATCATAGGCCCGGCCAACCGTGTGTATGAGGTGCTGAATCGCAAGCGCCCGCTTTCACTCAGGATGATCTGGCGGCTGCACAAGCAACTGGGCATCCCGGCGGAAAGCCTCATTAGGCCGCTGCGGGAGAAGATCGCCGCGTGAGCCATTAGCCGCGAGGCGTTCGGCGCAGTGCGATTTGCTTACTGACGCCCTACGGGTTGCGGGTTACGCGCGTTACTGCCATTTCGCAAAATCCAAATAAGGTGCGAACACATTCCGAATTCCTTCGGAGGCAGCCTTACCAATCCACATTTCGATGGCCGCTCGTTCATGAATCAAATCGTGTGGCACGACGTTGCTGTTATTTTTAGTGAGTTGTACGATGATTCTCAAACGAATGATTTTCGTGTTGAGTTCATTCAGATAGTCCCCAACGTCCGATTTAAATAGGAACGACGCTAGGGGAAATAGATTTGTCATTGGAAAGGTATCAACATTGTCTACACCTTCCAAAATTATCTTGGAGGCGATGCCCCAAGCGGTTTCGAAAACCGTAATTCTGCGGTCAAACAATTCACGATTCAGATTTGCAGACGATATCTCTTTTTGCTCTTTTGCAATTTGCGCTTGTCGCCAAGCAATGTATGCAGCAATTGCGCCCACAATCGCAGTGGGAAGTACCTTTAGGATTTCGACAAAGACAAAGGAGCTTGTACAAGTAGTTATCATGGGTTGTCGCGTGTTACGTAAAGAAAATTAAAGTGGTGCCAGAATTTAGGCGGATCAAACAAAGTTCGTGGATTCGATTGAATGTTGAAATTCACATTATTCAGCCGCAAGCACAGGGTCTTGCAATATAGCATTTGCGAAGAACAATTCTCAGCCCGCGTAGGGGGCATTAAGCGAAGCGCAATGCATCGCATGTAGCTTCATCGTCCGATGCATTCGGGGCAGTGCGCTTTGCTTACTGACGCCCTACGGGTTACGTGCTATCGCCGCATCGCGGTAAGCCGCTCAATAGCCGCCATCGTTTCATCCCCCAGCCGCGCCACCAGTTCGCCCGCTGGCATTTCACGCGCGAGTGGTGCTGCCTGCCCCGCGCACATTGACACGAAATCCGGGTTGCCCGCCTTGGCGGAAGCCACGCGCAGCGCGCCGGTGAGTGCATTTTGCGCGGGGAAAGCCAGTTGCGGCGCGTTGCTTGCGTTCATCTCACGCAGGAAGCGGTTGGCGAGGCCGCGTGCGGGCTTGCCGGAGAATTTTTCGGTGACCCGCGTGGTGTCTTCGCGCGCCGCGAGCAGATGTTGCTTGTGCACCGCAGGCGCGCCGCTTTCCGCGCACGGCAAAAACGCCGTGCCCATCTGCGCGGCTTGCGCACCGAGGGCCAGCACCGCCGCGATGGCCGCCGGCCTCCGCGCCCTGCGCGATGATGAAATCAACGCCCTGCGCTTCCAGATGCAGCGCTTCGTCCACGCAGGTGGCGCTGCCGCCGGTTTTGATGCCCAGCGACTTCAGGCGCTGCAAGCGCGCGGACGGCAGAGTACCCAGGTGAAACGTCAGCACTTCGGGCTTCAAGTCTTCCATCAGGTTCAGTTGCGCTTCGAGGTCGGGGGCGTACGGCGCTTTCACCGGCTGCGGCGCGGGCAGGCCCAGCGCCGCGTAATAGCCTGCGACGGCGGCAATTGCTTCCTTCTGCGCATTCGCATCGACCGGCGCGGGCTGCGCTCAATGACAGGATTTTATAGCAGCGCTGCAAGGCGCGAACCATAGCGCGGGAATGTTCGTTGTTCCTGGGTTTTGTGTCGTTTCCCACCGGGTGACACTTGAGGCGGTATGATGCCAGCGCAAGCTGCTATTCGTTCAATTTTGATACCTTGCATCGACTGTGCACCTACAAATCCAGTGTACTTACTGATTCTTAAAGGAGATCGCCATGCGTTTTGTTTCTGTCTGGAAAAATCAGCGCTTAAAGTAATTGGCCTTGTGGCATTGCTCACCATTGCTTGCGTGGGGGGGCGTCTGGGCGCAACAACTGACCCACGCTGAGCGACCTGATGTGAAAGTGGGCGACACGTGGGTTTTGAAGATCAACGGCAAGACTACGGCGAAACGCGAATAATTTGTTACGGCTTATTGGCCGGGCGCATGGTCGTTGTAGGTTACACCCCGCGTGGCGCGGATCGCCATGTATTCAGCATGAGGAAAGCCAATGAGCGCGAAAAAGCCCGTATTGCCCCGCTCCTTGAAATCTAACCTTCGGCGCGTCGATGCGCATGTTATTGCCAAGCACGAGTACGACGAATTACCGGCGTTGACCGACGCCATGCTGGCCAAGGCCAAGGTTAACAAAGGCGGACGCCCTATCTCCATCAACCCGCGGCAACTGATTTCGCTGCGCTTGCCCGCCGAGGTGGTTGCGCGCTGGCGGGCAACAGGTCCTGGTTGGCAGACGCGCATGGCCGCGCGATTGAGTCGGGTGGCGTAGCAGCGTAGCGCCTTAGCCATTGTGCACAGTCTGGCGTTTGATGATAAATGCGCCGAGCACTACGGGCAAATCCACGCCGATCTACTGACACTGGGCACGCCCATCGGGCCGAACGATACGCTGATCGCCGCCATTCACGCACTCACGGCGCAACGCGGGTGACGCACAACACCGCAGAATTCAGCCGCGTCGCGGGGTTGCTGGTGACAGACTGGGAAGCCATTTGAACCGCCCTTACGAACGGGGTCTGCCATCAAATTTGCAGCATCAAGTGCCACGCCGATTACAAATTCAACAATTTCACCGCGTTATCCCAAACAATCTGCTGCCGTTGTTCAGCCGTCAATGATTTCACGCCATTGAGAAACCGGATCGGCTCTTCGTAGGCAATATCAAAACAGTAGTCGCTGCCCACGAGTATGCGATCTGCGCCGACGAGTTTGATGAGGTCTTCGAGCAGTTCTTCGTTGTAGCTGATGGTGTCGTAGGTGAAACGTTTGAGGTAGCTGCTGGGTGGCTTGCTGATGGTTTTGCATTCGGCACGGGTGTCGAAGCCGCGGTCGAGGCGCCCTCGCAAGGCGGTTAACACACCACCGGCGTGGGGCAGGCTGATTTCGAGTTTGGGAAAAGCATCGAGCACACCGCCGTAGATCAAGTGTGATGCGGCGAGCGCGGTGTCGAAGGGGTTGCCGCACAGGTTAACCAAGTAAAACTGTTTCATGCGCTCGTTGTTGATCATCATCGGGTGCAGGAAGATGGGCAAACCCAGCGCTTCGCAACGCTCGTATACCGGCCAGAAGCTGCGATCGGATAGCTCGCGATCGCGCACCGCCGTGGCAAAGTAAACGCCTTTGATGCCCGGCAGTTTGGCGGCGCGCTCCAGCTCTTTCACCGCGAGGATCGGGTTTTGCATGGGCAGACAGGCGAAGCCGATCAAACGATCCGGGTGGGCTTGGTGTGCGGCGCTGACGGCATCGTTAAACGCCACGCATAGTTGCGCGCCCAGTTCGTCGTCGGCCCAATACACCATCGGCTGTGTGAGCGACAGAGCGTGCATGCCTACGCCTTGGCTGTCCATGATTTTGAGGCGCTCGTCGAGATCGATAAAAGTGCGCGTGATGGGGCCGGTGCGCAGATGCAGTCCAACTTGGATGAAGGTCACGCCCTTGTCGTCCACCGTGACGGTAGTGCCGCAGCGCTTGCCGTGTTGGGCGATTAAGTCAATGTAGTTCTGTGGGAAATAGTGCGCGTGGGTGTCGATGGTTTTGATGGGGGGCGGCATGATTTCTCCAGTCGCTACAGCAGCTTCGTAATAAATGCCCACTCGGCCGGATCCACCGGCGTGATGGACAGCCGGTTGCCGCGAGCGAGTATGCGCATATTGGCCAGTGGTTGGTGTTGGCGTAGTTCGTCTAGGCTGATGAGCCGCCCTTTTTTGACAAACTTGATATCGACGTGCAACCAGCGCGGGTTATCGCGCGTGGCTTTTTCGTCGTAATACTTGTTCTTGGCGTCGAACTGGGTTTCGTCGGGGTAGGCCAGTGCGCTCACTTCCGCGATGCCAACGACACCAGGCGGCTCGCAGTTGGAGTGGTAGAACAAGATTTTGTCGCCTTTGCTCATTTGGTCGCGCATGAAGTTGCGCGCCTGATAGTTGCGTATGCCCGTCCAAGGGGTGGTTTTGTCCTTGGCAAGCATGTCGATGCTGTAAGCCTCCGGCTCCGATTTCATTAACCAGTAACGCATGTGCCTGCTCCATAAAAAAATGCGGCCAAGCCGCATGCAGTTCCGAGTTCCGGGTTCCGGGTTCCGCGTTCTGTTATTGGAGCTCCCTCACCCCCAGCCCCTCTCCCGATGGGAGAGGGGAGATACTAGCGGCAAAAAGTGTGATCACTTTTTACCGGGTTCACGATGGGGTTCCCCCGCCTGTGCCGTCAGACCCGTTTCTTGAGCCTAGGGCTCAAGGGGTCGCCTTCCGGATTCCTTCAGGTTCGTCCGCGTGGGACGCTCACACCGGAATCGCTAAGGTCAGCAACCGTTACATGCATATTGGCTCAAAGAAATTAAGGCCTTTACGAACACCGCAGGGGAATTTCTGAACGCGTGATGCAGGCTGTTGCGCAACGAGTCAGCTAAACCATTAAAACAGTTTGCTTTGCTCCGACATCGCCTGATCGATCACCGTTTCCATGCCGTTCATTCTACGCTTGAAGCCGGCTATGTCAAAATCACCGCCGACCTTTGCGCCCAGAAATTCGTGCGTAATGTTAAGCGCGGCCATGATGGCGATGCGCTCTAGGCCGACGATCTTGCCTTGATCGCGGATTTCTTCCATGCGCCGGTTAAGGTAATCGACGGCTTCGAGCAATCCGGCCTGCTCGTCTTCTTTGCACGCGACGCGAAAATTGCGTCCCATGATAGTGATTTGCAGACCCTTGCTGTCTTTGGCCTCATTGGAACCACTGGTGCCACTGGTACCACTGGTACCACTGGTACCACTGGCGTCGGCAGCGCTCATGCGGTTTCTTCGGGGATTTGTTGCAGCAAGGCTTCGAGGCGCGCCGTGGCCGCGTTAATTTTTTCGTCGAGCGCGCGAGCGGTGTTGAGCCCCGCCGCAACATCCTGGCGCAATTGATGGTTTTCTGCGCGCAGCCGATGGCATAGCGACACCAACTGCGCGAGTTTGTCTTCGAGCGATTTGAGTTCCGCTTCCATGCGCGCACTATAAGTGGGAAAACTCCATGGAGTCAATTACTAACAGCTAAAACTGAATGTAGTTTCGCGCTTGTGGCGCTAGCAGCGCCAGACGAAAGCGTGTGCTAATATCGCGCTGTCTACGCAATTCGTGTTCCGTACACGAGTCTTGCCGCGACACGGCAACAGGTGCTGGCGTTTCACGCGAAACGTCAGTTAAACGGGAAGCCGGTGCGAATAATAAGTGTTTAAAATCAAATACTTATAGTTCAAAGCCAGCGCTGCCCCCGCAACGGTCAATGAACGCGAACGCTGTGCGATTTTTGCATGGTCGCCGCAGCGATGTGCCAACCAGCCACTGTGAGTTCGCTCATGGGAAGGCGGCCCATCGTAGTTCATGAGCCCGTATACCGGCCTTAGCCGATGGATGGAAACGCTGCGGGGATGCGGCGAACCGGATCGTTTGGGACGCATGGCGAGTTGTGCTGTTCCCAAGCGCTTTGTGGTCATTTCCCTGAGGTGTTTCCGGTGCGTTTATTTGCGCGCGGCGGGCGCGCTCCACTATTTGGGGATTGTATGACACGTCACAAAACCATCGCCGCAGCCGTGCTTGCGGCACTCAACAGCTATACCTTGGCCGTTCATTCAGCGACGGCCGCCGAGCCACCCATCGCGGCAGGCCCGCCGGTGATCGTCACCACCACGCGTTTTGCCGAATCCGCAGCGGTGATGTCGCCGGGCGTGACCGTGATTACGGCGGAAGACATCCGTAACAGCGCGGCCAAAACGGTGCCCGATTTGCTGGCGCAGCAGGCCGGCGTTAACGTGCGCGACCTGTTCGGCAACAACGCCGCCAGTACCACCGTCGATATGCGCGGCTTTGGCGCGAGCGGCACGCTAAATACGTTGATTCTCGTCGATGGCCGGCGCGTGAGCGATGTGGATTTATCCGGCGTGCAATGGTCGGCAGTGCCTTTGAGCGCGATTGAGCGCATTGAAGTCGTGCGCGGCGGCGGCGCGGTGCTGTATGGCGACGGCGCAAGCGCTGGCGTAATCAACATCATCACGCGCTCGCCGATGTCACAACCGAGCAGCGTTACGGTTGAAGGCCGTTACGGTGCCTACGACACACGTGAGATTCAATTGCGCGGCAACTACGCCGGCAAAGATGTAGGCTTTAGCCTGCAAGCGGGCGATCTCACATCACGCGGCTTCCGTGACAATAACCGCAACCGGCAACACAACGCGGCGGCTGATTTGTATTGGCTAACCGGCATTGGCGAATTCACCCTAAAGCTCGCAGCCGACCGCCAAGGCATACGCTTGCCTGGCGCGCGCCAAGTACAGCCGAGCGCCAACGTCAACCAGCCGGCAACCGACCGGCGCGGCGCGCAAACCCCGCTGGATTACGCCACGCGCGATGGCGACCGGGCGGCGTTGGATTGGCGTATCACCACCGGCTTTGGCGAAATCAACTTAAGCGGCGGCTGGCGTGGCAAGGAGCAAACGTCGTATTTTGATTTCGGCGGCTTTCCGAATTACCGCATTGCCGATCTGAATGTGTTGTCGCTCACCCCGCGCGTCAAAATCACCACGCCGCTGGCGGGGCATGCCAACACTTTCATCGCGGGCATCGATTGGTATCGCTGGGATTACCGTTTGCTGCAATCCAATTTGCCGGGCAACGTTACACGCCCGATCAACACGGTTGAATCGGATCAAACCAACCGTGCGTTCTACCTGCGGGATACCTTCCAGTTGACCGAACGCGCTGCACTCGAAGGCGGCTATCGGCAAGAGCGCGTGAGCATCACCGCACGCGACCGTTACGACGCCACCGCGCCCGGCGGCGCATTCGGTTCCGGCGCGCCAGCGGCATCGCAAAGCAACACCGGCCGCGCCTATGAGGCCGGCCTGCGCTATCAGTTGGCGTCGCAAACCACGCTCAACGTCAAAACCGGCAGCAGTTTCCGCTTTGCCAACGTGGATGAAATTTACGAATTCAATGCCGCATTTAATCGTCAGTTTCAGTTCTTGCGCCCGCAACGCGCGCGCACGCACGAGCTGGGCATCGAAACGCGCGGCTCGGCAGGGCGCATGCGCGCTTCTGTGTTCAGCATGGATGTCAAAGACGAAATCCATCTCGACCCCTTCACCAACGGCATCGGCAACACCAACCTGCCGCCGTCACGCCGCCGTGGTTTGGAGTTGGACGGCCAATGGCGCGCGACACAAACCGTCACGCTGGGCGCGGCCTACACCTTCATCGACGCCAGGTTTCTCGAAGGCGTGCTGCCGGGCGGTTTTCCGATGCTTAATGTATCGGTGGCCGGCAAAGCCGTGCCGCTGGTGCCGCGCCACAAGTTCACCACCAGCGCGTCGTGGGCGATTAACGCGAACACGCAATTGTCGGCGGTGGCCAATCACGTCGGTGCGCAATTCATGGACAACGACGAAGGCAATACGCTGGGCGTGAAAATCCCCGCTTACACCGTCGTCGATCTGAAACTGACCTATCGCCATGGCCCATGGCGCGTGGGTGGCGCGATTAACAACCTGTTCGGCGAGAAATATTACAACTACGCCGTGCGCAGCCAGTTTGTGGTGGACCGCTATAACGTATATCCGTTGCCGGAGCGGAATGCTTCGGTTTATGCGGCTTATGAGTTTAGGTAACTCATTGATTTATAACAACTAATATCCAACAACTCAGGCGGTGTTCCACGCCGCCTGAAAATTGGGGAATCTCGCACCCAACGGCCGCTTGCAGAAATCGTCCGTGACGCTTAACCTGTTCATGTTAGCTAACATGTCGAGCGCAGTCATGAATTATTTTCATCCCCCGAGGCGTTGCGCGAATTGCAAATCGTTTTGTCGCGACCAAAATTTGAAGCTTGGCAGCCGTTAGGCCAGCGTCTTATGTGGATGAAGTTCTATGTGTCTGCTGTGGCCCTGATCGAACCCCAAGAAAAAGTCCCGGATTGCCGCGACAGCAAGGACAACAAATTTCTGGAACTGGCGCTTGCGGCCAAGGCGGATATTCTGGTTTCGAGTGATGCGCATTTGCTAGAGCTTCACCCGTTTCGCGGGGTTGATATTGTTGGCTTGCGGGAATTGAAGGGGCCGCTTTTGGTATGAACATCGCCTCTTGCTATATCTTGCCTCGTAGCAATCGCGCTTACGCCGCCGCTGGCAACGCCCGCTGAAACCGCCCTTCAAAAATGCCGCGCACGGTGATGTCTTCATCCAGTTCTTCCCAGCGCAAGGCGTAGCCGTTTAGCCGCAACGTCACTTTTTGCAACTGCTCGTTTGTGGCTTGGCTCAGACGGTCGAAGCGGTCAGCGGGGAATCCCAACTGGCGTCCATCGGTAAGCTCAACGAACACGGTGCGGCGATCAACCCACACGCGGGAGGCCAGTACTTCAATTTCGGCGGCGGTGGAATTCATCGTATTTTCCTTTCAAAAAGGTTCGATGCTCAAAAACCAAGCGTTCAATTTTGCGCACCTCGGCTGCGGGAACATGGATGCTGCGCGCCAAGGTTACCGGGTCGAGCCAAAACTTGCATTCACCGTCGCCAATATCCACATGGATATGCGCCGGCTCGTCGCCTTCGTCTGAATAGAAATGAAATCGATACGGACCGATACGCAGAACTGTAGGCATGAAACTATGCTACTGCACGGTGGATAGTTCGTCTATGCAAGGTGTACGGCGGGCGGGTATGCCTTGCGGCGGAAGACGCTGCGCTTTTCCGCCCTAGGGTACATTGGGCTGCGGTTGCGCGATCCGACGCACAGAATTCATCGCTAAGTTCTTGAATTAAAATCAAAAATTTGCTACCGTTCGACAGGTGACCGCCCCCGCCCGAACGCCCTCCCGCATCTCCAGCACCGATTTATACCTGCGCCTGTTGCGCTATGTCGCGCCGTATCGCCGCGTGTTTGCGGTGGCGATTGTGGGTGCCGTTTTGGTGGCGCTGACTGAAGCGGCGCTGCCGGCTGTCATGAAGCCGCTGTTCGATGGGGTGTTTGTCGAGCGGGATGCAGCGGCGATTCGCTGGATGCCGCTGGTGATTATTGGCCTGTTTCTGGTGCGCGGGCTGGCGGAATATGCGGCAACCTATTGCATGGCTTGGGTGGGCAACCGGCTGGTCATGGATTTGCGCGCGCAGATGTTTGCGCGGCTGCTCGAATTGCCGACGCCGTATTACGACGAGCAGGCTTCCGGTAATTTGATTTCGAAACTCACCTTTGACGTGACACAAGTCACCGCCGCCGCGACCAGTGTGCTGGTGGCGGTTTTCAAGGATGGCGTGGCGATTATCGGTTTGCTCGGCTGGATGTTCTGGCTCAACTGGAAACTCACGTTGTTGTCGCTGCTAATGACGCCGCTGATTATTTTGATTGTGCGGCTGGTGAGCATCCGCCTGCGTAACACCAGCCGCGATGTGCAAACGGCGATGGGCGAAGTCACACAGGTGATTCAAGAGGCGATTGAGGGCCACAAAATCGTCAAGCTCTACGGCGGGCAGGCGTATGAAGCGGGCCGCTTTGAAAAGGAAACCAATCGCGTGCGGCGCTTTTTGATGAAGCAGGCGGCCGCGGCGGCAACCAGCGTGCCGTTTGTGCAACTGGTGGCGGCCAGCGCGCTGGCGGCGATGATTTTTTTTGCCACGCGCGATGCGTCGATTACCGTCGGCAGCTTTGTTTCTTTTTTGACCGCGATGCTGATGTTGACTGCGCCGTTAAAGCGCGTCACCAGTGTGAACGAACCGCTGCAGCGCGGGCTGGCCGCGGCAGAAAGCGTGTTTTCGTTGCTGGATCAGCCGGGTGAACGCGACACGGGCACGGTGCACATTGAACGGGCGCGTGGTGAATTATTGTTTGAAAACATATACTTACGTTACGAAGGCGCCGAGCAACCCGCGCTGGGTGGCGTCCACCTCAACATCGCGCCGGGCGAAACCGTAGCGCTGGTGGGCGCGTCGGGCGCGGGCAAATCGACGGTGGCTAACTTGGTGCCGTGTTTTTACCGGCCCACATCAGGGCGCGTGTTGCTGGACGGGCACGATCTGGCAAACTTGAAGCTCGCCAGCCTGCGCGCCAACATCGCGCTGGTAAGTCAGGACGTGGTGCTGTTCAACGATTCGGTGGCGGCGAACATTGCGTACGGCGCAATGAATACCGCAACCGAAGCCGCCATCAAAGCCGCCGCCGATGCTGCGCACGCCACCGAGTTCATCACGCAAATGCCGCAGGGCTTCGCCACCATCGTCGGCGAAAACGGCGTCAAACTGTCCGGCGGGCAACGGCAGCGGTTGGCAATTGCGCGCGCGCTGCTGAAAAACGCGCCGGTGCTGGTGCTGGACGAAGCCACCTCGGCGCTGGATTCAGAATCGGAGCGTCACGTGCAAGCCGCGCTCGACGCCTTGATGAAAGGCCGCACCACGCTCGTCATCGCCCATCGTTTGTCGACGGTGGAAAACGCGAATCGCATTGTGGTGCTCGACAAGGGGCGCATTGTGGAGATCGGCACACATCGCGAGCTGCTTGCGCTGGACGGGTTTTACGCCAAGCTGTATCAAATTCAGTTTTCCAGTCAGGCTGGCCATGCTGCTGCGTGAAGCCGGCAAGGCGTGGCGCTTGCTGCTGGGCTTGCCGAAAACGCTGATCTTTAATTTTCGTTATTTCCCGTTCGCCAAAGCGTGCCGCCTGCCGGTGTTGGTGTCGCATCGCGTGAAGCTGGTGAAGCTGGGCGGCTCGGTGACACTGGCGTCGTATCGCTTCGGCAGTGTGCGGCTGGGCCCGGCGGATGTGGATGTGTTCCCTGACGGCGGCCGCCCCGGCGTGTGGCGCGTGGAGGGCCGCGTGCGGCTGGGCGATGGCGTGCGCATCGGGCCCGGCACGAGCGTGGTGTGTACGGGCCTGCTCGACATCGCCGACAACGTGCTGACGAATGCGCGCGTGTCGCTGTATTGCGCCAAGCACATTGCGATTGGGCGCGACACGCTGATTTCCTGGGACGCGACCCTCATCGACCACGATTTTCATAAGCTCTACGACGCCGACAACATCTGGATTAACCCGCCAGCGGCCATCACCATCGGCGAGCGTTGCTGGATCGGTTTTGGCGCGGCCATCGTGAAAGACACGCGGCTGGCCGCCGGCACGGTGATCGGCGCTGGCGCGGTGGTGCGCGGCGATTTTAACGACCCTAATTGCGTGCTGAGCGGCAACCCGGCGCGGCTGGTGCGGCGTGGTGTGCTGCGTGATGCTGCGCTATAAGCCGCTCGGAAAATTCCGTATAATCAAATACCTACGTAGGTTTTGCCACGTAGTTTTTCCGATAACACACACCCATGCCGATCAGCCATACCCTGATTATTCCGGTTTACCGCAACGAGGCCTTCCTGCCGGAGGTGTTGCTGGCGGTGCAGGAAATCAGTGCGCAAACCAAGGGAAGTGTAGAAGTGGTGTTCGTGGTGGACGGCAGCCCGGATAACTCTGAACCCTGGCTGGCGCAGCATTTGCCTGCGTTTGCCGTGCCGTCGCAGTTGATTGCGCTGTCGCGTAATTTTGGGTCGTTTACCGCGGTGCGTACCGGCTTGGCGGCGGCGCGCGGCGAATACATTGCGGTGATGGCGGCGGATTTGCAGGAGCCGCCCGAATTGATGGTGGCGTTTTTCAACAGCCTCGCTCAAGGACACGATGTGGTGATCGGTACGCGCAGTGCACGCGACGATCCGGCGGCGAGCCAATTCTCCGCACGCGTATTCTGGCGCTTGTATCGCTGGCTGGTGCAGCCGGAAATTCCGGCGTCGGGCGTGGATGTTTTCGCGGTATCGCGCCGCGCGCGTGATGCGCTACTGCAACTCGACGAAGCGCACAGCTCGCTGATTGCGCAATTATTCTGGATCGGCTTTCCGCGCGCAGAGGTTCCCTACGCGCGGCGCGTACGCAAATACGGCAGCAGCGGCTGGACATGGCGCGGCAAGGCCAAGTATTTGCTCGACAGTATTTTTTCGTTCACCGCGATTCCGATTACGCTGCTGATGCTGATCGGCTTTGCCGGCACGATAGGATTCCTGCTACTGGGCTTGGCGTTGATGGGCGCGCGCCTGCTCAACGTCATTGCGGTGCCGGGCTACACGGCGATTATGGTCACCCTACTATTTTCAGCGTCGTTGATTCTGCTGGGGCTGGGCATCGTCGGCAGTTATGTGTGGCGCGCCTACGAAAATACCAAACGCCGACCGCTGGGCCTAGTGCGCGACCGAGCGCAGTTTAATGATCCGACGCGGCATGGATAGCGCGCTGAATCCTACAAGCCCGCGTGCGCAGGTGCTGCGGTTTATCGCCGCCGGCATTGGTAACACATTGATTTCATTGGGATTTTATCAGGCGGCTTTGTTTATGGTGGGGTATTGGGTCGCTTACGTTTCGGCTTATGTGGTCGGCGTGGCCCTTGCTTACTATCTTTACGCGCGACATGTGTTCATGGCGCAAACCAGCGGGCGCGGGTTTGCCGCCTTTGTCCTTTTTTACGCAGCGGCGGGGCTGCTGGGCGGCACCATCAACGCTGCGTTGATCGACGGATTGGGTTGGCCCGCGCGATGGGCTATTTTTGTCACGGTTTCGCTGATGTTGCCGGTTAACTATGTCGGGTCGCGCTGGTGTTTGCTCGGCAAGGAACGCGGCTGATGCTAGCGCGCTACATGGATTTGCCGGTACGCGGCGACGACGACGGCTGGCTGGTTGCGCTGGAAGAAAATAAAACCGTTCCGTTTACCCTCAAGCGCGTCTATTACATTTTTGGCACGCGCGCTGGCGTGCGCCGCGGCAAGCACGCACATCATGCCCTGAGACAATTGATGGTCTGCATCGCTGGCCATTGCACGGTGTTACTCGACGACGGCGCGCAGCGTGAAGACGTGCGGCTTGATGCTAACAACTCGCACAATCGGGGCTTGTTCATCGATCCGTTGGTGTGGCACGAGATGTACGAATTCTCCAACGATTGCGTGCTGCTGGTGCTGGCAGACGGCCGCTACGATGCGACGGATTACATCCGCGACTATGACGCGTTCAAAACCTTTTGCAAGGGGGCAGAATGAGCCTAGTAGCTGCCAACCCGGTTATCCGCAAAGCACGACGCTTGGTCGGACATCGACTGGTGTTGCGCAACGCCGAGGTGCGAGACGCGGCGTTTTTGGTGGCGCTGCGCACCGATGCACGCAAGCGTCGCTACATCTCGGCCACCAGCGCGGAACTCGCACCGCAAATCGCGTGGCTCACCCAATATGCCAGCCGCGCCAACGATGCCTATTTTGTCGTTGAAACGCCAGCGGGCGAAGCGCTCGGGACCATTCGTTTATATGATCCAGACGGCGATGCCTTTTGTTTCGGCAGTTGGGTGATGAAAGACGGTGCGCCTGCCAGCGCGGCTGTTGAGGCGCTGGTGATGGTGTATCACTATGCGCTGTATACGTTGGGCTTTAACCGATCCTACTTCGCGGTGCGCAAGGAAAATCGCACGGTTTGGCGCTTTATGGAAAGCTTCGGCGGTGTGCGCACGCGTGAAACGGATATCGATTTTTGGTATGAGACCCAACGCGCGCCGGTGCTGGCCTCTTTTACGCGTTATCGCCGCCTTTTGCCCCACGGCATTCAGGTAATTCATGATTCCTTTTCTTGATCTGCACGCCATTAACACCCGCGATCGTGACGCGCTGATCGCTGCCTTCACGCGCGTGCTCGACAGCGGCTGGTATGTGCTGGGCAAAGAAGTCGAGGCTTTCGAGCGCGAGTACGCCGCCTATTGCGGCACGCGGCATTGCGTGGGCGTCGGTAACGGGCTGGAGGCGCTGGTGCTGGTGCTGCGCGCCTGGATGCAGCTTGGCGTGATGCAAACGGGCGATGAAGTGATTGTGCCGGCCAACACTTACATCGCCACGATACTCGCGATCACCGAAAACGGTTTGACACCGGTATTGGTAGAGCCGGATGAAGCCACGTTCAATCTGAATCCGGCGTTGATCGAAGCACACCTCAGCGCGCGCACCAAGGCGATCCTGCCGGTGCATTTGTATGGCCAAACGGCGAACATGACGGCTATCAACGCCATCGCGCGCAAACACGGACTCAAGGTGCTGGAAGACAGCGCGCAGGCGCAAGGTGCGCGGCATGCCGGCGTGCGCGCTGGGGCCTTGGGTCATGCGGGAGACGCCAGCGGACACAGCTTTTTCCCCAGCAAGAATTTCGGCGCGCTGGGTGACGGCGGCGCTGTGACCACCGACGACGATGCCTTGGCTGATACGCTGCGCGCCTTGCGTAATTACGGCTCGCATCGCAAGTACGCGAATCTGTACAAAGGCGTCAACAGCCGTCTCGATGAACTGCAAGCCGCGCTATTGCGCGTAAAGCTGCCGCACCTAGACGCCGACAATCAGCGCCGTCGCGCGATTGCGCAGCGCTATTTGAATGAAATTCGCCACCCGCACATCCGTTTGCCGGTGGTGGGCAACAAGAATGACCCGGTGTGGCATGTGTTTGTGGTTCGCTCGCCGAATCGGGATGCTTTGCAAAAACATTTGTCGGACGCCGGCATCGGCACGCTGATTCACTACCCAGTGCCGCCACATCAGCAGCCCGCCTATCGCGAGTGGAACAACCGCTCGTATCCGGTCACCGAGGCGATACATCGCGAGGTGTTGAGCCTGCCCATCAGCCCGGTGATGGATGAGGCGCAGATCGCCGCGGTGATCGCCGCATGCCATTCATGGCCGGTGTAACAGCGTAGCGACTTAGCACCTTGGCAACTTAGCGAAACAGGCATCGCGGCTATGCTGTTTAATTCATTCTCGTTCATTTTTGCCTTTTTACCGCTGGCGCTGGGCGGATTTTTTTTCTTGGGGCGGCGCAGTCCGCTGCTGGCGGCGGCGTGGCTTACGCTGGTCTCGCTGTTTTTTTATGGCTGGTGGAACCCCAAGTACGTAGCGCTGCTCGCACTGTCGATGGCGTTCAACTACCGCGTGGGCCTGGCGCTGGCGCTGTCACGTTCGCGCCGTGTGCTGACTTTTGCCTTGGTAGCGAACCTGTCGCTGCTGGCGTACTACAAATACGCGAACTTCTTTGTGGAGAACCTCAACACCACGCTGCAAACGCAGTGGAGTGTGGGCGACATCATTTTACCTTTGGGTATTTCGTTTTTTACCTTCACGCAAATCGCTTTTCTGGTGGACGCGTATCAGGGCAAGGTGCGCGAGGTCAGCTTTGTGCACTACGCGCTGTTCGTAACGTATTTTCCGCATTTGATCGCGGGGCCCATATTGCATCACGCAGAAATGATGCCGCAGTTTGCGCGGCGCGAAATTTACACCCCGCACGCCGCGAATCTGGCAGCAGGGGTGACGCTGTTTGTGTTGGGGCTGGCGAAGAAGGTGTTGATCGCAGATGAGGTCGGCAACTATGTCGCGCCGTTTTTCGATGCCGCGCGCAGCGGTGCGCCACTGACGTTTTTAGAGGCTTGGTGCGGCGCGCTGGCGTATACCTTTCAGTTGTACTTTGATTTTTCAGGGTATTCCGACATGGCGGTGGGCCTGTCGCTGCTATTCGGCGTGCGGCTGCCGGTGAATTTTCACTCACCGTACAAGGCGCTGAACATCATTGATTTCTGGCGGCGCTGGCACATGACGCTGTCGCGGTTTTTGCGTGACTATCTGTATGTGTCGCTGGGCGGCAATCGCAAAGGGCCGTCGCGGCGCTACATCAACCTGCTGCTCACCATGGTGCTTGGCGGCTTGTGGCACGGCGCGGGCTGGACGTTTGTGCTGTGGGGCGCGCTGCACGGCGTTTATCTGTGCGTAAATCACGGCTGGCGCGCGCTGCGCATGAAGCTCGGCCATGATTTGACGCGTTCAAGCGCCGTCGGTCGCACGCTCGCCTGTGCGATCACCTTTGCTGCGGTGGTGGTGGCGTGGGTGGTGTTTCGCGCCGACAGCTTGGCCACCGCGAGCGTGATGCTGCAAGGCATGGCGGGGCTCAACGGTTTTGCGCTGCCCGATCACTGGCTGCCGAAGTGGGGCGCATTGGGCGCGTGGCTGGCAGCACACGGGGTGATGTTCAACGACGCGCGCGGCATGGTGACCGCCGGGCTGGTGTATTGGCTGGTGATTTTGCTGGCCGTGGTGTGGTTCGCGCCGAATACGCAGCAAATCATGGCCAGCGCGCAACCCGCGCTGGGGGTGCCCGCAGATAGTGCCCCGGCGCGGCGTTTGCTGTGGCGGCCTTCGGCTTGGTTGGCGGTGCCGTTTGCGCTGCTGGCGATTGTGATTGTGGTGAACCTGCACAAGAAATCTGAGTTTCTTTATTTTCAGTTTTGACGCCGTGTTGCGAGAAAAGCGCTATCTAATTGTTTTTATTGGTTTATTCGCTATCGTGCTGGGGACGGTGCTGGCGTTGAACCTGTTGCTGGGCGAGCGCGGGCTAGGCAGCGCGCTGGCGGTGCGGCACGCCAGCGCGTGGCAGCAGGCGACGCAGGGCGTGACGTTTCCGCCGCCCCTGACGCGGGCGCGGGCGTTCAAGGCGCATCGCCTAGCGGACCGGCAGTCGGAGATCAACACGCTGGTGCTGGGCGCGTCGTCGTTGATGGGGGTGACGCAGGCGATGTTTCCACCGCCGATGCGTATCTATAATTTTAGTCTGACCGCCAACGCGATCCCGGCGGTGGTGGCGGAGGCGGAATACCTCGAGCGGCACGCGCCGCATATTCGTCATTTCGTTATCGGTCTGGATTGGGCCGTCGGCATGATTTATTTGCCGGATACCGTGCCCGCGATGGATTTGTCGCCCGCGTCAACGCTCGCGAACTTCGGTGCGGTTGCTGTGCCGTTGTCGCACAAAGTGGTTAATGCCTTGTCCGCGCCCACGGTCAAAACCCTGCTGGTCGCGTTGCGCGCCGCGCTGCTGTCGGCGCAGCCCCTGACCCGCTTGCATCAGACGTTTTTCGAGCTGGCCAGCGCGGATTACCGCTGTGCCGACGGCGCGCCCGCACGCGACTATGATGTGATGAGCCGCGGCCAGTGTTTGGGTTTTCGCCACGACGGCAGTTGGACATTTGCCGGCGAAGCGCACTTGACCGAAGCACGGGCGCAAGTGTTGGCGCGCGCAGCAGCCACGCCGAGCTCCCAGTTTGCAAAATACCTGTGCATGACTGGCGGTGAGCCGGATGCTGCGGTGCTGCGCCGCTTGGGTGCGTTCGCGCAGCGCTTTACCGGTGGCGGCGGCCGTGTGGTGTTTATCCTGACGCCGTTAATCCCCGGCATGGAACAGGAGATGCTGAAAGTGGACGCCTCGCGGCGCTGCCTGGTTCGCACCAAAGCTGCGCTAGACACGTGGGCGCGCGCGCATGGGGTGACGGTGATTGATGCGGGCGCTTCGGAGCATTTTGGCTGCAAGGCGGCAGATTTTCTGGATGAAAATCATGCGTGGCCAGCGTGCCATGCGCGAATTTTAGGGCGCTATGCGCGAGATCAGGCGCGTCTGCCGATACCGGCAGGCTTGTATCAGCCGACCCGCGCGGAGCCACTATCATGATGGCGGGCGCTGGCAACGGTAAGCGGTATCTTATTGTTTTTACGGGGGTTTTTATTGCCGTCGTCGTAGCGATTCTGCTGCTGAATGGGCAGCTCGGCGAGCGCAGTTTGGGCAGCGCCGCGGTGTTGCGCGACGCCAGCGCGTGGCAGCAGGCGACGCAAGGGGTGACCTACGCGCCGCCGATTACCGACACCCGTCCGTTCAAAGTGTTGCGCTTGGCGGATCGTTTGCCGGAGGTGAATACGCTGGTGTTGGGCTCGTCTACGGTGATGGGGATTACCGCGAATCTGCTGCCGGTGGAACGGCGTCTGTATAACTTCAGTTTGACCGGCAACAGCACGGCGGCTGTCGTCGCGGAAGCGGATGCCGTGGAACGCACGCCGGGGTTGAGCAGCCACATTCAATGGCTGCTGATTGGCCTTGATTGGTCGGTAGGGCAAATTTATCAAAGGGATGCCGTGACTGCGGTGGATTTTTCGGTGGCCAGCGCACAACAGGCTTTTACCTCGCGCAAAATGCCGTGGTTCAAGCGCGCCGAGGACGCGTTGACCTGGCCGCGCGTGGTGAATTTGATGAAGGTGGTGCGCGCGGCGTTGGCGTCTGTGGCACCGGTGACCGCGCTGCAACACACGCTGTTTGACGTGGCCGGCGAGCCGTATCGCTGCGACGATGGCACGGTGGCGCGCGACTACGACACGCAAAATCCCGGCTGGTGCCGCGGCTACCGATACGACGGCAGTTGGACCTTTGCGCGCGATACGCGCTTGAGCGCCGCACAGGCCGCGACTTTGGCGCTGGCTGCGGCGGCACCGAGTTCGAAGTATGCGAAATCCGTGTGCGCGGCGGCGGGTGTGCCCAACGCGGCCTATTTGCGCCGCTTGGGTGAGGCCGCACAGCGGCTGGCGACGCGCGACGGTCGCATGATTTTTTTGTTGCCGCCGTTGGCGCCGGGCGTGGAGCAGGCGCTGCTGAACGCGCCGCAGCTAAAGCCATGCCTTGCGCGCACCAAAACCGCGTTGCACGAATGGGGCGTGCTTTATCAGGTGAGCATTATCGATGCGGGTGCGTCGGAACGTTTTGGTTGCGCGCCGGGTGAGTTTTCGGATGAGCATCATGCGTATCCAGAGTGCTATGCGCGCGTGTTGGGGCGATACTTTGCTGCTGTCGCGCAAGGTCGCGTGGCGCATGGGCTATATACAGCGGGGGCGAAGTGAACGGCGGCAACCTCTGGAACCTCTCGAACCCCTCGATAACCGCCAAGCAGGCGTGGGCGCTCTACGCCTGTGCGGTGGCGAGTTCGATTCCGACACTGTGGTTTTATTTGGTGGGCGAAGAGGGCATTCTCGTCATTTCGTCGCTGGAAATGGCGCAGCGCGGCGACTGGCTGCGCTTGTGGATGTACGGCACGAACGCAGTGCATGGCGTGTTCGCCAATGGGTTGGTGATTTTGCTGGCCAGCTGGGTGGGTTGGGAATATGCGCCGGGCGTGGTGCGGGCAATCATGATCGCGTCCACTGCGATCAGCGGTCTAATGGCGGCGTTGCTGGTGCAACGGCTGTATCGGGACGCTGCTTTGGCAGCGCTGGCGGCGGCAATTACGGTCACGTTCGGTGATATTTTGTTTTATCGTGGATGGCTAGGGTACCGCGACCCGTTGCTGGGCATGTTGGTGTTCGGCGCGATATCGGCTTTGTGGCTGGCGGTGGCGGAACGCCGCGTGGCTTGGTTACTGGGTACTTTGTTGTTTGCAACGGCCGGGTTTCTGACCAAGGGCTTGATTGCCTATCCGTTTGTCGGCGCTGCCGTGCTGGTATTCTTGGCGACGCGTGAGGGGCGCGCGGTTTTGCTGCGCCCGTTGCCTGTGTTGCTGGCAGCAGCGACGTTGATGGTGCCGTTTGCGTGGGCTTGGTGGGTCGGCGGTGACCAATCGCATAACACGCGTTTGACGGCGGAAATCGCTGACAAACTGTCGCCGCTGGGGGGGGCGACTTATCTCAAAACATTGGTGACTTACCCGCTGGAAACGGTGCTGCGATTATCACCGCTGTCGCTGCTGTTGCTGTGGTACCTGACACAGCAGCGGGCGTGGCGCGAAGTCATCGCGGATCACCGGCTGCGCTCGGCCCTGCTGATCGCCGCCATCGCTTATGTGCCGTTTTGGCTGGCACCGCAGAGTCATTTTCGCTATGTGCTGCCGGTGTTGCCGCTTTTGGCGCTGGCCAGCGCGGTGGTTTTGTGGCGACTCGGAGAAAACAAGACGCGTGTTGCGATGCGTTGGTTGTGGGGCGCGGTGGCGCTAAAACTGCTGGCCGCTACGGTGATTTTCCCGGTCTACCAACAGCGGGTGCGCGGCGAAAATTATGCGTTGACCGCTCGCGCCGTATTAACGCACACGGCGGGATATCCCCTCTATAGCGACGACACAACGGCGGCCGGATTATCGGTAACAGCTTACATGAACTTACTGCGTTTGCCGCAGGCGGTACTCACGTTTTCGCCAGCATCGTGGGAGAACGGTTTTACGATTTCAAATGTTGCGGCTGCCCCGGTTGGATCAACCAGCCGACTGGCGGCACGATATCCGCTCGGCGGCGACACGCTTTATTTGTATTGTCGGGGCGCGGCTTGCGCTGCGGCCCGGCCCTGACGCGTAACCCTCAGCCTTCAATCTTCAGTGCCGCCGACTATACGTCGAGATTGCGCACACCCAGTGCGTTGGTCTCGATGAAATGCCGCCGCGGCTCGACGGCATCACCCATGAGCGTGCTGAAGATTTCGTCGGCACCGATGGCGTCTTCGATTTGCGCTTTGAGCAAGCGGCGTACTTTCGGGTCCATGGTGGTTTCCCACAGTTGCTCCGGGTTCATTTCACCCAAGCCTTTGTAGCGTTGCACGCTGACGCCACGCTGCGCTTCGTTCAGCACCCAATCGATGGCATCGCGGAACTCTTTTACCGGCTGCTGGTGCTCGCCAAACTTGACGTGTGCGCCGTCACCGAGCAATCCCTGCAAAACGGTCGCGGTCTTTTTGATTTGTGCGTAGTCGCCGCTGTTGACAAAATCAGCGTCAATGCGCGTGCGATGCTCGACGCCATGCTGTAACTTGTTGATTTGTATAATGAATTGTTCGGTCTTTTCGTCGTACGCTGCGGCCACTTTGATTTTGTCGGTCGTCACCAGGCTGGTGATGATTTTGGCGCTGCGGGTGGCGGCGGCTTCGCTGGACAGGTCTAGCTCGACAGGCTGTTGCAGCAACACATGCAGCACCGCCTCGTCGGCCCAACGACCGGCTCGCTCGATCACGGCTTCGGCGAGCAGGTAGTCTTTGGCGACCGCTTCTAGCGCGTCTTTAGTCAAGGCTTCCCCACCAGCGGTCGGATAGAGTTGTGCACCGGCGAGCGCCAGTTTGAGCAGGTACTGCTTGTGCTCGTGCTCGTCTTTCAGATAGCGCTCGGTCTTGCCGTGTTTCAGGCGATAGAGCGGCGGCTGCGCAATATAAATGTGGCCACGCTCGACCAGTTCGGGCATCTGGCGGTAGAAAAAAGTGAGCAACAGCGTGCGGATGTGGGCACCGTCAACGTCAGCGTCGGTCATGATAATAATGCGGTGATAGCGCAGTTTGTCGGCGGAGTATTCGTCTTTGCCAATGCCCGTGCCTAACACGCTGATCAAGGTGGTGATTTCAGTGGAAGACAGAAGCTTATCGAAGCGCGCTTTTTCCACGTTCAAAATTTTGCCGCGCAAGGGCAGGATCGCCTGAAACTTGCGATCGCGACCCTGCTTGGCCGAGCCGCCAGCGGAATCACCCTCGACCAGATACAGCTCACACAGCTTGGGATCGCGCTCCTGACAATCTGCGAGTTTGCCGGTAAGCCCAAACGAATCCATGATGCCTTTACGCCGCGTGAGCTCGCGGGCTTTGCGGGCCGCTTCGCGCGCGCGCGCCGCATCGACGATTTTGCCGCAAATGACTTTGGCCTCGTTGGGCTTTTCGAGCAAAAACTCCATCAGCTTGGCGGCGACGACTTCTTCGACTGCCGGGCGGACTTCGGAGGACACCAGTTTTTCTTTGGTTTGTGACGAAAATTTGGGCTCCGGTACTTTGACCGATAGTACACAGGTCAGGCCTTCTTTCATGTCGTCGCCGGTGGTTTCGACTTTGGCTTTTTTTGCTAACTCGGTGTTGACGATGTAGCTATTGAGGGTACGCGTCATCGCTGCGCGCAAACCGGTCAAGTGCGTGCCGCCGTCACGTTGCGGGATGTTGTTGGTGAAGCACTGTGTGGATTCCTGATAGGAATCGTTCCACTGCATGGCGACTTCCACGATGATGCCGTCTTTCTCGCCGGTGGCGTGAAAGATGGTTTGATGCAGCACACTTTTGCTGCGGTTCATGTACTCGACAAAGCCGCGTATACCACCGCTGAAGGCGAAGTTTTCTTCTTTGCCAGTACGTTGATCCAGCATGACGATTTTCACGCCGTGATTCAGGAACGACAGCTCACGCAGACGCTTGGCAAGAATGTCATGATGAAATTCGATTTTGCCGAACACTTCGGTGCTGGACATGAAATGCACTTCGGTACCGCGGCGTTCGCTTTTGCCGGTAGATTTCAACGGCGCCACGGCTACACCATCGCGAAACTCCATTTGATGGGTTTTGCCGTCACGGCGTATGGTCAAACGCAGCCACTCGGACAACGCATTGACCACGGATACGCCAACGCCATGTAGGCCACCGGATATTTTGTAGGAGTTGCTGTCGAATTTGCCGCCAGCGTGTAGCTCGGTCATGACGACTTCAGCGGTGGAACGGTTTAACTCGTCTTCGGGATGAATGCCGGTCGGTATGCCGCGACCATTGTCGGCCACGCTAATGGAGTTGTCGGTGTGGATGGTGATGGTGATTTCATTGCAATAACCGGCCAAGGCTTCATCGATGGCATTGTCGACGACTTCGAACACCATGTGATGCAGACCGGAACCATCACTGGTGTCGCCGATATACATGCCTGGGCGTTTACGCACAGCCTCTAAGCCTTTAAGCATTTTAATACTAGACGAATCGTAGTCGCTGGCGTCCTTGATGTCTTTTGAATCCTTGTTCTCTGCCATGGGGTGCTTTTCTTTTTGTTGATTCTGTAAAGGGTGATGATGCGTAATTTCGATAGATGCGCGGGTTAGATGCGCATAGGCATTACGACATAACGAAAGTCGTCGCGACCCGGCAGGGTAATGAGCATGCTGCTGTTGGCATCGCCGAAGGAGCATTCGAGGTTGTCGGTTGATACATGGTTGAGTACGTCAAGTAGATAAGTGATGTTGAAGCCGACATCCAGCGCGTCACCAGTGTAGGTTACCTCGAGCTCTTCTTGGGCTTCTTCCTGTTCGGTATTGGTACAGGAAATGCGCAGGCTGTTGTCGCTCAATAACCAGCGCACGCCACGGATTTTTTCGTTCGATAATATCGCGGCTCTTTGCAGGGATTGTTGCAGGGTTTGGCGATCAAGAATGATAGTTTTGTTGTAATTGACTGGGATGACGCGGGTGTAGTCGGGAAACTTTCCGTCGATAATTTTGGTGACGAGTTCGCTGTTGCCATAGCGAAAACGCACTTGCGCGGCGTATAGCTCGATTTGCACGTCAGCGTCGCCGGTACCCAGTTGACGCGACAATTCGAGCACGGCTTTGCGCGGCAAAATCACTTCGCGCTTTTCATGGGCGTCCGGCAAGGTACCTTCGGCGTAGCTTAAGCGATGGCCGTCGGTGGCTATGACTTTGATTTTGGTGCCGTCCAAAACCAACAGCAAGCCGTTAAGGTAGTAACGGATATCTTGTTGTGCCATGGCAAACAACACCAGAGACAACAGGTCTTGCAGCAATTTTTGCGGGACAGTGAATTTGGCCAGCATTTCACCCGCTTCAGCCATTTTCGGAAAATCGTTGGCTGGCATGGTCTGTAAATTAAAGCGGCTTTTGCCGGCTTTAAGTAGCACTTTATTGGCTTGTAAATCGAGCGTGGTATCTGCGCCGTTGGGCAGGGAGCGCAGGATGTCTTGAAGCTTGCGTGCGGATACGGTCAGGCTTTGTTCTTCAGTGATAGCGTCGGCGATGTCGCAGCGGGTGGTTATTTGGATTTCGAGATCGGTTGCAATCAGGTTCAGTGTGGTTTTCTTGCGTTCAATCAAGACGTTAGACAAGATGGGCAGGGTGTGCCGTTTTTCGACAATACCGGTAACCGCTTGTAGCGGCGTCAACAAAGCGTCTTTGTCTATTTGTAGTAGTTTCATGATTTAAATCTCTATAGAACTAGTAATAAGCAAGGTTACTGTCTGTGGATAACTATAAAAACACTTTAAAATCAATTAGTTAATGAGTATATTGGGTGCGGGATAAGTCAGCGAAATGCGTTGCATACATTGTTCATGGATTTAAGAAAAAACACATCGGGTTAGTTACTCACAATTTATCCACAGCATATCAACAACGCAACACTTTGAGTAAAGAAGAGATATCCCGGCTGATATCGCCATTGGTGGTTTTCAAATCGGTAATCTTGCGACAGGCGTGTAAGACAGTGGTGTGATCGCGGCCGCCAAAAGCATCACCGATGTCGGGCAAACTGAGTTGGGTAAGTTCTTTGGCCAGCGCCATAGCCACTTGACGCGGCCGGGCAATGGCACGCGTGCGTTTCTTGGAATACATTTCAGACACTTTGATCTTGTAGTAATCCGCCACCGTCTTTTGAATGTTTTCTATGGATATCTGACGGTTTTGTACGGCCAGTAAATCGCGTAATGCTTCACGGCAAAGATCGACAGATATGGCGTGGCCGGTGAAGCGGGCATACGCCAATATGCGTTTGAGGCCGCCTTCCAGTTCGCGCACATTGGATTGAATGTGCTTGGCGAGAAAGAATGCAGCGTCTTCAGGCAGCTTGACCGCTTCGAGCTCGGCTTTTTTGAGCAGAATGGCCACACGCATTTCTAATTCAGGGGGCTCGACCGCGACAGTAAGGCCCCAGCCAAAACGTGAAATCAGGCGGTTTTCCATACCGGTGATTTCTTTGGGGTAGGTGTCGCAGGTAATCACGACCTGTTTGTGGGATTCAATCAGCGCATTAAAAGCGTAAAAGAATTCTTCCTGCGTGCGGTTTTTACCACTAAAAAACTGGATATCGTCCACCAACAGCATATCCAGCGAATGGTAATAACGCTTGAAATCGTCGAAAGCCTTATGCTGATAGGCGCGCACTACGTCGGACACATATTGTTCCGCGTGGATGTAGCGCACCTTGCCTTGCGGATGATGTTCGCGAAAATAATTGCCGATGGCGTGCGCCAAGTGTGTTTTACCCAGCCCTACGCCGCCATAAATAAAGAGCGGGTTATACGCAGTGCCCGCTTTTTCAGCGACTTGTGCGGCCGCGGCGCGAGCGAGTTCGTTGGCCTTGCCAGTAACAAAACGCTCAAAGGTGAATGCCGGGTTGAGGCGCGCAAGATCTCGCGGCAATACCGTGGGCTTGGCTGCTGCGACGGCGGGCGCTCGGACAGTTTGAGCAGCGATGGTGGGTGCAGTACCTGACGCCCTTTCTGAAGCGACAGAATAACGATCCGGCGCGACGAGCGCTTTATCCGCTAACAATAGGTTTATGGCTACAGCTTTGCCGGCCTGCGCTTGAGCGAGTTCGTGGATACGCGAGAGAAACTTGTCGCGGATCCACTGCAGGACAAAACGGTTCGGGGCAACGATCGTAATGTCGCCGACTTCGTTGACCTCAACCGCCAACGGTTTAATCCATGTGATGAATTGTTGTGCGGGGAGTTCTTTTTCAAACTGCGACAGACAATCACGCCAAAAAGTGTTCATGGTTTACGGGGAGTCAGCAAACACTTGGGTAGCGGATCGTCGAGAAGTTTAGCGTTCGAGTGGTCGGTTTCTGCAGCGGCGGACGAAGCAGAGGAAGCCGGACAGAAAAACAGAGGCGAGAAGCACGTGAGAAGCACACGAAACTAATGCAACCCAAAACGGCAAAACACAAAGGCTGTCACCGAACACACCCGTGACTGAACGCAATTTTACGTGGTTTGAAGCGAGTTATCCACAAGGGTTTTGCCCTGTGAATTTGCGGGGTGAAACAGGTAGCGGTTCTGGTACGCCATCGGAGAACCTTCCAGCAGTTAACCCGCGTAGTCGTAGACGCTGGCCAGCGTTGTTTTTATTGACAAATAACACCAAAATAAGGTGTAATCACCGGTTTTCTCTGAGCCAAAAGCACAGGGCGCAATACTCGGCTCGGCTCGGCGCTGGGCGCGCGTCACCAGCGGACGGCTATGGTGCTTTGCACACCCAGTGTGCGAGGGGTGTAGAGAAAAGCCCGAAGAAAGCACTTCATTTTGATAGACAGGATAATTTCGCCATGAAAAGAACCTTCCAACCATCCAAGATTAAACGCGCCCGCACGCACGGTTTCCGTGCCCGCATGAAAACGGCCGGTGGCCGCGCTGTCATCCGCGCCCGCCGGGCCAAAGGTCGCGCCGTATTGTCAGCCTGACATGGGTTACGGTGGTGGTCGCTGGATGTAACATAAGCTATTGTTTTTATTGATAATAGTGGAACAAAAGATACGGCTGTCGTGGGCTAAACCGCATCCTCGCAAGCTGACAAAGGCCGGCGAATTCAAAGCCGTGCTGGCAGCGGAAGGTCGGCTGTCAGGAAAAAATTTTCTTCTACGAGCGGGCGTAAATGCGCTACCAGCGGCACGGCTGGGCTTGATCGCGAGCCGCAAAGCGTCAAAACGGGCCGTGGACCGTAACCGCGGTAAACGCTTGGCGCGCGAAGCTTTCAGAGCCGCGCGCAGTACGCTGCCGGCGGTGGATATGGTGGTGCAGCTAAAGAATGATTTGCGCAATTCCGGCAACGGGGCATTGCGCCAAGAGTTGGAGCGTTTGCTGCGTGATTTGGGCGCGCGTTTTGGCGACCGGCCGCGCGGTGGCACCAGCGCAAGCTAACGATAAACGATAAACAATAAAAGATCGCGAATAAGCAAGACCATGGATACGCAGCGGCTCATATTGTTTTTTGTGTTGGTGTTTTCCACCTTTATGCTAGTGGAAGGCTGGCAGCGTGATCAAAAGCTGTCACAGCCGAGCATCTCGCAACCTGCTGGGAAGGGTGTCGCAGACGGGAAATCCACCGGTGGTATCCCGGTGCCAGCAGCCCCGGCATCCGCAACCCCTACACCGGCCGTCCCGACGGCTCCAGGGGCAACGGCAGGCGCCGTCCCGGCCGCCGCGTTGGTTGCGGGCGGGGAGATCATCAAAATCGAAACAGACGTGTTGCGGGTGGAGCTCAGCACCAAGGGCGGCGATATTCGTCGGCTGGAATTGACTCAACATAAAGGCACGCTGGATAAAAACAAGAATTTCGTTTTATTTCAAAGCCTTGCAGATCATACCTATATCGCGCAATCGGGCTTGATCGGGCAGGAAGGCTTGCCGGATCACCGCACGACCTATACCGCGTCGGCGCGCGAATATAAACTGGCAGACGGTGCTCCGGCGCTCGAAGTCCGACTCGAAGCGCCGGAAAGCAATGGCATCAAAACCGCACAAATCTATAAATTTACGCGCGGTAGCTACGTAATCGATGTGGCCTATGAAATCACCAACGGCGGCGACAAAGCGATACAGCCGCACGGTTATTTCCAGTTGGTGCGCGACCGTAAGCCGCCGGATGGTGATTCGGCTATGCTGCCCACGTATACCGGGGCGGCGGTGTACACCAACGGCGAAAAATTCCAAAAAGTGGCGTTCGACGATATCGACAAAGGCAAAACGCCGTATGCTAAGTCCAGCCAGACCGAAGGTTGGGTGGCCATTGTGCAGCATTATTTCCTGGGCGCATTTTTGCCCAAGGATAAAGCGCCGCGCGAATTTTCTACGCTTAAACTTGAGAACGGTTTGTATCTGGCGCGGGTGCTTGTGGCCGGGGCTGCCGTCGAGCCGGGCAAGCAGGGGAGTGTCAGCAGCGCGTTGTATGCCGGTCCGCAGGATACAGAGACGCTGAAAAAGCTGGCACCGGGCCTCGACTTGGTGGTGGATTTTGGCATTCTGACGGTGATAGCCGTGCCGCTCTTTATGGTACTGAGCTGGATTCATGAGTGGGTCGGCAACTGGGGCATCGCGATTATTCTGTTGACGGTGTTGATCAAAGCCATTTTTTACCCGCTGCAAGCAGCCAGCTATAAGGCCATGGCCAAGATGAAAGTCATC
The DNA here is from genome assembly GCA_043743335.1 of Burkholderiales bacterium. Taxonomy (GTDB): domain Bacteria; phylum Pseudomonadota; class Gammaproteobacteria; order Burkholderiales; family SG8-41; genus UBA5216. The sequence continues at coordinate 51,024 of JAYTWR010000083.1, forward strand.
GCGCCCAAGATGCAGCAGTTGAAAGAGCGCTACGGTGACGACAAGCAGCGCATGCAAAAAGCCATGATGGAGTTGTACCAGAAGGAAAAAGTTAATCCCATGGCGGGTTGTCTGCCAATCGTGGTGCAAATGCCTGTTTTTATTGCACTTTATTGGGTAATTCTGGCATCGGTGGAGCTGCGCCACGCGCCGTTTTACGGCTGGATCCACGACTTGTCGGCCATTGATCCGTGGTACGTGCTGCCGGTGCTGATGGGCGCGTCCATGATTATCCAGACCCGGCTCAACCCGGAGCCGCCGGATCCGGTGCAGGCCAAGGTGATGAAAATCATGCCTATCGCCTTTAGTGTGTTTTTCTTCTTTTTCCCGGCCGGGTTGGTGTTGTATTGGCTGGTGAACAATATTCTGTCCATCGCCCAGCAGTGGCAGATCAACCGTGTCATCGAAGGCGGCAGCCAGAAGCCTGTCGCTAAGGCGTGATGTCGCTGACCCTGGGGCGGGCATGTTTCACGTGAAACCATGCCGACGCCCCTTCAGCCCAGCCATGACAGTATAGCGGCCATAGCCACTGCGCCGGGCCGCGCGGGCATCGGCGTCGTCAGAGTGTCTGGCAAATCGCTGGCGGCGCTGGCGCTGGCGCTTTGCGGAAAGTCTTTGCCGCCGCGCCAAGCGATTCTCAGTGACTTCAAAGACGGGCAGGGCACCGCTATCGATCAAGGCCTAGCGCTTTTTTTCCCTGCGCCACGGTCCTACACCGGTGAAGACGTGCTTGAACTGCAAGGCCATGGCGGCCCGGTGGTGCTGCAGCGGGTGCTCAAGCGCTGTCTGGAATTAGGTGCGCGGGTGGCCGAGCCTGGCGAATTCAGCAAGCGCGCCTTTCTCAACGGCAAAATGGATCTGGCGCAAGCAGAGGGCGTGGCCGACCTTATTGATGCGGCGACCGAGCAGGCCGCCCGCTGCGCCAACCGCTCCATCCAGGGCGAGTTTTCGGCGGCGGTGCATGCTGTCGCAGACGGGCTGACCGAACTGCGTGCGCTGACCGAGGCCACGCTCGATTTCCCCGAAGAAGACATCGACACCGGCACCCGCAGCGACCAAGGGGTAAGGTTGATCGGGATTCGCGAAAAACTGGCGCGCCTGATCGCGGCCGCAAGCCAGGGTAGCCTGTTGCGGGAGGGTGCGGTGGTGGTGCTGGCGGGGCAGCCGAACGCGGGTAAATCCAGCTTGCTGAATCGGCTAGCGGGCGAGGAAATCGCCATCGTCACCGATATCCCCGGTACCACGCGCGACGCCATACGCCAGAGCATTAACTTAGGTGGCGTGCCAGTGCATATCGTTGATACCGCAGGCTTGCGCGAATCCGCCGATCCAGTAGAACAAATCGGCATTGCCCGCACCTGGGCGGCAATAGCCCAGGCCGACCTAGCGGTGTTGGTGATTGACGCCACGCAAGGCGAAACCGAAGCCGATCGCGCCATACTGGCGCAACTCCCGCCAAGCCTGCCGTGCCTGCGCGTCTATAACAAAGCGGATTTGGTGGATTTGGTGGATCGGGCGAGTGCAGCAGCGCGCCCCAGTGCAGGGGTGGTCACCCTGTCTGCGAAAACCGGCGTGGGCTTGGATGGTTTTCGAGCAGCCTTGAGCGTGGCTATCGGCTGGCGCGGCGACCTAGAAGACGGAGGCGGAGGCGTGTTTATGGCGCGCACCCGACATCTGGCTGTGCTGCGGCTGGCCGAAGCGGGCCTGGCGCGCGCGGCCGACCAAAGCGGCCAGCAAGAACTCTTCGCCGAAGAACTGCGCGCGGCCCATCAAGCCTTGATGTCCATTACCGGCGAAGTCACTGCCGACGATCTGCTCGGCGAAATATTCTCGCGTTTTTGCATCGGCAAGTAGAAAGCGTTGTACGCCGATGTTCCACGTGGAACATCACCGAATTTTCAGCTATCCGCGCGCGCGCGAATTCGCTATAATGCGTACCCTATCGCAGCCCGATAAAATAATGCAACTAATTGATTTATATGATGTTATAGTCGTTGGTGGAGGGCACGCCGGGGCCGAGGCCGCACTCGCGGCCGCGCGCATGGGCTGCAACACGCTGCTGCTCACCCACAGTATCGAAACGCTGGGGCAGATGTCGTGCAACCCCTCCATCGGCGGCATCGGCAAAGGGCACTTGGTGAAGGAAGTCGATGCGCTGGGCGGGGCCATGGCAGCGGCCACCGACGAAGCCGGCATCCAGTTTCGCATCCTCAATTCGCGCAAGGGCCCGGCGGTGCGCGCCACGCGAGCGCAGGCCGACCGCGTGCTGTATCGCAAAGCCCTGCGCGAACGGTTGGAGAATCACCCGAAGCTTAAAATTTTCCAGCAAGCCGTTGATGACCTGATTCTGGAGGGTGACAAAGTCACCGGTGTCATTACCCAAATCGGCGTCAAGTTTCACGCGCGAGCGGTGGTCCTGACGGCGGGCACCTTCCTCGCGGGCAGGGTGCATGTGGGGTTGCAAAATCACCCAGCGGGCCGCGCTGGCGATCCGCCCGCGCTCACGCTCGCACAGCGCCTGCGCGAACTGAATCTCGGGGTCGGGCGTTTGAAAACCGGCACGCCGCCGCGCATCGATGGTCGCAGCATTGATTTCAGTGTGATGCAAGAACAACCGGGCGACAATCCCGCGCCGGTGTTTTCCTTCATGGGCAACCGCGCGCAACACCCGCAACAACTGCCGTGCTGGATCACCCACACGCACGAAGGCACGCATGACATTATCCGCGCCGGGCTGGATCGTTCGCCATTATTTACCGGCGTAATCGAAGGCATAGGCCCGCGCTACTGCCCGTCGATAGAAGACAAAATCACGCGCTTCGCCGACAAAACCGGGCACCAGATTTTTCTGGAACCCGAGGGCCTGACCGTACACGAGTTCTACCCTAACGGCATTTCCACCAGCTTGCCCTACGATGTGCAGTACGCGCTGGTGCGCTCAATCAGGGGCCTCGAAAATGCGCACCTCACGCGCCCTGGCTATGCCATTGAATACGATTATTTTGATCCGCGCGGCTTGAAAAGCTCGCTGGAAACCAAGGCGCTATCAGGCCTATTTTTCGCCGGGCAAATCAACGGTACCACGGGCTACGAAGAGGCCGCCGCGCAAGGCCTGCTCGCGGGCCTGAATGCCGCACGCCACGTGCAGGAGCGCGAAGCTTGGTGCCCGAAACGCAATGAGGCCTATCTCGGCGTGCTGGTCGATGACTTAATTACGCGCGGCGTGTCGGAGCCGTATCGCATGTTCACCAGCCGCGCCGAATATCGTTTGTCACTACGCGAAGACAACGCCGATTTGCGCCTCACCGAAATCGGTCGCCAACTGGGTTTGGTGAACGACGCGCGCTGGGCTGCCTTCGAACAAAAACGCGAAGCCATTGCGCGGGAACAGGAGCGGCTGAAAGCCACGTGGGTGAATCCGCGCGTCGTCGATGAGGCCGCAGCACACCGCGTGCTGGGCCAAGCCATGGAGCGCGAATACCCGTTACTGGATTTGTTGCGCCGCCCGGATGTGACCTACAGCGCGCTGATGACCTTGCCCGGCGCCGGTACGGGCGTGGCAGATGCGCAGGTTGCCGAGCAAGTGGAAATTCAGGCCAAGTATCAGGGCTACATCGAACGCCAGCGCGAAGAAATCGAGCGCAGCGCGCAGCAGGAAGACACACGCTTGCCGCAAGACATTGATTACAAAAAGATTTCTGGGCTTTCGATAGAGGCGCAGCAAAAGCTCACCAAACACCAACCGGAAACCTTGGGTCAGGCCGCGCGCATTTCCGGCATTACGCCGGCGACGATTTCAGTGTTGATGGTGTACGCCAAGCGCGGATTTGCCGGGCAGCGTAAAACGGCATGAGCGCCGCTGTGACGTTGCAAGATGGGCTTCAGCGCCTCAACCTCACCTTGCCTGACGCCGCGCAGCAAAAGCTGCGGGATTACCTCGCGCTGGTGCAAAAGTGGAACAAGGTCTACAACCTGACGGCAGTGCGCGACGCCGAAAAAATGCTCACGCACCATCTGCTCGATAGTTTGGCCGTCGTGCCGCACGTGGCGCACGCCAAAACCCTGCTGGATGTCGGCAGCGGCGCTGGCTTGCCGGGCATACCGCTGGCGCTGGCGCTGCCGGATTTGCAGGTGACGCTGCTCGACAGCAACCAAAAGAAGACCGCGTTTTTGCATCAGGCGGTCATTGAATTGCAACTCGCCAATGTGCAGGTGATGTGCGGGCGCGTAGAAAAAACTGAATTAAATCAATTAGTTGATGTGGTGATCTCGCGGGCGTTTGCGGATTTACCGGCGTTTGCCGCGCTGGCGGGTCGCTTCGTTGCGGCGGGCGGCACCTTACTCGCCATGAAGGGCGTCAACCCGCAGGACGAAATAGCGCAGTTGAATGCCGACTTTACGCTGGCCGGCGTCACCCCCATCACCGTACCCGGCCTTGATGCCGCGCGGCATCTGGTTTTTCTCAAAGCGGCGTAAACACCATGGCACGCATACTCGCAATCACCAATCAAAAAGGCGGTGTGGGCAAAACCACCACCAGCGTCAATCTCGCCGCCAGTCTTGCCGCAGCGAAGCAACGCGTGCTACTGGTGGATCTAGATCCGCAGGGCAACGCCACCATGGGCAGCGGCATCGACAAACGCGCGTTGACGGCGACGGTTTATCAAGTGCTGCTGGGCGAAAAAACGCTGGCAGAGGTGCGCGTGCTCTCGGGCAAACAGGAATACGACGTGGTGCCCGCCAATCGTGACCTCGCCGGTGCCGAAGTCGAAATGGTCGATATCGAGCACCGCGAAACGCGCCTCAAAACCGCCATCGCAGCGCACGCGAGTGACTACGATTACGTGTTGATCGATTGCCCACCCGCGCTGAATTTACTTACGGTGAATGGTCTCACGGCAGCGCACGCGGTGATGATCCCCATGCAGTGCGAGTACTACGCGCTTGAAGGTTTGTCCGATCTGGTGCAGACCGTTAAAAAAGTGCGCGCGCATTTAAACCCCACACTCGAAATCGAAGGCCTGCTGCGCACCATGTTCGATCCGCGTAACACGCTCGCGCAGCAGGTGTCGCAGCAGTTGCTCGATCACTTTGGCGACAAGGTGTATCGCACGGTGATCCCGCGCAACATCCGCTTGGCCGAAGCGCCCAGCCACGGCCTGCCGGTGATGCACTTTGACCGCGCGTCCAAGGGCGCCCAGGCGTACATTGCGCTGGCGGGCGAAATGCTGAATCGCAACCGCGCTCCCACAACAGCAGCGGCGGCGGTTTAGTTATGGCGAAACTCAAAGGCTTGGGGCGCGGTCTCGATGCGTTGCTCGGCGCAGATGAACCCGCCAAACCCGTGGTCGCCGCCGGCGACACGCAAAGTGAGTTAGCGGTTGATCTCTTGCAGCCCGGCAAATTCCAGCCGCGCAGCCGCATGGATCAAGAGGCGTTGAAATCGCTGGCCGAATCCATCAAAACCCAAGGCGTGATTCAGCCCATCCTGGTGCGCCCGGTGGCAGAGGGCCAATACGAAATCATCGCCGGCGAGCGCCGCTGGCGGGCCTCGCGTATGGCGGGTTTGCAAGCCGTGCCCGTGGTGATAAGAAATATTCCCGATAATCAAGCACTTGCCGTAGCGCTGATTGAAAACATCCAGCGCGAAGATTTGAATCCGCTGGAGCAGGCGCTGGGCACACAGCGCCTCATCAACGAATTCGGCCTGACGCACCAAGCGGCCGCCGAAGCACTCGGCCGCTCGCGCACCGCCGTGACCAATCTATTAAGGCTGCTCGAACTCGCGCCGCCGGTGCGCGACTTGCTCGCCGACGGCAAGCTCGACATGGGCCATGCGCGCGCACTGCTGGCGTTACCCGCGCTGCGCCAGGTCGAACTCGCGAATGAAATCGATACCAAGGGCCTGACCGTGCGCGACGTGGAAAAACGCGTCAGCGAGCTTATTTCCCGTCCCAAACCGCGTATCCCACGCGCCGTAGATCGCGACGTCGCCCGCTTGCAAGAAGACCTCGCGCAAAAGCTCGGCACGGCGGTGAAAATCAAGCAAAAAAGCCAAGGGCGCGGCGCGTTGATTGTGGAATACGGGTCTCTCGATCAGTTGGACGGGTTAATCGAGAAGCTGCGGCGCTAGCGGGCCTACATGCCCATATTGCGTTGCACCACATCTTGACCGGGCCGCATAAAACCACGTACAATCAATGAGTTTGCTTGATCTGCGAATTTCCAAAGTAGCGCATGTTGATCCGCTTTGACAGTAAACCCATACGTACCGTTTTGCGATGGCAGCTGATCGCAACGGTCGTTATCGCGGCAGGTGCGGGCCTTTGGGCCGGGGTGCATGGCGCGGTATCTGCGATTTTGGGGGGTGGGATCAACCAGCTTGCGGATTTGGCGTACGCCCTGTTGATTTCGGGCGGCGGCGGTATCAGGCAAATAAGAACCGCAGGGAACACCCTGCGTACCATGTTCAGAGCGGAATCGGTTCGTATCCTTCTGATCATATTTTTGTTGGGATGGGTGTTGACGTCCTATAAAGACGTGGTTCATCCGGCGTTATTTTTGTCGTTCGTTGTTTCGGTGCTGGTTTTCCGGGCGGCGATCATGGTTAAAGAATAGGTTACGAGACCCGCACGATGGCTACCGCAGGCGCAGAACTCACCCCTACCAGTTATATTGGCCACCACCTGACCAATCGTACGATTTCGCTGGGTGACGGCCCGTTCTGGACGCTGCATCTGGATACATGGCTCACCTCGGTGATGCTCGGCGTCGTCGGTTTCGGCTTTTTGTGGTGGATCGTTAAAGGCGCCACCGCCGGCGTGCCCAACAAGCGCCAAGCCTTCGTCGAAATGTTGTTTGATTTTGTTGACGATCAAGTTAAAGGCATTTTCCACGGCAACCGCGCTTTTGTCGCGCCGCTGGCGTTGACGGTGTTTGTTTGGGTGCTGTTGATGAACGCGATGGATTTCATCCCTGTCGATCTCGCGGCACTGTTTACCGAAAATGCCTTGCACCAGCACGAGTGGAAGCCGGTGCCGACCTCCGACGTGAACACCACGTTTGCGCTAGCGCTGTCCGTGTTTGGTTTGATGATTTTCTACAATCTCAAAGTTAAAGGCATTGGCGGCTGGACACACGAGCTGTTCTGCACGCCCTTTGGCAGCCATATATTGTTGATGCCGCTGAATTTAATCTTCAATTTGGTCGAATACATTTCCAAGCCCCTGTCGCACTCCCTGCGGCTTTACGGCAACATTTACGCGGGCGAAATCATTTTCATGCTGCTGTGGATGTGGGCGGCTACCGGCTTGGTCGGCTCGATATTCGGCGGCGTGCTGGCGCTGGGTTGGGCGATTTTTCACATCCTGATTGTGGCGCTGCAAGCGTATATTTTCATGATGCTCACCATTGTCTATATGGCGATGGCCCACGAAAGCCACTAGGTTACGTAACTATTTGTTTTTATTGAGTTTTTATTAAAGGAGCGAGTGAGATGGATAAGATGCAACTGATAGCGATGGTTCAAGCCTACACCGGCGTGGGTATCGGCCTGATGATCGGCTTGGGCGCTGCCGGCGCGTGTATCGGCGTGGGCATTATGTGCAGCCGCTTTCTGGAAGGTGCCGCACGTCAGCCGGAATTGATGCCGCAACTGCAAGCCAAAGTGTTCCTGTTGCTGGGTTTGATCGACGCGTCGTTCATTATCGGCGTGGGTCTGGCGTTGTGGTTTGCCACCGGCAACCCGCTGCTGGCCAGCTTGAAGTAAACACCGATACCCCGAGTAATCTGTCCCGCAGGGGAAGCCTATGAACCTAAACGTCACCATGATCGCGCAGGCGGTCACGTTCTTCGTCTTTATTTTCTTTTGTGCGAAGTTCGTGTGGCCGCCCATGGTTAAGGCCATCGAAGCCCGCCAAAAGCAAATCGCCGATGGCTTGACGGCGGCTGAAGAGGGCAAAAAGGCGCTTGAAAACGCCTCCAAGCAGGCCGACGAAGCCATTGCACAGGCGCGTACTCGCGCGACAGAAATCGTCGCGCAGGCTGAAAAGCGCACGACGCAGATGATCGAAGAAGCCAAAATCTCGGCCAAGGCCGAAGGCGACCGCGAAAAAGCGGCCGCCAAATCTGAGATCGCGCAGGAAGTCTCGCGTGCGAAAGAAACCTTGCGCACGCAGGTTGCCACGCTTGCGGTGGCCGGTGCCGAGAAGATCTTGAAGCGTGAAGTCGACGCCAAGGCGCACGCCGACATTTTGTCTGACGTTCAAAAGCAACTGTAATTCAAGCGGTTATCAGACATGGCTGAACCCATCACCATCGCCCGACCCTACGCCGAAGCGGTGTTCAAGCTCGCTGTCGAAGGGAATACCCTCGCAGCTTGGTCTGACGCCATCGCTAATATTGACGGCGTGGTGGCGGACAGCCGTGTGCAAGCCTGCATCAGCGACCCGAAAGTCAGCGCGCAACAGCTAGAAGGTTTGGTGCTCGGCGTGCTCGGCGACAAACTCGCTGGCGACGCACGCAACTTCGTGCAGGTGCTGGTGCAAAACAAACGGCTGGATGTGATGCCGCTGATACGCTCGCACTTCGAGGCGCTCAAGCGTGAAAAAGAAGGCGTACTCGAGGCGAGAATTATCTCTGCTTTGAAAATGGACGACGCACAAGTTAAACAACTCGTCGCCCAGCTCGAAACCAAATACCAGCGCAAAGTGATTGCGCAAGTCGAAACGGACGCGTCGCTGATCGGCGGCGTCAAAATCGTGGTCGGCGACAAAGTTATTGATGGCACGGTGCGCGGCAAGCTCGACGCCATGGCCGCCGCACTAGCGTCATAGTTACTCATTAAGCAGTACACGGAGCAATCACCATGCAACTCAACCCTTCCGAAATCAGCGAACTCATCAAGAGCCGCATCCAGAACCTCGCCGGTACCACCGAAGCGCGCACCCAAGGCACCGTGATCTCGGTGACTGACGGTATCTGTCGCATCCACGGTCTGGCGGACGCGATGCAGGGCGAGATGTTGGAGTTTCCGAAAAACACCTTCGGACTCGCGCTGAATCTTGAGCGTGATTCAGTCGGCTCGGTTATTTTGGGTGAATACGAACACATTTCCGAAGGCGATACGGTCAAAACCACGGGCCGCATTCTTGAAGTGCCGGTCGGCCCCGAACTGATTGGTCGCGTGGTGAATTCACTGGGCCAGCCAATAGACGGCAAAGGCCCGGTCAACGCCAAAATGACTGACGTGATTGAAAAAGTGGCGCCGGGCGTGATTGAGCGTAAGTCAGTGTCGCAGCCGGTGCAAACCGGATTGAAATCGATTGACGCCATGGTGCCTGTCGGCCGCGGTCAGCGCGAGCTGATCATCGGCGACCGTCAAACCGGCAAGACCGCGGTGGCGATCGACACCATCATCAATCAAAAAGGCAAAGACCTGATTTGCGTTTACGTCGCCATCGGCCAAAAGGCCTCGTCGATCAAAACCGTGATTCGCAAGCTCGAAGAATATGGTGCGATGGAATACACCATCGTGGTCGCCGCCACTGCCTCCGAGTCCGCCGCAATGCAGTTTATTGCGCCCTACTCCGGCTGCACCATGGGCGAATATTTCCGCGACCGCGGTCAGGATGCACTGATTATTTATGACGACCTGACCAAGCAGGCTTGGGCGTATCGTCAAGTGTCGCTGCTGCTGCGCCGCCCGCCGGGCCGTGAAGCGTATCCCGGCGACGTGTTCTATCTCCACTCGCGTTTGCTGGAGCGTGCTGCGCGCGTCAACGAAGAGTACGTTGAAAAATTCACCAAAGGCGCGGTCAAAGGCAAAACCGGTTCACTCACCGCGTTGCCTATTATTGAAACGCAGGCCGGCGACGTAACCGCCTTCGTGCCGACCAACGTGATTTCGATTACCGATGGCCAGATCTTTTTGGAAACCGACTTGTTCAACGCCGGTATCCGCCCGGCGATTAACGCCGGTATCTCGGTGTCGCGTGTGGGCGGCGCGGCACAAACCAAAATCGTTAAAAAGCTAGGCGGCGGCGTGCGTCTGGCGCTTGCGCAATATCGCGAATTGGCAGCGTTCGCGCAGTTCGCGTCTGACTTGGATGAAGCCACCCGCAAGCAGTTGGAGCGCGGTCGCCTGGTGACGGAGTTAATGAAGCAGGCGCAATACGAGCCGCAGCAAGTGTGGGAAATGTCGCTGACGCTGTTCGGCGTCAACGGCGGTTACTTCGACGACGTAGATGTGAAAAAAGCGCTGGCAGCCGAGAAATCCTTGCGCGATCACGTCAAGAGCAAGCACGGCGATTTGGTCAAGCGCATCGAAGACACTAAAGATTTATCCAAAGACGACGAAGCCAAGCTGAACGAGGCGATCAAAGACTGGAAGCAAAACGGTTCGTACTGAGCGACTTGATCTAAGCGCTTACTCACACAAATAACTATTTAAAATCAACTAGTTAGAACATGCCCGGTTCAAAGGAAATCCGCACCAAGATCAAGAGCGTGCAAAACACGCGCAAGATCACCAAGGCGATGGAAATGGTCGCGGCCTCCAAAATGCGTAAAGCGCAGGAGCGCATGCGCACCGCGCGTCCGTATGCGGAAAAAATCCGCAACGTAGCCGCGCACCTCAGCCAGGCGAACCCGGAATACCGGCATCCGTTTCTGGTGGCGCGTGATTCGGTCAAGCGTATCGGCATCATCGTCATCAGCACTGACAAAGGCTTGTGTGGCGGCTTGAACACCAACATCTTGCGTCTGGCGATGAACAAGATGAAGGAATGGGAAACCGAAGGCGAAGAAATCGAAGTCTGCGCCATCGGCAACAAGGCGCTCGGTTTTATGCAGCGTTTGGGCGCGAACATTGTTTCGAACGTCACCGGCCTTGGCGACAAGCCGCAGATGGAAAAGCTCATCGGCGCGGTAAAAATCATGCTTGACGGCTACACGCAAGATCGCTTCGATCGCCTGATGATTTTCAGCACGCGCTTCATTAACACCATGAAGCAAGAGCCGACGATGGAGCAATTGCTGCCGCTGTCAGGCGATGCGCTGGGCGCGCCCGAAGGCACGTGGGATTACATCTACGAACCCGATGCCAAAGCCGTGCTGGAGCAAGTGCTAACCCGCTACATCGAATCGCTGATTTATCAGGCTGTGGCCGAGAACATCGCGTCCGAGCAATCGGCGCGCATGGTGGCGATGAAAGCCGCTTCGGATAACGCAGCAACCGTTATTGATGAGTTGACGTTGATCTACAACAAATCGCGTCAAGCGAGCATTACCAAAGAATTGTCGGAAATCGTCGCTGGTGCAGCGGCGGTATAACAACAGAATCGTAATAGTTTTAGTCAGGAAATAACTATGGCCCAAGGAAAAATCGTTCAGTGCATCGGTGCCGTTATCGACGTGGAGTTTCCGCGCGACCAGATGCCGCACGTGTATGACGCGCTCAAAATGGACGGCAGCGAACTGACGCTCGAAGTGCAACAGCAGTTGGGCGACGGCATCGTGCGCACCATCGCGCTGGGTTCTTCCGACGGCATGCGCCGCGGCATGATGGTGAGCAACACCGGCGGCCCGATCATGGTGCCGGTGGGCGCCAAAACGCTCGGGCGCATTATGGATGTGCTCGGCCGCCCGATCGATGAAGTCGGCCCCATCGGTGCCGATAAAACCATGTCGATCCACCGCAAGGCACCGTCGTTTGAAGACTTGTCGCCCTCGACCGACCTGCTCGAAACCGGCATCAAGGTGATTGACTTAGTTTGCCCGTTCGCCAAGGGCGGCAAGGTCGGCTTGTTCGGCGGCGCAGGCGTGGGTAAAACCGTGAACATGATGGAGCTCATCAACAACATCGCCAAAGCGCACTCTGGTTTGTCCGTGTTCGCGGGCGTGGGTGAGCGCACACGTGAGGGCAACGACTTCTATCACGAGATGATGGAAGCTGGCGTGGTCGATGCCAAAGATCTGTCTAAATCCAAAGTGGCGATGGTCTACGGCCAGATGAACGAGCCGCCGGGCAACCGTCTGCGTGTGGCGCTGACCGGCTTGACCATGGCCGAAGCCTTCCGCGATGAAGGCCGCGACGTGTTGTTCTTCGTCGACAATATTTATCGTTACACACTGGCCGGCACCGAAGTGTCCGCACTGCTGGGTCGTATGCCGTCTGCCGTGGGTTATCAACCGACGCTGGCCGAAGAAATGGGCCGCTTGCAAGAGCGCATTACATCCACAAAGGTGGGCTCGATCACCTCCATTCAAGCGGTGTATGTGCCTGCTGACGACTTGACCGATCCCTCGCCTGCCACCACCTTCGGCCACTTGGACTCCACGGTGGTGCTGTCGCGCGATATCGCTTCGCTGGGTATTTACCCGGCTGTGGATCCGCTCGATTCCACCAGCCGTCAGCTCGATCCGCACATCGTCGGCGAAGATCACTACAACACCGCGCGTGCCGTGCAGCAAACGCTGCAGCGCTACAAAGAGTTGCGCGACATTATCGCGATTCTGGGCATGGACGAACTCTCGCCCGAAGACAAACTGGCCGTGTCGCGCGCACGGAAGATTCAGCGTTTCCTGTCGCAGCCGTTCAGCGTCGCCGAGGTGTTCACCGGCTCGCCGGGCAAGTATGTTTCACTCAAAGACACCATCAAAGGTTTCAAGATGATTGTCGGCGGCGAATGCGATGCGTTGCCAGAACAGGCGTTCTACATGGTCGGCGGCATCGAAGAAGCGTTCGAAAAAGCCAAGACGCTGAACTAAGCACCCACCTGAGCTAATACCGATCATGGCCGAAGCCGCACACACTCTGCACGTAGACGTCGTCAGCGCCGAAGAGCAAATTTACTCCGGCGAGGCCGAATTCGTAGTGCTGCCTGGCGAGGCGGGCGAACTCGGTATATACCCGCGCCACACGCCGTTGATCACACGCATCAAGCCGGGCGTAGTGCGCATCAAAGTGCCGGGCAAGGCCGACGAAGAGTTTGTATTCGTCGCCGGTGGCGTGCTGGAAGTTCAGCCCAAGATGGTTACCGTGCTGGCAGATACCGCCATCCGTGGCAAAGACCTCGACGAAGCCAAAGCCACCGAGGCCTTGAAGCAAGCCGAAGAATCGCGCAAAACCGCCCAAAGCAAGCAGGAAGTTGCCACCGTCGAAGCCGAAATGGCCATGCTGGCAGCGCAACTCGCGGCGATTCGCAAGCTGCGCGGAAGACATTGATTTTAAAGAGAATTTTCTCACGAAGCGAGGCAGCACAGGGTAAACCGGCTGCCTCGTTTGCTTTGGTACGGGCGCATCGCCAACCCGCAACCCGCAACCCGCAATCCGCGACACGCCCGCTAACACCATGAACATCCCGAACCACGTTGACTTGCTCATCGTCGGCGGCGGCATCAACGGCGTGGGCATCGCGCGCGACGCCGCCGGTCGCGGACTAAACGTGTTGCTGTGCGAACAGCACGACTTAGCGCAGCACACGTCCTCCGCCAGCAGCAAGCTTGCGCATGGTGGCTTGCGTTATCTGGAGCAATACGAATTCCGGCTCGTACGCGAATCACTCGCCGAGCGCGAGGTGTTGCTACGCGCCGCGCCGCACATTGTTCATCCCATGCGCTTTGTCATGCCGCACGTGCCCGGGCTGCGCCCGGCCTGGATGATACGCGCGGGGCTTTTTCTGTATGACTGGCTAGCGCGCCGTGACACCCTGCCCGCCTCGCATGGCATTGACCTGCGCGCGGCTCCGTATCACAGCGGCCTCAAGCCGGGCCTCACGCAAGGCTTTATTTATTCCGACTGCTGGGTAGACGACGCACGCTTGGTCATCGCCAATGCACGCGCCGCGGCTGATCTGGGTGCCACGATATTGACGCGAACCGCCTGTACCACGGCAGAGCGCGAGGGTGCCAACTGGGTAGCCACAGTGCAAGCGCCGGGCTTGCCAGCGCAGCGCATCACGTGCCGCGCGCTGGTCAACGTCACCGGTCCTTGGGCCAAGACATTCATCAATCAAAACATGAGCTTATCTACCACCTTTGGATTGAAGCTGGTCAAAGGGAGTCACATCGTTGTGCCGAACCTCTATCACGGTGAGCACGCCTTCATCTTGCAAAACGACGATCGACGTGTCGTCTTTGTCTACCCGTACGAAGGTCACACGCTGATCGGCACCACCGACGTCGAGCACACCGGTGACCCGGAAAACTGCGAAGCCAGCGCAGAAGAAGTCGCGTACCTTTGCCGCGCAGCCAACCGATATTTTTCCCGTGAGCTAACCCCCGCCGATGTGTTGTGGCGTTACAGCGGCATACGCCCCCTCTTCGACGACGGCGCAAAAAACGCCTCGCAAGTCACCCGTGACTACACCTTGCGCGTCGATGGCGACGCCAATAGGGCCCCGCTCCTATCCGTGTTCGGCGGTAAAATCACCACCCATCGTAAACTGGCTGAACAGGCGCTGGAAAAACTCGCGCCGTGGTTCCCGCAACTGACGCCGCCGTGGACCGAAACCACCCTGCTACCGGGCGGTGCCCTCAACGGCGCATCGCTCAACGCCTACATCCAGCGGCTTTGCGCCGAACGCCCCGCCATCCCCCAGCAGCACTTCGAAGCGCTGGTTCACCGACATGGCGACGCCACACCCACTGTCTTGGGCGATGCCACCACGCTCACCGATTGCGGAGAATACTTCGGCCACCACCTCTACGCCAACGAAGTCGACTACCTCAAAGAGCGTGAGTGGGCGCTAACAGCAGACGATATTTTGTGGCGTAGAACCAAGTGCGGCCTGCATGTAAATCCGCAACAGAAACAAGCGCTTGTGACCTACATCACAGACCGCGCCGCAGCCGCTGTGCGATAATTCTTGCCATGATTCTCAACGTCGTCATTTTGGCTGCGGGTATGGGCAAGCGCATGCACTCCAACTTGCCCAAAGTGCTGCACTTATTGGCAGGTCGCCCGCTTTTAGCGCACGTGCTCGACGCCGCACGGGCGCTGTCGCCGGCAAAAATCATCGTCGTCACGGGCCACGAAGCCGCCTTGGTGCGCGACGCGGTTGCCGCGCCGGATGTCGTTTTTGTGAATCAATCGCCGCAACTGGGCACCGGCCACGCGGTACAACAGGCGCAGCCCGAACTCCTCCCCGGCGGCAAGACGCTGGTGTTATTGGGCGACGTGCCGCTGATTCAGCCGGCGACCTTGAAACCGCTGACCGACGGCCCTGCCAACCGTGTTTCCATGATGACGGCGCAACTCGACAATCCGCAAGGCTATGGCCGTGTGGTGCGCGACGCGCGCAAAAAAGTGAAATGCGTGGTCGAGCACAAAGACGCCACACGCGCGCAACTAAAAATCAGCGAAATCAACACCGGTATTTTTTGTTACCCCACCGCTAGACTCGGCGCGTGGCTGGGCAAGCTCAAGAACAGCAACGCGCAAAAAGAATATTACATTACCGACGTATTGCCGATGGCGATCAAAGATCGCGTCGCGGTAGAAGGCGTGCTGTGCAGCGACGCTTCGCAAGTCGAAGGCGTCAACAATCGCGCGCAACTCGCGCAACTGGAGCGTGTGTATCAGCAGCGCAATGCCACGCGTCTGCTGGAAGGCGGCGTCGCAATCGCCGACCCTGCGCGCATCGATGTGCGCGGCGAGCTCACCTGCGGCAAAGATGTTTTCATCGACGTCGGCTGCATCTTCGAGGGCAAGGTGCAATTGGGGGATGGCGTGCGCATCGGCGCACACTGCGTGTTGCGCGATGTGCAGGTGGCGAACGCCACGCAAATCGAACCGTTTTCGCACTTGGTGCAGGCGCAAATTGGCGTGAACTGCCGCATCGGCCCGTATTCACGCATACGCCCCGGTACCGTGCTCGCCGCAGACGTGCACATCGGTAATTTTGTCGAAGTCAAAGCCAGCGACATCGGCGTGGGCACCAAGGCAAGTCATTTGACGTACATCGGCGATTCCACCGTTGGCCGCAACGTCAACGTCGGTGCCGGTACTATCACCTGCAATTACGACGGGGCCAACAAGCACCGCACTATTATCGAAGACGATGTGTTCATAGGCTCCGACACGCAATTGGTCGCACCGGTAACCGTGCGGCGTGGCGCAACCATCGGCGCTGGCGCAACCATTACCAAAGAAGCGCCTGCAGGCCAACTGACGCTGTCGCGCGCGAAGCAGGTGTCGATACCCGGTTGGCAACGACCGGTCAAAAAACGATAGATTATTCAGCGGCACCACCCAACCTCTGATCGAGACCCACTATGTGCGGCATCGTCGGCGTGGCTTCCACGCGCAACAGCGTTGATATCCTCATCAGCGGCATCCAGAAACTGGAGTACCGCGGTTACGACTCCACCGGCATTGCGTATGTCGCTGGCGCGCATCTGGATCGGCTGCGATCCACCGGTCGCGTCGCGCATCTCGACGCGCTGGCGAAAAAGAAAAAAATCACCGCACTGACCGGCGTAGCGCACACGCGCTGGGCCACCCACGGCGTGCCGTCGGAGGTCAACGCGCATCCGCATTTTTCTCAGCGTAACGGGCTGGAAATCGGCATCGTGCACAACGGCATCGTCGAGAATCACGAAGCGCTGCGCACGAGCATGAAGGCCAAGGGTTACCGCTTTACCTCGCAGACGGATACCGAAGTCATGGTGCACCATGTGCATTCGCTGGTAGCCGGTGGTTTGACACTGTTTGCCGCTGTAAAAAAAGCCAGCGCGTTTTGGGAAGGCGCTTATGCGGTCGGTTTTATTTCTAACTGCGAGCCCCAGACAGTCATCGGCGCGCGCAAAGGTTCGCCGCTGCTGGTGGGCTTAGGCAAGGACGAGAATTTTCTCGCGTCCGACGCCAGTGCCATCCTCGCGCGCACGCGCGACATGGTGTACTTGAACGAAGGCGACGTGGTTGAGTTGCGCCCGGATCGCGTCATCATTTGCGACGCGACCGGCAAAACCGTCAAGCGGCCTGTCACCAAAAGCCAGCTATCCGCCGATGCCAGTGATTTGGGCAAGTTCCAGCACTACATGCAAAAAGAGATTTTCGAGCAGCCGGGCGCGCTCGCCAATACGCTAGAAATGGTGATGACGGCACGCTCGTTACACGCCAATTTGTTTGGCGCAGCCGCCGAAAAAATATTCAATAAAATCAATAACATACTGATATTAGCCTGCGGCACGAGCTACCATTCCGGGCTGGTGGCGCGCTACTGGCTAGAGGCCATTGCTGGCATTCCCACCAGCGTGGAAATTGCCAGTGAGTACCGTTACCGCGATTCGGTGGCGACGCGCGGTACGCTGGTGATCACTATTTCGCAGTCGGGCGAAACGGCCGATACCTTGGCGGCGTTAAACCACGCCCAATCGATGGGATTGACCGACACGCTCACCATTTGCAACGTGCCGGAATCGGCCCTGATCCGGCAATCGAAGCTGCGATTCCTCACGCGCGCCGGGCCGGAAATCGGCGTGGCCTCGACCAAAGCCTACACCACGCAACTGGCCGCGTTGTTTGTGCTGACCTTGGTGCTGGCCAAGCAACGCAAGCGCTTGAGCGCGAAACGCGAAGCCGAGTTGCTGACGGCGCTGCGTCATTTGCCGCGTGCGATGGAAACAGTGTTGTCGATGGAACCGAAAATTCGGGCGTGGGCCAAGCGCTTCAAAAAACGCTATCACGCGCTGTTTCTGGGGCGTGGCTTGCACTACCCCATCGCGATGGAAGGCGCGTTAAAGCTCAAAGAGATTTCGTACATCCATGCCGAAGCCTACGCCGCCGGCGAACTCAAGCACGGTCCGCTGGCGTTGGTGGATAAATATATGCCGGTAGTGGTGGTTGCGCCCAATGATGTGTTGCTGGAAAAACTGAAATCCAATTTACAGGAAGTGCGCGCGCGCGGCGGTGAGTTGTATGTTTTTGCCGACCGTGGCGCCCATATCAAAGCAGTGCCGGGATTACACGCGCTCGAATTGACCGACCACGCAGGGCCGCTGTCGCCGATCTTGCATGTGATTCCGCTGCAACTGCTGGCTTACCACGTGGCCTTGTACAAAGGCACCGACGTGGATAAACCGCGCAATCTCGCGAAGTCGGTCACGGTTGAATAGCCCGCAAGCGCGGCGCGATCCTGCACGGAAAAAAAGCCACCGCGAAGGTGGCTTTTTTTGCGGCAGCGACAATGGCGGCGTGGCGACGCTGAAAATCAGGCCTTCTTGCGCCGCTCGCGTACGAGGGTGATCAGACCATTCACCGTCGGCATCACGTTTTTAAGTGAACCCGCCTGCCCGCCGCCGGTTTGAAAGCGGCCATCAATCACCAAAACCGGCGTGCCGCGCACATCGTAATCGCGCCCGAGCTCCACCGCCCGCACCACATTGTTGCGAATGCCTTGCGAGTTATAAGCCTCGTCCCACTTCGCCCGCTCGATGCCGTTGGCCTCGGCCCATTTAGACCAGGCGTCAGGGTCGGTGCCTTGCAAACGGTCTTGATGAAAGGCTTCGAATATCTTGGCGTGCAGCCGGTCCGCTGCGCCGACGGCCTCCAGCGTGTAATACAAATGCGCTTCCGGCACCCATTCCTGGCGCAGAATAGCCGGGATGCGGCGCATCACCACATCTGCGGGTTTGGTTTTCTCCCACTCAACAATCAGCGGCATAAGCTGAAAGCAATACGGGCAACCGTACCAGAAAAAATCGATCACCTCGATCTTGTCCGTGGGCGCCGTCTGCGGCGTAATGGCGCGATAGCTTTGCTCGAACGAGCGCTCCGGCGTTTGTGCCGACGCGAACCGGCTAAGCCCGGCACCGAGCGCACCCATGCCCGCAGCTATCGATAACACCGTACGTCTAGAAATGGTCATGATTTGCTCCCCTTACTTGCGTTCACTTTCCTTTGCGGCTGGCGCGCGCCATCGCGATCAATTGGTCAACATTCTTGAAAAAAGTTTCATAATCCACAGCATTGGATTTTGTCGACGCCATATGCGGCGCGATCAAGTAGCGACCCTCTACGGCAATCGACGGGGTGCCTGATACGCCGTAAGCGGAAGTGGTGTCGATCAAACGGTTCGCTTTGCTGACCACGGAAAATGAATTGTAAGCGTCGGTGAATTTCTTCTCGTCCTGCTTTTGTGCGCCCACCCAAGCAAACAGTAATTTCGGGTCTTTTAGCATCGCCTTGGGGTCCAGCTTTTTGGTCCGGTGTATCGCGGTGAACACTTCGGGATGCAAGGTATCCAAAGCGCCGATGGTTTCGATGGCAAAATACGTACGCCCCAACTGTGTCCACGATTCATCAAACGCGGCCGGCTGACTGCGAAACGCCACGTCAGCAGGTTTGTTCTTGAGCCAAGCTTTCAGCGACGGCTGCAGTTGCGAGCAATGCGAGCAGCCGTACCAGAAGAACTCGATCACCTCAATCGACTTGCCCGGCGGGGTGGGTTGCGGCGGGGTGATCGCCTGATAATCTTTGCCTGCCGTCAATTGCGCTTGCGCCGACACGCCGCTAAACGCGACCACCGCGATCACTGCGGCGGCGGCCAGTTTCCAAACGTGCTTCATGCTGCGCATGCTGACTCCTGTGAAATGGGTGACTGCTTGGGCGACGCGTGGCCTGTCGGCGCTGCGTCGACCGTAACTTTACGGCTGTACGGGTTACTTATCGTTACTTATCCGCCTCGCGCACTTTGACCAGCGCGACTTCAATACCGTTCTGGGTAAGAACGCCCCGCACCCGATTCAGTTCCTCGATATCGGAATACGGCCCCACGCGCACCCGGTGCCACACGCCCTTTTCCGGCAGCGTGCGGGTTTGTATCGATGCCTCAATGCCCAGCAAGGCCAAGCGGGCTTTCAGATTATCGGCCTCCGGCGCATTCTGGAATGAACCCGTTTGCAGGAAAAACGTTTCTTTGGCCGCGGGCGTTGACTTGCCCTCTGCCGCTTTGTCGGCTTTGTCGGCTTTCTCTGCGGTGGGGCCGTCGCTCTTGGCGGGCTCGGTTGTCGCGGATTTGGCTTTATCCGCCGCTGTATCAGTACTCGCCTTTGCCGTGGGGTCTTTCAGCGGCTCAATCTTGGCGGCGTCTTTCGCCGGCGTATCCGCTTTGGCCGCCGGTGGTGGCAAGGGCGCTTGCGCCTTTTCGCGGAACGGGTTCGGCAGTTTGTTGATATACCAAGCCACGCCTAAGGCAATGGTCAGCCCCAGCACCAGCCCGATCAAAATGCCGAGAAACGTTGAACCGCGATGCGCGGTGGCAACGTCCCGGTTGGCATGCTGGGCATTACGTTTGAGTGTGGATTTACGCATGAGCGTATCTTACATTTTTTCCGGTGCGCTAACACCCAACAGCGCAAGCCCGTTAGCCAGCACCTGCCGCACCGCACCCGCCAGCGCCAGCCGTGCATCACGCTCGGCCGTGTTGTCGGACAAAAACCGTACATTGTTGTAGTAACTGTGAAACAGCGCCGCTAAATCCTTGAGATAAAACGCAATCAAATGCGGCGACAATTCGCGTGCGGCCAAACTCACCAGCTCGGGAAACTCCGCCAGCTTTTGCAGCAGTTCGAGTTCGGCCTCAGCGGCGAGTGGCGACGGATCCGCGCCCGCCAATGTGGCTGCGTCGCCGCCCGCTTGCGCAAACTGCGCGTACACACTGCACACCCGTGCATGCGCATATTGGATGTAGTAAACCGGATTTTCGTTGGTGCGCGACTTCGCGAGATCAAGATCAAAATCAAGATGCTGATCGCTTTTGCGCAGCACATAAAAAAAGCGCGCCGCATCGTTGCCGACGTCACCGCGCAGCTCACGCAGCGTGACAAATTGCCCAGAACGGGTGGACATCGACGCCTTTTCGCCGTTTCGATACAGCACCGCAAACTGTACCAGCGCCACCGTGAGCTTCTCTGCATCCAACCCCAGAGCGGTGAGCGCGCCTTTAACGCGCGGGATATAGCCGTGGTGATCCGCGCCCCACACATCGATCACGCGGTCAAAGCCACGCTCGAACTTGTCGAGGTGATACGCAATGTCCGAGGCAAAATAGGTGAACTGGCCGTTCTCACGCTGCACCACGCGATCTTTTTCGTCGCCAAATTGCGTTGAGCGAAACCACTTTGCGCCATCTTTCAAGTGGATGAATCCGCGCTGCTCCAGCGTGCTCATCGCGCGCGCAACGCGCGCACTGTTAAACAACGAGCGCTCGGAAAACCACGCATCAAACGTCACGCCAAACTCGGTGAGATCGTCGCGGCAATCATCGAGCTGCGTTTTGAGCGCATGCGCGTGTACGGTGGCGTAATCGGCGCCGAGCAACACTTTGGCTTTGGCAATTAAGGCATCGAGATGGATTTCGCGCGCGGCTTTTGCGGCATCATCCTGCAGCGCAGCATCCGGCAACGGCGGCACGTCCCGCAGCACGTCGTCCGCGCTGTGCTTGTATTGTTCGCGCGATAGCTGCTGTGCCATATCGCGCACGTAGTCGCCCTGATACGCGTTTGGCGGAAATGGCACGAGCTGATGGTGTTGCTCCAAATACCGGAGCCACGTCGATAGCGCCAGAATATCCATCTGCCGTCCGGCATCATTGACGTAATACTCGCGCGATACGGTATAGCCTGCCGCCGCCAGCACATTGGCGAGGCTTGCACCGTACGCCGCGCCGCGCCCGTGCCCGACATGCAGGGGCCCGGTGGGGTTGGCGGACACAAACTCCACCTGCACCTTTTGCTGCGCGCCAGCCGCGCTGTCGCCAAAGCGCGAACCTGACGTAAGTATTTGATTTATAACGGCTTGTTTAAACGACGTTTGCAGAAACAGATTGATAAATCCGGCCCCGGCCATCTCCGCTTTCGCCAACAACGATGATGCCGGTAAGCCCGCTAGCAGTTTTTCGGCGATATCGCGTGGCTTGGCGCGCAGCGCCTTGGCCAGTTGCATCGCAACGTTGCAGGAGAAATCGCCGTGCGCGGCCTGCTTCGGGCGCTCCAGCGTAATGGTCACGCCGCTAGCGTCGGGCGCGACCGCTTTGAGCGCTGCGGTCAGTAGCTCAATCAGCGCGGTTTTCGCGTCGGGAAAAGGGGGGGCGCTCATGATCGCAAGCATCGCATCCGTCACGCAGCGATGCGAAAAAATCCTTTAAAAACAAAAGATTCTATCATGCCAACGATCCACGACGTGGCGCCAAATTGCCGCGCGGCAGTATCCCGCCAGAGAACCGCACACCGGGCAAAACAGGCAGCGCTACGCAACCACGCTGCCGATGTTTTGCCGAATTTAGTTCAACGACTTAGTAGCCCTTCACCGCTGGCGCACCACCGGTCTTGCGCAGTTGGAAATACTCGTCATAGCGGTGCACAAAGTCTTTGGCAGCACCCAACGGCAAGTGGCAAGAGCGGCAGGCCACAATTGGGTCCGGCGCTACGGTTTTGCTGTCGGCCATGAACGCGGCGTAAATCCAGTCGCCGTTGGCGAGGCCCGCGGGTGCGGATTCGCCCCAGCCCGCGTTTTTGCCCATCACAAACACTTTCAGCAATTGGTCTTTCACCATGCGCCCATCAGCGCCTTTGGTGGGATTGCCGCTGGCGTCCAGCTTGGCGGAATGAAGCTCCATCACCGAAACCGTGCCGTTGGCGAACGAGCCGCCAGCGGTTGCGCCAGCGCCAGTGGGGTTGATATAAATGTCGCGAATTTGTTTGACCTCGGGCCGCTGCACGCCGGCCAAGAACACCGGCCACGATTTATAGCCAGCGGGCACCGCGAGCTCGCCGTCTTTGAGTTTTGCCACAGGCTGCGTGGGCGTTTGCGCGCAACTGGCCATAAACGCAGTGGCGACTAACAGTAAACCAAGTTTCGGCAGCTTCATGAACATTCTCCTGAATGGTGAAAAGTCTTTTAACGACAAGCATGCTATCACGGCATGCGCGTGGTGTTCGACAGCGTCTCTACAGATCCAAAGGATCAACATCGATAGACCAGCGGGCGGCACCCGTGCGCTTTTCCGCCAGCGCGGCGCGCCATACCGCAAGAAAGCGTTGCAGCCGGTTGCGGCTGGCGCATTGCACCAGCAACTGCGCGCGTTCGTGTCCGGCCAGACGCATCATGCCAGCGGGCACCGGATCATAGATTGTGACGTCGCGATCAATCGCATGCCCCAACGCAGCGGCGTGCTTCAGCCACGCGATGGCCGCGTCTAATTTGCTCGCTTCCGCGCGCAGCAGCGCCTGATACTGAAACGGCGGGAAGCCCGCGCCACGTCGTTCGTGCAACTGGGCGTCGGCAAAATGTGCAAAATCCTGCGCGCGTAGCGCGGCATACAGCGGGTGATCCGGAAAATCCGTTTGGATCAGCACATCGCCCGCCACACTGCCGCGCCCGGCGCGTCCCGCCACCTGCGTGAGCAATGCGTAGAGGCGTTCCGGCGCGCGAAAATCCGTGCTGTAAAGCAGGCTGTCGGCGTTGAGCACGCCCACCAGTGACAGACTGGGAAAATCGTGCCCCTTGGCGAGAATTTGTGTGCCGACGAGAATATCGACTTCTCGCGCTTCGATGCGCGTGCGCATGCCGCTCCATGCGCCCTTGTTGCGCGTGCTGTCGCGGTCGATGCGCAACACGCGCGCCTGCGGAAAATGCGCTGCCAGCGCGGCTTCAACCCGCTGCGTGCCCTGCCCCACCGGCGACAAATCGGCGTTGCCGCAATCCGGGCACGCTTGTGGTGCGGCCGTTTGATAGCCGCAGTGGTGGCATTGTAGCCGCCGGTCACGCAAGTGCAGCACCAGCCGCGCGCTGCAGCGGTGACAATTCGACAGCCAGCCGCACTCATGGCACAGCAGCACCGGCGCGTAACCGCGGCGGTTGATGAAAATCAGCACCTGTTCGCGCGCCGCCAGCCGCTTTTGAATCGCCGCGATCAGCGCCGGCGCTAGGCCATCCTGCAAGCGCACATCGCGCGTTGGCACGCAATGGATGCGTGGCGGCGTGAGGTTGATGCGCTTGGGCAACTGCGTGAGCGCATAGCGCTGGGTCGCCGCGTTGTGCCAAGTTTCTAGCGCGGGCGTGGCTGAACCCAGCACAATCGGCACGCCACGTTGGCGCGCACGCACCACCGCCAAATCGCGCGCCGAGTAGCGAAAACCCTCGCTTTGCTTAAACGAAGCATCATGTTCTTCATCCACAATAATCAGCCCGAGTTGCGGCAGCGGCGCAAACACCGCCAGCCGCGTGCCGAGCACAATGCGCGCCTCACCCGACTGCGCCGCCAGCCAGTGAAGCAGGCGCTCGCTTTCGTTTAGCCCGCTGTGCAGACTGACCACGCGCGTGTGCGGAAAACGCCCGCGCACCGTGGCCTCAAGTTGTGGCGTGAGCGAAATTTCCGGCACCAGCAGCAGCACTTGTGAGCCGCGTTTGAGCGCCGCCGCCATGGTGTGCAAATACACTTCGGTCTTGCCGCTGCCGGTGACGCCCAACAAAAGATGCGCTGCGAAGCGCGAGAAATCCGCGCAAAAAGCTGCTACCGCCGCAGCTTGGTCCGGCGTCAACGGCGGGCCGACGACATCCGGTTGCGGGGTTTGTGCTGCGCTGGGCGAAGTCGTGAGTGACCCCTCACATAACGCGACATAGCCATAATTAACTAGTTGTTTTAAAACAGTTTTTTCTGTAGGCGTGCAAGCGCTAACAGCAGCAGCATCCAGCGCCAACGCCGCCTGAAACCGCGCCAGCATGTGCCGCAACGTGCGCGCGCGCGGCGGCAGACTGTTGCTATCCGCGGCCGCACCTTGCGCCGTCAGCGCGTAATGCGTCAGCGACTTTTGCGGTGCGCGCCGCACCTGACGTAGCCCGCCCGGCAACGCACTCATCGCCACCGCGCCCAGCGGGTGGTGATAGTACTCGGCGGCAAACCGCATGAGCTTGATGTCGTCCGGCGAGAACCCCGGTGCTTCGCGCAAAATGCGATTGACCGGCTTCACGCGCGCGCTGGCCAGTGTGCTGGCGTCGGTGACCTCAAGAATGACCCCCACCGCGTTGCGCTTGCCGAACGGCACCAGCACGCGTGCGCCGATGTCAGCGGTGGTGGCGTGATCGCAGCGGTAATCGAACAGCGTGTCGAGCGGAACGTCCAGGCCGACGCGGACGAAGGTCATGACCGGCTACGTTTACGGCGCTGCGTGATACGAAGGAGAAAGCTCGTGCACCGCCGCTACTAGCGCGCCGACGTGATCAGGATTGGTGAACTGCGACACCCCATGGCCGAGGTTAAACACGTGCCCGCTGCCGTGGCCGTACGATGCCAGCACTTGGCCGACTTGCGCGCGAATTTGCGCCGGTTGCGCAAATAGCGTCACGGGATCCAGATTGCCTTGCAGCGCCACTTGGCTGCCGACGCGCGCGCGCGCCGCGCCGATGTCGCACGTCCAATCTAGCCCCAGCGCATCGCAGCCGATGGCGGCGATATCTTCTAGCCACAGCCCGCCGCCTTTGGTGAACACAATGCACGGCACGCGCTCGCCGTCGCGCTCGCGCGTGAGGCCGGCGACGATACGTTGCAGGTAGGCGAGCGAAAACGCTTTATAGGCGGCAGCCGACAGCGCGCCGCCCCAGGTATCAAAAATCATGACGGCTTGCGCGCCAGCTTCAATTTGCGCGTTAAGGTAAGCGGTTACTGCGCGCGCGTTGACGTCGAGAATGTGGTGCAGCAAATCAGGCCGGTCGTAGAGCATGGTTTTGATGGTGCGAAAATCCGCGCTGCCGCCGCCTTCGATCATGTAACAGGCCAGCGTATACGGGCTGCCGGAAAAGCCGATCAGCGGCACCTTGCCATTCAGCGCCTTACGAATTTGTGCAACAGAATCAAATACATAGCGCAATTCGTCCAAGTCAGCCAGCGCTAACTTTTTGATGGCGGTTTCGTCGCGCAAAGGGCGTTCAAACTTGGGGCCTTCGCCTTCGGCGAAATACAGGCCGAGGCCCATCGCGTCCGGCACTGTCAAGATGTCCGAAAACAATATCGCCGCATCGAGCGCAAAGCGCGCCAACGGTTGCAGCGTGACTTCGGTGGCGTAATCCGGGTTTTTGGCGAGGCCCAAAAAACTGCCCGCGCGTTTGCGCGTGGCGTTGTATTCGGGCAAGTAGCGTCCCGCCTGCCGCATAATCCACACGGGGGTGTAGGGCGTGGGTTGGCGCAGCAGTGCGCGGAGGAAGGTGTCGTTTTTTAACATCAGGATGGAGTGCTTGGAAACCCGGACCTAGGACAGAAAACAGAGAACAGAGAACAGAGGACAGAGGACTGAGGACTGAGGACTGAGGACTGAGGACTGAGGACTGAGGACTGAGGACTGAGGATTGAGGACTGAGGACTGAGGATTGAGGATTGAGCGATGCGATGGTCCGGGCGAGGTGGCTCAATCCTAAACACCCTAGCGCGGCAAGTCTGACCCACCCATCAAAAATGTATCCACCGCCCGCGCGCATTGCCGCCCTTCACGTATTGCCCACACCACCAGGGATTGTCCGCGGCGCATATCGCCTGCGGCAAACACTTTGGCGACCGACGTTTGATATTGCTCGGTATCGGCTTTGACGTTGCTGCGCGGGTCTTTTTCAACCCCCAGTTCTTCGAGCAAGCCCTTTTGCGTGGGGCCGAGAAAGCCCATGGCCAGCAGCACTAAATCGGCGGGCATTTCGAATTCGGAGCCGGGCACCTCGGCCATTTTGCCGCCTTCCCATTTCAGGCGTACGGCTTTGAGCGCTTTGACTTTGCCGCCTTCGCCGACGAAGCATTTGGTGGCGATGCTCCAATCGCGTGCAGTACCTTCTTCGTGCGAGCTAGACGTGCGCAGCCGCGTCGGCCAGTACGGCCACACCGGATTGCGCAGGGGGTCGTCCGGCTTGCCGAGTAACTCAAATTGCGCGACGGATTTCGCGCCGTGACGGTTGGACGTGCCCACGCAATCCGAGCCGGTGTCACCGCCGCCAATCACCACCACATGCTTGGCAGTGGCCATGATTTGATTCGCCACGGTGTCGCCGGCGACGACCTTGTTCTGCTGCGGCAAAAACTCCATGGCGAAATGCACGCCGTTGAGTTCGCGGCCCGGCACCGGCAAATCACGCGGGGTTTCCGCGCCGCCGGACAACACCACCGCGTCAAACTCCGCCAGCAGCTTTTTCGCCGGCACATTCACGCCGACATGCTGATTGAGCCGAACTTCTACGCCCTCAGCCTGCATTTGCTCAACCCGGCGGTCGATGAACTGCTTTTCCATTTTGAAATCTGGAATGCCGTAGCGCAGCAGGCCGCCCACGCGATCATGTTTCTCGAACAACACAACGTCGTGCCCGACGCGCGCCAGTTGCTGCGCGCACGCCATGCCGGCGGGGCCGGAGCCGATCACCGCCACGCGCTTGCCGGTTTTGACCTGGGGTGGCTGCGGAACCACCCAGCCGTTTTCCCAGCCCTTGTCGATAATCGCATGCTCAATCGACTTGATGCCCACCGCGTCGGCGTTGATGCGCAGCGTGCAGGCTTCTTCGCACGGCGCGGGGCACACGCGTCCCGTGAATTCGGGGAAGTTATTGGTCGAGTGCAGCGTGTCGAGCGCGGCGCGCCAATCCTGCTTGTAAACGAGATCGTTCCAGTCGGGAATGATGTTGTTGATCGGGCAGCCGCTCATGCAAAACGGCGTGCCGCAATCCATGCAGCGCGCGCCTTGCTGGCCGGCTTGCTCGTCGCTCAGATGGCCGACAAATTCGCGGTAATGCTTGGTGCGCGTGCCTTTGTCTTCGGCAGCTTCAGAGAGCCGCCCGTATTCCAAAAACCCAGTAACTTTGCCCATGGCGGATGTCTACAGTGAGGCTATAAGTAATTGATTTTACGCGACTTTTTTGTGGCTGGCGGCCATCTCGCCCAGTGCGCGCCGATATTCGTGCGGGAACACTTTGACGAATTTCGCGCGCTCGGTCGCCCACTGCTCGATGATCATTTTGCCGCGCGCACTGCCGGTGAGGCGCGCATGCGCTTCGATCATTTGCTTTAGCACCGCTTCGTCGCTCATGCCGCGATGCCAAAGGTCGTGTGACACCTTGGCGTCCTGCTCGCGTTCGGTCAACACCGGCTCCAGCTTCACCATCGCCGGATTGCAGCGCGTGCTGAACGAACCATCCTCGTCATACACATAAGCGATGCCGCCCGACATGCCCGCCGCGAAATTGCGCCCGGTCACGCCCAACACCACCACGGTGCCACCGGTCATGTACTCGCAGCCGTGGTCACCGACACCTTCGATCACCGTGTGTGCGCCGGAGTTACGCACCGCAAAACGCTCGCCCGCCACGCCGCGAAAGTACGCTTCTCCGGCGATGGCGCCGTAGAGCACCGCGTTGCCGGTGATGATGTTTTCCACCGGGTCACCCTTGAACTTGGGTGACGGCTGCACACAGATGCGCCCGCCGGACAAACCCTTGCCGCAGTAATCGTTGGTGTCGCCGATCATTTCCAGCGTAATGCCGTGCGCCAAAAATGCACCGAAGCTCTGCCCGGCGTTGCCGGCGAAGCGCACTTTGATGGTGTCATCGGGCAGGCCCGTGTGCTGATAGCGCTTGGCAATTTCGTGCGACAGCATGGTGCCGACGGTGCGGTTGATGTTGCGTATCGGCATGTCGATTTGCACTTTTTCGCCGCGCGAAATCGCCGGTTGCGCAAGCTCAATCAGCCGCATGTCGATGGCCTTGTCGAGGCCGTGATCCTGCGTTTCGCAATGAAAGCGCGACACTTCCGCGCCGACTTTTGGCTGTGCAAAAATGCGTGAAAAATCAAGGCTTAAGGCCTTCCAGTGCGTGATGCTCTTTTTCATATCGAGCAGATCAGAGCGCCCCACCAGAGCGTTAAATTTGCGCACACCCAGTTGTGCCATCAACTCGCGGATTTCTTCGGCGATGAAAAAGAAAAAGTTAATCACGTGCTCGGGCTTGCCGGTGAATTTTTTGCGCAGCACCGGATCTTGCGTGGCGACCCCGACCGGGCAAGTGTTCAAGTGGCACTTGCGCATCATGATGCAGCCTTGCGTGACCAGCGGCGCAGTGGCAAAACCAAATTCGTCTGCGCCCAGTAGCGCGCCGATCACCACATCGCGCCCGGTTTTGAGTTGCCCGTCAACTTGCACCGCGATGCGGCTGCGCAGTTTGTTGAGCACCAGCGTTTGCTGCGTCTCGGCCAAGCCCAATTCCCACGGCGTGCCAGCGTGCTTGATAGACGACCAAGGGCTCGCGCCCGTGCCGCCGTCGTGCCCGGAAATGGTCACGTGATCGGCCTTGGCTTTGGCCACGCCCGCGGCCACGGTGCCTACGCCAATTTCGGACACCAGCTTCACGCTGATCGACGCCGACGGATTGCCGTTCTTTAAATCGTGGATCAGTTGCGCGAGGTCTTCAATGGAATAAATATCGTGATGCGGCGGCGGCGAAATCAATTCCACGCCGGGCGTGGAATAACGCAGCTCGGCGATGTATTCCGACACCTTTTTGCCGGGCAACTGGCCGCCCTCGCCGGGCTTGGCACCCTGCGCCATTTTGATCTGAATTTGCTCAGCGCTCGCCAAATACTCGGCGGTGACACCAAAGCGGCCCGACGCCACCTGCTTAATTTTAGACTTGAGCGAATCGCCCTCAACGATTTCGGCAAAGTTTTCCACGCGCGATGCACCGAGTTTCGATTGCAGCGTTTCGCCCGCTTTCACGAGCGCAAAACGGTTGCGATCCTCGCCACCTTCGCCGGTGTTGGATTTGCCGCCGATGCGGTTCATCGCAATCGCCAGCGAGGTGTGCGCTTCGGTGGAAATCGAACCCAGCGACATGGCGCCGGTTGAAAAGCGTTTGACGATATCCGCTGCGGATTCGACTTCTTCAATCGGCACAGGTTTGCACTGATCGAATCTGAATTCGAACAGCCCGCGAAACGTCATGTGCCGCTGGGTTTGATCGTTGATAATCTGCGTGTATTCCTTGAAGCTGGAATAGTTTTTCTGTTGCGCCGCGTGTTGCAACTTGGCAATCGCATCAGGCGTCCACATGTGCTCTTCGCCGCGCACGCGCCACGCGTATTCGCCGCCGGTATCCAGCGCAGTGGCGAGCACCGGGTCGTTGCTGAACGCTGCGCGATGCGTGCGGATGGCCTCTTCGGCCACGCGGAACAAGCCTATGCCTTCGACGTTCGACGTGGTGCCGGTAAAGTATTTATCGACCAGCACTTTAGCCAAGCCCACGGCTTCGAATATCTGTGCACCGGTGTACGACATATACGTCGAGATGCCCATTTTGGACATCACTTTGCGCAGACCTTTGCCCACGGCTTTGACGAAGTGCTTGATGGCTTTTTTGCCATCGACATCCGCGCCGAGCCGCTTTTTATCGGCCATGTCGAGCAGCGTTTCCATCGCCAGATACGGATGCACAGCCTCGGCACCGTAACCGCCGAGCAGCGCAAAGTGATGCACCTCGCGCGCGCTGCCGGTTTCCACCACCAGGCCCGCGCTGGTGCGCAAGCCCTTGTCGGTCAAATGCTGGTGTATCGCCGACAGCGCCAGCAGCGCCGGTATCGCCACAGCGGCCGCATTGACCTTGCGATCCGACAAAATAATGATCGAGTAGCCGGCGCGTACCGCATCCTCGGCCTGTGCTGCCAAGCTGGCGAGGCGCGCTTCGATGGCCTCGTTGCCCCACGCCAGCGGGTAGGTAATGTCGAGCTCGAACGACTTGAATTTGCCGTCGGTGTAGCGCTCGATATGGCGCAGTTTCTCCATTTCGAAAAAATCCAGCACCGGCTGGCCGACTTCTAAACGGATGGGCGGATTCGTTTCGTCGACACCCAAGAGGTTCGGCTTCGGCCCGATAAACGACACCAGCGAGGTCACCAACTCCTCGCGGATGGGGTCGATCGGCGGGTTGGTGACCTGCGCGAACAACTGCTTGAAATAGTGATATAAGGTCTTGTTTTTATTGGATAAAATGGCCATAGGCGAATCGTTGCCCATGCTGCCGATGGCCTCTTCGCCGTTGTTGGCCATGGGCGTCAGAAGGAACTTCAGTTCCTCTTGCGTCCAGCCGAACGCCTGCTGGCGGTCGAGCAGCGATACTTCGCTGCGCTCCGGGCGCGCTTTGTCGCTTTCCACTTCGTCGAGCTTCACGCGAATGCGGTCGATCCATTCGGCGTAGGGCTTGTTGGAGGCGAGGGATTCTTTCAATTCCGCGTCGTCGATGATGCGGCCTTTTTCCAGATCGACGAGGAACATTTTGCCCGGCTGCAGGCGCCACTTCTTGATGATTTTTTCTTCGGGAATATTCAGGCAGCCGCACTCCGAACCCATCACCACCAGATCGTCGCTGGTGACGATGTAGCGCGCGGGGCGCAGGCCATTGCGGTCGAGCGTTGCGCCAATCTGGCGGCCATCGGTAAACGCAATGGCGGCGGGGCCGTCCCATGGTTCCATCATCGCCGCGTGGTATTCGTAAAACGCGCGGCGGCTGGCGTCCATCAGCGCGTGGCCTTCCCACGCCTCGGGGATCATCATCATCACCGCGTGCGCAATCGAGTAACCACTCATCACCAGCAATTCGAGCGCGTTGTCGAACGACGCCGAATCCGATTGGCCGGGGTAAATCAGCGGCCACAGCTTTTTCAAATCGTCGCCGAGGATGGGGCTGGAAATCGCCCCCTGGCGCGCGCGTATCCAGTTCACGTTGCCGCGTAGCGTGTTGATCTCGCCGTTGTGCGCGATCATGCGAAACGGGTGCGCCAAATCCCACGTGGGGAACGTGTTCGTCGAAAAGCGCTGGTGAATCAACGCCAGCGCCGATACCACGCGCTGATCCTGCAAATCCTTGTAGTACACGCCGACCTGATTGGCCATCAGCATGCCTTTGTACACCACCGTGCGCGCCGACATCGACGACACATAAAACTCCGAGCCGTGCTTCAAGCTCAGCGCCTGAATCGCGTGGCCCGACGCCTTGCGGATGATGTAGAGCTTGCGTTCCAGCGCATCGGTTACCGTGACTTCCGGCGCGCGCTTGATGAACACCTGACGAATCACCGGCTCGATTTTTTTGACCGACTCGCCAAGGTCAGTGCTGTCCACCGGCACATCGCGCCAGCCCATCAGCGTTTGGCCTTCATCTTTAATCGCGCGCTCGATTTCGTACTCGCAGGCGAAACGCGATGCCGGCTCGCGCGGCAGAAACACCATGCCCACGCCGTACTGCCCAAACGGCGGTAAGGTAATGTTTTGTTTAGCTAATTCTTCACGGAAAAATTTGTCCGGCATCTGAATCAAAATGCCCGCGCCGTCCGACGCCTTTGGATCGGCCCCGACCGCACCGCGATGGGTGAGGTTTTTGAGAATGGTCAAACCCTGCTCGATAATCTCGTGGCTTTTCTTGCCCTTGATGTTCGCTACAAAACCGACGCCACAAGCGTCATGTTCGTTCGCGGGGTCATACAGACCTTGCGCGGCGGGCGGGTAATCCGGCAGAGGGGAATCCAAGGTGTCCACAGGCAGCCTCAACAAATAATCCAATAAAATCAAATACTTAAGTGAACAATATTGCGCCGCCACAAAAAAGCCGTGGCGGAAACAAAGTTTTAGGAGTGAAACCGTTTAAGTCTACCGGTACCAAGGCCTTGCTTCAATAGGGAATTTTGGGCCTTGGGATGCTGCTGCGTAGCGGGCACGGGTAGTACGTTTAAGGTGGGGGATTGCGGATGCTGCGGCCGCAGCATGTCGGCATGTCGGCGACGGCACTGAGCGCCTAGGCTAGACATGGGGCATGATTTTAAATCGGTGTTTCACGCAACCCTCACGCCCCGCTTGGGTTTTTAGCCGATGCGCCATGCTCTGCGCCGGGGTCGCGTTCTCGGGCAGGGTGCAGGTTCGCTACGCCGTTCACGCCAGCCCGGGTGGTGTGCGTCGCGCACCTGTGCGATCAGTGGTTCGATTTTCGCATCTTTGCACGCCAGAATGTTCGCCGCACTGGTGTAACCCGCGTCCGCGGTCAGTATCGTCACCTTGCCGCTGGTCTGCGGCTGGGCACACCATGCCGACTTTCAGCAGTTTTGCAATTGACACTGACCGCCCTGCTGTCTATTGTCACCACAGCAGCACGCCTCAAGCC
Organism: Burkholderiales bacterium; assembly: GCA_043743335.1. Lineage (GTDB taxonomy): Bacteria > Pseudomonadota > Gammaproteobacteria > Burkholderiales > SG8-41 > UBA5216. The sequence continues at coordinate 84,229 of JAYTWR010000083.1, forward strand.
GATGCACGGTTGACTATTCTTGTGATACTGGCCGCGTGTCTCTGCGGGGTTACCCCGCAGATATGCACTACCGCACTACTCAGCGCATGAGCCGCGTTATGCGCGCATAAACACGCTCATGCAAGACCAGCGAAGTTGGGGCGTGCTGCTGTTTTACCTGGGCCAATGACGACACAACGCAATCGACACTTAGTCACGCTCGGCATGGCCGACGCCCTGCTCGCCGGGGCACGCCATCCTGTTTCTGCGCGTACGCGGTTGGAGCATGCGCTCGGTAGCCGTGCGCGTTGGGTTGGCAATCTCGCACGCACGCTGGTCAAGCGCTTTGCAGGCGACTGGCGAGATACGCAACGCGATAACTTGGCACGCGAGATTGAGGGGCTTCCTGCGTTCCAACGTGCGTGCCTAAGTGCGCGTCCCCCGCGCGTACGTCACATACCCGTAACGCCCTCACGCATGGCGTCGTTGCCTGTTGCGCTGATGGACTGCGTGGTTCCCGATTTGCCTACGCCGCGCGACGTTGCGCGCTGGCTCGACTTGAGTCTGGATGAATTGCTGTGGCTCACCGGCCCGTTGGAATATCCACTGCGCAATGACGCACCGGTCACCCACTATCAAACGCGCTGGGTACACAAGCGCAGCGGCGGCATGCGCTTGATCGAGATACCCAAGGTGCAATTGCGCGCGCACCAGCGCCGCTTGCTGCATCGTCTGCTGGATTATGTGCCTGTGCACGAGGCCGCGCATGGCTTTCGCCCACGGCATTCATGCGTCACCAACGCCCGCCCACACATGGGGCAAGCCGTGGTAGTGCGCATGGACCTCGAAGATTTTTTCGGCAGCATCGGTGGCGGCAAGGTCTACAAGACGTTCACTGCACTCGGCTACCCGGCTGCTGCAGCCACGGCGCTAACACGGCTCACCACCTGCGCCACACCGGCTGACGCGTTGGCCCCCACGCTGACCACGCTGGACTGGCACGCACGCAAGCGGCTGCAAGCGCCACACTTGCCGCAAGGCGCACCCACCTCACCCGCCCTGGCCAATTTATGCGCATTCAACTTTGATGTTCGTGTGCAAGCCTTGGCCGAGAAATTCAGTGCGCGTTACACACGCTATGCCGATGATTTAACGTTCTCCGGCAATGCGGAATTTCGCCATCGCGCACACGCACTGCAAGCGCGCGTCGCGGCCATTGCCACAGAAGAAGGCTTCCGCATTAACCATCGTAAAACCAAGGTTATGCCATCCGCCACGCGTCAGCGTGTCACTGGCATCGTGGTCAATCGCACTACCAATATTGCGCGTGTCGATTTTGACCGGCTGAAGGCGACACTACACAACTGCGCCAAACACGGGCCTGCCACTCAGTGCATGACTGATGTTTACACATTCAGGAATCACCTGGCCGGGCACATTGCCCATCTATCTGCGATACACCCCGTGCGCGGTGCACGGCTCAGGCAGATGTTCAGTCGCATATCATGGAGTCGTGGAATGGTGGATCACTGAAGGCTCCTCGCCGCAACCTCATTGACCGCTATTGCGCCACAAACCGCTGCACCCGCTTGCCCGAGCGCACTTTGCCGGTGAACAAATAGCCGGGCGAATACGCCGCAGCGCAGTTCGAACGCGCAAAACGACTGCTATCACCCAGACAGGCAATCAACCACGGAATGGTGTTTTCGCCCAGCCGCGGCACACGGTCCAGCAATTCACGGCGACCGCGCAAATTGTCATTGGATTCAACGCGTTGCTTAATTTTCTTACGCAGTTCGCTGATCTGCTGGGCGAGAAAAATTTCACGCAACCCACTCCTTCGCTACCAAAAAGTTCTCATACAACGCCGCCTCGCGCGACCCCGCTTCCGGCTTCCAGTCGTAACGCCAATTCACCACCGGGGGCAGCGACATGAGTATCGATTCGGCGCGTCCGCCGGATTGCAGCCCGAATAGCGTGCCGCGGTCGTAGACCAGGTTGAATTCAACATAGCGTCCGCGGCGGTAGGCTTGAAAATCACGTTCGCGCTCGCCGTAGGGCAGGTCGCGGCGGCGCTCGACGATGGGCGTGTAGGCCTTGAGAAAATGATCGCCCACACTTTGCATTAAGGCAAAGCAGGTGGCGAAATCGGGCGTGTGCAGATCGTCGTAAAAAATGCCGCCGATGCCGCGTGGTTCGTTGCGATGCTTGAGATAAAAATACGCGTCGCACCACTTTTTGTATTTGGGGTGCAAATCAGCGCCGAACGGCGCCAACGCATCGCGGCAGGTTTGATGAAAGTGCTGCGCGTCTTCGACAAAGCCGTAATAAGGCGTTAAATCCATGCCGCCACCGAACCACCACACCGCGTCAGCGCCGGGCTTCACCGCGCAAAAGAGCCGCACGTTCATATGCACTGTGGGCACCATGGGGTTGCGTGGGTGTAGCACCAACGACACGCCCATCGCGTCGTACGAGCGGCCGGCGAGTTCAGGCCGTGTGGCGGAGGCCGACGGCGGCAGGCCGGGGCCATAAACATGCGAGAAGCCCACGCCCGCACGCTCGAACAGGGCACCGTCTTCCAGGATGCAGGTGACGCCGCCACCACCACCGTTGGCGGGCGGGCGTGTCCAAGCGTCGCGCGAGAAAGCTTTGCCGTCGCGCGCGCTTAAGTCATCAACGATGCGGGCCTGCAGGGATTCGAGATAGGTTTTTACGGGTGCGGTATCCATAACGCGAAGAATACCGCATCGAATTGACTCGTAGGATGCCGGTGAGCGCAGCGAACCGCATCGGTCGCGTTATGCGCAAGATGGATGCCGCCACCGGCATCCTACCGGTTGTTACCGTTTGCCGCCTACGCTACCGATGGCACGAAACCCAATATCGCGCCGCAGTTGCATGCCTTCAAAGCGGATTTGCGCAGCGATTTCGTAGGCGCGTTTTTGCGCGGTGCGCACGTTGTGGCCGAGCGCGGTGACGCACAGCACGCGACCACCGCTGGTAATGACCTCGTCGCCCTGCGTCGCCGTGCCCGCGTGGAACACGTGGTAGTCCTCGGCCTGAGTTTGAGCCTGCGCGTGTGCGCCCGGCAGGCCGCGAATGACATCGCCTTTGCGCGGGTTTTCGGGGTAGCCGCCCGCCGCCAGCACCACGCCGAGCGCTACGCGCGGGTCCCAATCGGCTTCGACTTTATCCAGCGCGCCGTCGACGGCGTGTTCAATCAGTTCCACCAGATCGCTTTTCAGCCGCATCATAATGGGCTGGGTTTCGGGGTCGCCCATGCGGCAGTTGAATTCGAGCGTGTTGATTTTGCCGTCCGGCGTAATCATCAGGCCGGCATAGAGAAAACCGGTGTACGGAATGCCGTCTTTTTCCATGCCCACCAGCGTGGGCATGATGACTTCGCGCATCACCTTGGCGTGTATGCCGGGCGTGACCACCGGCGCGGGTGAATACGCGCCCATGCCGCCGGTGTTGGGGCCGATGTCACCGGCCTGCAAGCGCTTGTGATCCTGGCTGCTGGCGAGCGCCAGCGCGTTCTTGCCGTCGGCGAGCACAATAAAGCTGGCTTCTTCGCCTGCAAGAAACGCCTCGATCACGACGCGGGGGCCGGCCTCACTGTAGCTCACTGCCATTTTGTTATCGACCAGCATCATGTCAACTGCTGCGTGCGCCTCATGGAGGCTCAGGGCGACAACCACCCCTTTGCCGGCGGCCAAACCATCGGCTTTGATGACAATGGGCGCGCCCTGCCGGTCGATATACGCGTGCGCGTCGGCGACGTTACTGAACGTGGCATAAGCGGCAGTCGGAATGCCGTGGCGCTGCATGAACGACTTGGAAAAATCTTTTGAGCTTTCGAGCTGTGCCGCGGCTTGCGTGGGGCCGAAAATACGCAGGCCTGCCGCGCGAAACGCATCCACCACCCCATCGGCAAGCGGCGCTTCCGGCCCGACGACCGTTAGTAAGATATTGTTTTTATTGACAAATTCTATAAGGTCCGTGGTGCGCGTGAGATTGACATTTTCGATGCCCGTTTCACGCGCTGTGCCGGCATTGCCCGGCGCCACATACACCTTGGAAGCGCGCGGCGATTGCAGCAAGCGCCACGCCAGTGCATGTTCGCGTCCCCCTGAACCAATCACTAAAATTTTCATGCGTTGAGTTCTGCGGGTTGCGTGCTTAGTGCCTGAAATGCCGCACGCCGGTGTAGACCATGCTGATGCCGTGTTCGTCGGCGGCTTTGATGACCTCGTCGTCGCGTATGCTGCCGCCCGGCTGAATAATCGCCACCGCGCCAGCCTCGGCTACTACATCCACGCCATCGCGAAACGGAAAGAACGCGTCCGACGCCACCACTGAGCCTTGGAGTGTGAGCTTCGCGTTCGCCGCTTTGATCGACGCAATACGCGCCGAATCTATGCGGCTCATTTGTCCCGCGCCCACACCCAGCGTTTGGCCGTTGGCGCAAAACACGATGGCGTTAGATTTTACATATTTGGCGACGCGCCAAGCGAACAGTAAGTCAGCGACCTGTTGTGGCGTAGGCTGTTGTTTTGTAACGATTTTTAGTTCGCCAGCGGTCATCTCACGATTGTCGGCCGACTGTATCAACAAGCCCGAGCCGATGCGCTTTACGTCATGCAGGTTGCGGCCTTGATCCCAAGCCTTGGCTGCGCCGCGCTGCACGCCTGCGAGAGAAATTTCCAGCACGCGCACATTGGCTTTGGCGGCCATGACTGCGAGCGCTTCCGGCGCATAGGCAGGCGCGAGCAACACTTCGACAAACTGCTTGCTCACCGCCTGTGCCGCCGTGGCATCCAGCGGGCGGTTAAACGCGATGATGCCGCCGAAGGCTGAGGTGGGATCGGTAGCAAACGCCTTGGTGTAGGCCTCCAGACAATCACGACCGACAGCCGCGCCGCACGGGTTGGCGTGCTTGATGATGACGCAAGCGGGTTCATCGAACGATTTGACGCACTCCCACGCCGCATCGGCATCGGCGATGTTGTTGTAGGAAAGTGCTTTGCCCTGCACCTGTTTGGCCGCCACCAGCGAGCCGGGCGCGGGAAACAAATCGCGATACAGCGCCGCCTGTTGATGCGGATTTTCGCCGTAGCGCAAATCCTGCAGCTTCACAAAACGCCCGTTCGACTGCGCGGGGAACTCGCTGCGTGTGCCGTCCGATTGCAGCGACGACAAATAATCGCTGATCGCGGCATCGTAATTTGAGATGCAGTTAAACGCCGCCACCGATAACGCAAAGCGCGTGGCATCGGCCAGCACGCCGTTGCGTTGGATTTCGTCGAGCACGCCAGCGTATTGCGCGGGATCGGTCACCACGCCCACACCACGCCAATTTTTGGCGGCAGAACGCACCATCGCCGGCCCGCCGATGTCGATGTTTTCGATCGCGTCTTCGAGCGTGCAACCGGCTTTGGCGACGGTGGCTTCGAACGGATACAGATTCACTACCAGTAAATCAATCGGCGCAATGCCGTGCGATTCAATCGCGCGTAAATGCGCCGCGTCGTCGCGCCGCGCCAGCAACCCGCCGTGAATTTTCGGATGCAGCGTTTTCACACGGCCATCGAGCATTTCGGGAAAGCCCGTGTAGTCGGCGACTTCCGTCACCTTGAGACCCGCATCGGCCAGCGCCTTGGCTGTGCCGCCGGTGGAAAGCAGCGACACGCCGAGCGCGGCGAGACCACGCGCGAATTCAATCAGGCCTGTTTTGTCGGAGACGCTAAGGAGTGCTTGCATATTTTATGTGTGGCGGGATTGAGAATCGGGGATCGAGGATCGATGTTTGAGGAATGAGGATTGAGCCATACGAAGCCTGCGCATCGCAGGCTCAAGCCTCAAGCCTGATAACACATCCTAGAACTTGATCCCATGCGCCTTCATTTTCTTGCGCAGGGTGTTGCGGTTCAGGCCCAGCATTTCTGCCGCGTGGGTTTGATTGCCGCGCACGCGCGTGAGCACCGATTCCAGCAGCGGCTTTTCCACGCAGTTGATCACCATCTCGTACACGCCACTGGCCTTCTCGCCGTCCAAATCCTTGAAATAGCCGTCGATGGCCCGGCGCACGGTGCGGGCCATATCGTTGTCGTTCATCATCATGCTGCAAGATCCTCACTGTAAATCAGGTGTTGGCTGCGATCCGCGAGTTCATTGAAGAAAGCGTCCACAGCGTCTAATTGTTCCCGGCAGGTTTCGAGCTGGTTCATCGCGTGGCGAAACGCCGCCGAGCCTGCCAGCCCTTTGCTGTACCAAGAGATGTGCTTGCGCGCCACGCGCACGCCGCGTTGCTCGCCGTAAAAACCATACAGATCGTGCAAATGCGCCACCAGCACGCGATGAATTTCGCGCACTTCCGGCGGCGGCAAGTGCGTGCCGGTGTCGAGAAAATGCGTGATTTCGCGAAACATCCACGGCCGGCCCTGCGCCGCGCGACCGATCATCACCGCATCCGCTCGCGTGTATTCGAGTACGTGCTTTACCTGCTCGGGCGTGCTGATGTCGCCATTGGCCATCACCGGTATGCCGATTTCGGCTTTCACCGCAGCGATGGTGTCGTATTCGGCCGTACCGGAGAAACCGCAGGCGCGCGTGCGTCCGTGTATCGCCAACGCCTGCACGCCGCAGCGTTCGGCAATTTTGGCCACGGTGATGGCGTTACGGTTGTCGCGATCCCAGCCGGTGCGGATTTTCAACGTCACCGGCACGTCCACCGCGCTGACCACCGCTTGCAATATGCGGCTCACCAGCGGCTCGTCTTTCAATAACGCCGAGCCCGCCATGACGTTGCACACTTTCTTCGCCGGGCAACCCATGTTGATGTCGATAATCTGCGCGCCGTTGTCGACGTTAAAGCGCGCGGCGTCGGCGAGCATTTGCGGATCAGCGCCGGCGATTTGCACGGAAATCGGATCCACTTCGCCTTCATGATCGGCGCGGCGACGCGTTTTTTCGGAGCCCCACAGCAGCGAATTGCTCGCCACCATTTCCGACACCGCCATGCCCGCGCCCATTTGTTTGCACAGTTGGCGGAACGGCCGGTCCGTCACGCCCGCCATGGGCGCCACTACCAGCTTGTTCTTCAATAGGTGCTTGCCGATTTGCATAGGTGTGCTGGTGTTGGAAAATTATGGCGCAACGGAAAGGACGCGATTCTAATCCGGCATGCGCGCGGCGCAAAGTGAAAATTGATTATTTTTTACGCAGCAAAAAATTTGTTGGCGCGCGCGCGACAGGTGTCATTTGCGCGCAGCAAAATCCGTCGCTGCGCCATGTGCTTATCGGAAAATCTTCGCACAAAACGTGTGCAAACTGCGCTAGTGGGTTGCGCGCGCAGGAAATTGTTCGTTGTGCTGACTTGTGCCGCGCGTAAGCACGCCGTCAGGGTTCAGCCACGCACGCCGAAGATCATGCGGCGTGCAACAAAATCACGCAGCGGAGCGATGCTGCCCAGCGCGGTCATGCCGATGCCGCGCGCCGCCTGTAGCGGCAAAAAATCGTTTGAAAACAAACGCACCAGCGAGTGCGTGGCCGCCACCGTAGCGGTGCGGTCGATGCGCCGTTGCGCACGAAAGTTGCGCAAGGCGTCGTGGTGAGCGATGGCTTGCACTTCGGTGGCGCACAAAATTTGGGTGAGCGTTTGCGCCAGCGCCCACGCGTCGCGCAAACCCAAATTGAAACCCTGCCCCGCGACCGGATGCAAGGTCTGCGCCGCGTTGCCGATGGTCTCTACGCCCGGCACGCTGGCCGCGTTGGCAGCATTGGCATAGCGCAAACTCAGCGGATAACACACGCGCTGCGACACGTGCGTGAAGTCGCCCAGCCGCGTGCCGAACGCCTCGCGCAAGGCGGCGAGAAAGGTTGCGGCATCAGCGCATTGCAGCACTTCTGCGCGCGCCGGCGGCAATGTCCACACCAACGCCATTTCATCGCCGAACGGCAGCAGCGCCAACGGGCCGTCTTGGGTGAACCGCTCGTAGGCAACCTGCTGGTGGGGTGACGTAGTGGTCACGCGCGCGGTGAGCGCGTGCTGGTTGTAGTCGATAAACTTGGGTGGCGCCAAGCCGTCGATGTCGCCGCCGTCAGCAACCACGGCCAAGTGCGTGGTGAGCGATGTGGTTTGATCGCCGTGGGCGTAATCGACGCGCTGGACGTTGCCGTTTCGATGCAGCGCGGTGACGCGGGCACCCCAGTGATAGGGGATTACGCTTTCCGCCGGACGCTGCATCGGCTGCGAGAGAGATTCGAAAAGTTCATTGTAATCAATGACATAGCCCAAGGCTGGCACGCCGGATTCAGCGGCGCTGATGGCCACACGGCCAAAGCCACCGCGTTGCGAGATGTGAATGTTGTTAATCGGTGTGGGGCGCAATGCCCGCCACACGCCCAGCCGCTCCAGTAGCAAACGGCTGCCGTGCGACAACGCTATCGGACGCGGATCGCCAGTCGATGCGCGGCGCGCTTCGAGTACGGTTAAGCGCAGATTGGCATTGCGGGCGCGCAGCGCCAAGGCAAACGCAGCACCCACCGGCCCACCGCCGATGATGGCGATGTCGGTATCGGTATCGGTGGGTGCTGCGCTCATGGCCATCATTATGCTGCTCAGCGCGAGGCCATCAAGGCCTCAATATCCTTCACCGTTTTGGGTGCGGCGCTGGTGAGGATTTCACAGCCGCCGTCTGTCACCACCACATCGTCTTCAATGCGCACGCCGATGTTGACGAACTCGGCCGGCACGCCTGCCGCCGGACGGATATAACACCCCGGCTCGACGGTCAGCACCATGCCCGGCTGTAACACGCGCCATTGCCCGTCGCGCTTGTAGTCACCGGCGTCGTGTACATCCAGCCCTAGCCAGTGACCGGTGCGGTGCATATAAAACTGGCGATAGGTTTCTTTTTCCAGCACTTCCTGCAAACTGCCGCTGAGTAATTTTAAGTCGATAAAACCCTGCGCCAGCACTTTCACCGCCGCATCGTGCGGCGCATTCCAAGTCGCGCCCGCTTTAACTGCCGCGATGGCGGCGGCCTGCGATGCCAACACCAGTTCATACACTGCTTTTTGCGGTCCGCTGAACCGGCCATTCACCGGAAAGGTGCGCGTGATGTCCGAGGCGTAACCATCGAGCTCGCAACCGGCGTCGATTAGCAACAAGTCGCCGTCTTTGAGCGTGGCGTCGTTGGCCACGTAATGCAGCACGCAGGCATTCGCGCCCGACGCAACAATCGAGGTATACGCGGGCGCCTGTGCGCCCCAGCGGCGAAACTCATGCAGCAGCTCGGCTTCAATCTGGTATTCAGCGCCGCCTGGCTTGGCGGCGCGCATGGCGCGCACATGCGCGCCGGTGGAAATTTTCGCTGCCTGACGCATGGTCGCCAGCTCATCGGCGTCTTTAACCAAGCGCAAATCGTCGAGCAGCGTATGCACGTCGGCAATGTCACGCGGCGCGGCCACACCGGTGCGCGCGCGGTTGCGCACCTCGTTTACCCAACCCAGCACGCGCGCATCCCACGCGCTGTCGCCGCCCAAGTGCGCAAACACCGCAGGCTGATCGGCGAGCAAGTCGGGCATCCGCGTGTCGAGCTCGCCGATGGGATAGGTTTCGTCAAAACCAAATTGGTCTTTGGCCGCCGCCGGGCCAAAACGAAAGCCGTCCCAAATCTCACGCTCTTCGTTTTTTTCTCGGCAAAACAATAGGTTACGGGGTTTGTCGCCCGCAACGATGACCACCACCGCGTCCGGCTCGGTAAACCCGCTCAAGTGGTAAAAATAACTGTCGTAGCGATACGGATAATGCGCATCGCGATTGCGCGTTCGCTCCGGCGCGGTGGGTACGATTGCGACGCCTTTGCCGATTTGCTGGGCGAGCTTGGCGCGGCGGTGGTGGTGGGGGGCGGTGTTCATGGCGCTTTCATTATAGTCCCGGCGTTGCGCAATCGTGCGTCCAGCGCCGCCAAGCGCTGCGGGGTGCCGACGTCGTTCCACTCGCCGCGATAATGTGCTCCGGACACGCGGCCCTCGGCGATGGGCAGCGCCAGCAGCGCGGCCAATCGCGCTTTATCGCCGCGCGCGACATTTTTGAACAACGCCGGGTGGTAGGCACCGATGCCGCTGAACGTGAGTTTGTCGCCGCCAGCGGTGACGACGCTATCGCTCAGGCCAAAGTCGCCTTGGGGATGGTGATCCGGGTTGTTGACCAGCACCAGATGTGCGAGGCGCGCGGTGCTTAACTGCTGTGCGCGTTGCACCAGCGGCGCGAAATCGTAGTCGCAATACACATCGCTGTTGACCACTAAAAAGGGCTGGTCGTCGAGCAGCGGCAGCGCCCAAGCTATGCCGCCGGCGGTTTCCAGGGCTTGTGGCTCGAAGGAATATTGAATGCGTACGCCGAATGTAGCGCCGTCACCCAGCGCGGCCTCGATTTGCGCGGCAAGGTGCGAAATGTTGACTACGAGGTCGGTGACCCCTGCTTGCTTGAGCCTAAAAATAGCCCATAAAATCAAGTAGTTACCACCAACCATCAGCAGGGGTTTGGGTGTTGCGTCGGTTAGCGGGCGCATGCGTTCGCCGCGGCCCGCGGCGAGGATCATGGCTTTCATGGACGGCCGGTCAAAAGGTGTAGCCGATGCTGTGCGCGCGGCCTTCGAGCGCATCGAGCAGCTTGGCAAACGGCCCCAGCTCACGATAGCGTGCGCTGACGCGGCGCGCGTAGTTGATGAAGCGCGGCGTGTCTTTGAGGTAGTGCGGTTTGCCGTCGCGGTAGTTGATACGCGCAAATATGCCCAACACCTTGATGTGACGTTGCAGGCCCATCCACTCGAATTCGCGCCAGAAAGCAGCAAAATCCGCGTTCACCGGCAAGCCGGCGGCGCGGGCGCGCTCCCAATAGCGCACCACCCAATCGAGTTCGCGTTCTTCCGGCCAACTGACAAAGGCGTCGCGAAACAGCGAGGCGACGTCGTAGGTGAGCGGGCCATAAACCGCATCCTGAAAATCCAGCACGCCGGGGTTGGGCGCGGACAGCATCAAATTGCGCGGCATGTAGTCGCGGTGCACGTAGACGGATGGCTGTGCCAGAGCGGCATCGATTAGCAACTGGCTGGTCGCGGCGAACACTTGCTGCTGCGCCGGTGTGAACACGGTTTGCAAATGCTTGCCGACATACCAGTCGGGGAAAAGCGCCAGCTCGCGCTGTAACAAGGCCGCATCGTAGGGCGGCAACACGCCGGGTTTGCTCGCACGCTGCCAGATGATGAGCGCGTCAATCGCGTCGCTGAACAGCGCGTCGGGATTGTCTTCGGTAAAGCCGTTGAGATACGTGGTGGTTCCCAGATCACTCAGCAGCAAAAACCCGCGTTCGATATCTTGCGCGATCACTTTCGGTACGTTTAACCCGGCCTCGTGCAGCAGTGCGGCGACTTTGACGAAGGGACGACAGTCCTCCTGTGGCGGCGGCGCATCCATGGCGATCCATGTTTTGCCTTCAGCGGTGAGGCGAAAATAGCGCCGGAAGCTCGCGTCAGCCGACGCCGGTGCCAGCGTGAACGGCTGCGCAATCGCTTGATTTTGCGCAGTTTCGGCGAGCCACGCGCGCAATTGCATCAATCGGGGATCGGTAGCGGACAAAGCGTTGCCTTTAAGGTGTGATAAGGCGTTGCCTTATAACGGGATTTATGCGATTTTAGCATTTTGCCGCTCTCACTTTCCCTCACTTTCCCGCCCCTTATCTTGACTATTCCCAGTCACCTTTCGTGATCTCCCGCTGGCGTAAAACCCCTGTTGCCTGCGCGCTGATGTGCGCGCTGCCCGCCGCCGCGCAAACGGCGCCGGGCATTGCTTTGCGCACGCAGCCAGCGATTGTGGGCGTGCCCGACGGCAAATCCGGCGTGCCGGCACCGGTCTACATGGAAGGCGACCGCATGCAGGGCCACAGCGAGCGCGAGACCGAGGCACTGGGCAATGCGCGGGCGCGCTCGCGCGGTCAGGCCATCGCGGCGAACTGGATGCGTTTTGATTCGCGTATTAACGAGTTAACCGCCATCGGCAATGTGCATCTGGAGCAAGGCGCTTACGTCGCCGATGGCGTGCGGCTGCGCTACGACTTTGATACCGAGCGCGGCGTGATGGAGCGTGCCAACTACGCCATCAGCCCGCGCGCCACGGGCAATTTGCCCATCGTGAACACGGCCAGCAGCGCCACCCCTGCTGCCCGGCGCACCGGCATGAGCGGCCGCGGCGTGGCGGATCGCATCGTGTTCGACGGGCCGGGCCGGCTTTTTGCGCAGCAAGGCACTTTTACCACCTGCGAGCCGGACAATGAGCAGTGGAACATTCGCTCCCACGATCTACGCCTCTATCAGGACGAGAATGTGGGCGTGGCGCGCAATGCCACGGTGGACTTCAAGGGCGTGCCGATTATTTACGCGCCGTATTTTTCGTTTCCATTGCATCAGGAACGCAAATCCGGCTTTCTCGCGCCGCACTACGGCAGCACCAGCGCCAGCGGGATTGAAGTCACCGTGCCGTATTTCTGGAATCTGGCACCCAATTACGACCTGACCCTCACCCCCCGCGTGCTGGCCAAGCGCGGGCTGCAGTTGCGCAATGATTTTCGTTATTTGATGCCCACGTACAAGGGCGAATTTCATTACGAAATTCTGCCCGACGACCGCGCCGCTGACCGTACCCGGCAATTGTTTACCTTAAAGCACAGCCAAACCCTGTGGAACGGTTGGGCAGGCACCGTGGATGTGAACAAGGTATCCGACAGCAAGTACTTTACCGATCTGTCTACCGCCGTGGGACTGACCTCGCAAACCTATTTGACCCGGCAAGCGACGCTGGCACGCGGTGGCACGTGGGGCAACGGTGGCACCTACGCGCTCAATGGCTTGGTGCAGGGGTGGCAGACGCTGCAGACGGATCCGCTGGCACCGCTGACACCGCCGTATTCGCGTCGTCCGCAGTTCACCTTGACTGCGCAGCGCTTTAATACTTTTCGCGGCGACTTCAATTTCGAGGGCAATTACACCGATTTTTATCACCCGACACAGGACAATGGCAAACGGCTGGTCGCGTATCCCAGCATGACCTTTCCATGGCAGACGGCGGCCGGTTTTGTCACGCCCAAAGTGGGTTTACACATGACGCGGTATTTCATGGACGCGAAAACGTCCGCGCTGCCGGACGCTACGCGCGTCGTGCCCCTATTCAGCGCGACGACCGGGCTGAACTTTGAGCGCAAGGCCAATATCTTCGGCAACAGTTACCTGCAAACCCTAGAACCCCTAGCCTACTATGTGTTTATTCCTTACCGTGACCAAAGCCGGAATCCGAATTTCGAAAGCGGGTTGCAGGACATCAACTTCGCGTCAATATTCTCTGAAAATCAATTCAGCGGCCACGACCGCATCAACGACGCCAATCAGTTGACGCTCGGCGTACGCTCGCGCCTGATCAGTCCCGACACCGGGTTTGAAGTCATTCGCGCGGGGTTGGCGCAGCGCTTCTACTTTGAAGGGCAGCGCGTCACGCTGCCGGGGGTGCCGCCGCGCAACAATCAGAGTGCGCGCTCTGACCTTCTGGCGGTCGTCAGCGGCACCATCGCGCCCAAGCTCACCATGGATCTGGGCTGGCAGTACAATACCGATACGCATCAGACGCAGCGCAGCACCGTGGCTGCGCGCTACCAGCCGCAGCAGGGCAAGCTGTTGAATCTGGCTTACCGGCAAAGCATCGCTTCGTCGATCCGGCAGTGGGACATGTCCGGGCAATGGCCCCTATCCTTTGCCCGTGGCTGGAGCGCCGTGGGCCGCTGGAATTACTCCGTGCAGGACCGGCGCACGCTCGAAGCCGTGGCCGGGATGGAATATGATGGCGGGTGTTTTGTGTTTCGCGTGGTGGCCAACCGCCTGTCGACGGCGACCACGGTCGCCAATACCGCATTTTTTATTGAACTGGAGTTGAACGGCATCACCCGCGTCGGGTCAAATTCCCTGGACTTATTGCGCCGCAACGTCGGGGGCTACACCCGCCACGATCCTTACGCGGCGCGCCCCGGCGAGTATTTTGTGCCCGAGAAATAGCCAAAGAACGTGCCGCTAAAAAGCCAGTCATACACTGGTTGAAAATGTTGTCACAAGGTTGAGTAAATGTTTTTATTGAATAAAATTTCATTCCAGATGTGCGTTTTGGCAAGCCTGCTGGTGCTGGCGGGCCCTATAGGTGCGCAACTTACCCTGCCCAAAAGCGCTACGCCCACCACACCCACCAAGCCCGCCACGCCCGCTACGCCCACCACGCCCGCCGCGTCGGCCACACCGGCTACACCTGCCGCTGCGGCACCAACGCAAGCCCGACCGCGCCCCATACTCACCGTCGATCGCATTGTTGCGGTGGTGAACGACGAAGTCATCACGCGCAATGAATTGAATCTGCGTTTGGCGCGCGCCGAGAGCCAGTTGGCGCGTCAGGGCACGCCGTCGCCGCCTCGCGCCGAGCTCGAAAAGCAGATTCTCGAACGCATGATTTCCGACCGCGCGGTGACCCACTTCGCTAAAGAAAACGGCCTGCGCATCGACGATACCGAGCTCGACCGCGCCATTGAGCGCATTGCGCAAGAAAATCAAATGATCGTCGCGCAGTTGCGCTTGGCGCTGGAAAAAGATGGCGTGCCGTTCGCCCGTTTTCGCGACGACATTCGTGGCGAAATCCTCATGGCCCGCCTGCGCGACCGCGAGATCAACGACAAAATTGTGGTAACCGACAGCGAGATTGACAACCTGATCGCCGCCGCCGCCGGCCAAGCCACCGCCAACGATGAATACAATCTTTCGCACATCCTCGTGCGCGTGGCGGAAAACGCCGGGCCGGAGCAAATTCAGGCGCGACAGGCGCGCGCGGAGGAGGCGCTGAAGCAATTGAAGTCCGGCACGGATTTTCGTCAAATCGCGGCATCGTTTTCCGAGGCTCCGGATGCCTTGCAGGGTGGCGTCATGGGCTGGCGCGATAGCGCACGGCTGCCGACGCTTTTCTCCGATGCGCTGCGCAGCATGAAACCGAGTGAACTGAGCAGCGTGCTGCGCAGTCCGAATGGTTTTCACATTATCAAGCTAAACGAGCGGCGCGGCGGTCAGCAAGAGGCGCTGGTGCAGCAAACCAACGCCCGCCATATTCTGATCAAGGTCAGCGAAATCGTGTCCGAAGCCGAAGGCCGTAATCGCTTGCGTAATCTCAAAGAGCGGCTGGACAACAGTGGCGATTTCGCACAACTCGCGCGTGCCAATTCCGAAGACACCAGTGCTTCCAAGGGTGGCGATCTGGGCTGGATTTCCCCCGGCGACACCGTGCCCGAGTTTGAGCGCGCCATGGATGCGTTAAAGCCTGGCCAAATCAGCGAACCCATACGCTCACCCTTCGGCTGGCATCTGATACAAGTGATAGAGCGGCGCTCCTCCGACTTGAGCGGTGAACGCAAACGCTTGGCGGCGCGACAAACACTGCGCGAACGCAAAGGCGAAGAGTCGTTTCAGGAGTGGGTGCGCCGTACGCGCGATCAGGCCTACGTTGAAATCCGGCTTGACGAGCGGTAAACCCCCTGCGCGCGCCGAGGGCGCTACGCCCACCATGCCCAGCCTACCCACCCTACCCACCCTACCAACCATAGCGGTCACCGCCGGCGAGCCGGCCGGCATTGGCCCGGAAATCTGCGCGGCACTACAGCACGCCGCACTGCCCGCGCGCATGGTTGTGATTGCCGACCGTCACTTGCTGCGCGAGCGCACCGGGTTGGCGTGGCCGGATTTTGCCGGCGGTTGCAGCGCACAAGCTGGTGGCGTCAGCGTACTGCACGTGCCGCTGGCGGCACCCTCGGTTGCGGGCAAGCTGGATGCGGCCAACAGCGGCTACGTGTTGCGCACGCTGGGCATTGCGTGTGACGGCTGCACCGATCAATTCTTCGATGCCATGGTCACTGCGCCGGTACACAAAGGCGTGATTAACGACGCCGGTGTGGCATTCACCGGGCACACCGAGTTTCTCGAAGCCCGTACCCAAACGCCGCAAGTGGTGATGATGCTGGTGGGTGGTGGCATGCGTGTCGCGCTCGCTACCACCCACCTCGCGCTAAGAGATGTGGCTACGCACATCACGCGAACCGGCCTCACGCAAACGTTGCGCGTGCTGCGGCATGATTTGCGCGCGCATTTTGGTTTCAGCAACCCGCGCATTGCAGTCGCAGGCTTAAACCCGCACGCCGGCGAATCGGGGCACATGGGTCGCGAGGAAATCGACGTCATCGTGCCGGTAATAACAGCGCTGCGCGCAGAAGGATTCAATCTGTCCGACCCGCTGCCTGCGGATACCTTGTTCAATCCAGAGCGGCTAAAACACTTCGACGCAGTGCTGGCGATGTACCACGATCAAGGGTTGCCCGTGCTCAAGTACGCAAGCTTCGGTGCCGGCGTGAACGTGACATTGGGTCTGCCGATGATTCGTACCTCGGTCGATCACGGCACGGCGCTCGACATCGCGGGCACGGGCAAGGCAGATGCGGGCAGCTTGTTAGAAGCCGCCAAGCTGGCGATAGACCTTGCGCGCGTACGTGCGCCCGATCGCCTGCACGCCTGAGCCGCACAACCTAAATATGGGCCATCAACCCCGCAAGCGATTCGGGCAAAATTTCCTTAAAAATCAACTAGTTATAGATGATATTCTGCATGTCATCGGGCCGCAGCCGCAAGACTTGATGGTGGAAATCGGGCCCGGTTTGGGCGCGCTGACGCAGCCCTTGAGCAAAGCGCTCGCGCATTTGCATGTGATCGAGCTGGATCGCGACATCGTGGCGCGCTTGCGCGAAATCTATCCCGCCGCGAGTGTCACCCTACACGAAGGCGACGCGCTGAAATTTGATTTCACCGGCATCGGCGCGAATCTGCGCGTGGTGGGTAATTTGCCTTACAACATTTCCACGCCGCTGCTGTTTCATTTGGCTGACCACATCGCGTGCGTGCGCGACATCCACGTTATGCTGCAAAAAGAAGTGGTCGAGCGCATGGTTGCTGCGCCCGATACCGCCGCCTACGGGCGCCTGTCAGTCGCGCTGCAATACCGTTTTGAAATGGAAAAAGTGCTCGACGTCGGCCCGGAGGCGTTCTATCCGCAGCCGAAGGTCGATTCCGCTGTCGTGCGCATGCTGCCGCGCGCTGTGCGCGATCCGCTAGCGTTTGACGAAGCCCTGTTTGCCCGCGTCACCACCGCCGCATTTTCGCAACGGCGCAAGACCTTGCGCAATACGCTACGAGATGTTTTGGAAGCCGCCGACTTTGAAGCGCTGGGTATCGACCCTGGCGCGCGGGCGGAAACGCTGTCCGTCAGTGATTTTGTGGGGATTGCGAACCGGGTAAGTGAAAGGCAAGATCACCGGCAGGATCAATAATTGCTGGAATGCGTATCGCACCGAGCCGTCGTCACGGATGACCAAATAGAGCAAAGCTATGGCAATGGATGAAGATAAGCCGCTCCGCCTCCCGACGCTGGGCGAGCTTTCGCTTAACAAAGTGATTAATTTCGCACAACCTACCTATTGGGGCGTGAGCGACCCTGCTCGGTTCGGGCAGTTGATGGAGGAAGCCAAGCGTTTGGTGGCGCACGGGTTTTTTCTCGGAGATAACCTGTTCACCTGGTCACGCAATAATTCCGCGTTGGAAGACGTGCCTTTCCGCAATGCTTGGGAACACAATGCGACCGGCGACGCCGACATTGCAATCGTTTGGCGACGATACCTATTGGCGTGTGCCGCGTTTCATTGCGTGCAGTTGCCGGGCGACTTTGTTGAATGTGGCGTTTACAACGGCACGGGCATCAAGACAGTGGTCGACTATCTCGGCGGGCCTTCGTTTCCCAAGACATTTTGGGGCTACGACACCTTCGACTACAACCCTGTTCCCGGCCATGCCTTTGACGGTCAGGAACCGGGGTTCTTTGAGAAAGTAAAACAGCGATTTGCAGACTATCCGCAAGTCAATCTGGTGATGGGGCTGCTGCCGGATTCGTTTGCTAGCGGCGTGCCGGAATCGATCGCGTACTTGCACATTGACCTCAACAACGCTGAGGGCGAGCTTGCGGTGTTGGAACGACTGTTCGATCGCGTGGTCAGCGGCGGGATTGTCATCATGGATGACTACGAGTGGTCAGGAATATACCGCACGCAAAAAAAAGCTGAAGACCCGTGGTTCGGCGCGCGTGGCTATCGCGTTTTTCCGTTGCCAACCGGTCAGGGCTTGATTCTCAAGCGTTAAGCGCGTGTCTTCACCCGTGTGAAGGTGTTTTGCGTTGCACAAACTCAATCTTGTAGCCGTCCGGGTCTTCTGCAAACGCAATCACCGTGGTGCCGTGTTTCATCGGCCCCGGTTCGCGCGTGACTTTGCCGCCGCGCTTTTTGATTTCCTCGCAGGTTTTATAGGCGTCATCGACTTCAATCGCGATATGGCCGTAGCCGTTGCCCAGATCGTAGGCACTGGTGTCCCAGTTGTAGGTGAGTTCCAGCACGGATGTTTGGGCTTCGTCGTCGTAGCCAACAAAGGTGTTGGTGAAGCGGCCTGACGGGTATTCCGATTGGCGCAGCAGTTTCATACCGAGCACCTGCGTGTAAAAATCAATCGAGCGTTGCAGGTTGCCGACGCGGATCATGGTGTGCAGCATTCTCATCTTCGTGTTCCTTTAGAGTTGCACCATTTCAAAATCATCTTTGCGCGCCCCGCATTCGGGGCACGTCCAGTTGATCGGCACGTCTTCCCATTGGGTGCCGGGGGCGATGCCTTCGTCGGGTACGCCATCTGCCTCGTTGTAGATCCAGCCGCAAATGAGGCACATCCAAGACTTGTATTGCGTTGTTGCATCAGCCATATCAGCCATAAGTGAAGAGGGGAGAGCAGAATGAAGAGAGAAGAATGAAAGATTTAGGAGGGAAACACGTTAAAATCAGATTTTAAACGAAAACCCCCTAGTCGCAGCGGCCCACTTGCTGCGCACGCTTCACGCGGTTCATAAAATGCCCGACACGCCGCCCATTGTTTTGGTTTTTTCCGCCACCGACCCCACGGGCGGCGCCGGCTTGCAGGCGGATATTCTCACGCTGGCAAGCATGGGCTGCCATCCGCTGTCGGTGGTCACTGCGGTAACCGTGCAAGACACCATGGGCGTGGACGGCTTGTTCGCCATGGACGCCGACTGGATCATTGATCAGGCGCGTTGCGTGCTTGAAGACATGCCGGTAGCGGCGTTCAAAATCGGCGTGATGGGCAGTGTGGACAACATCAGCGCCATTGCCGAGGTGGTGTCGGATTATCCGGACATTCCGCTGATACTCGATCCGGTGCTCGCTTCCGGGCGCGGTGACGAATTGGCGAGCGACGACATGCTGATTGCCATGCGCGAGCTGCTGATCCCGCAAACCACCATCATCACGCCCAACAGCCTCGAAGCGCGTCGTCTGGCGCTGGATGAACGCAACGACAAAGACGACCCCAGCCTGATTGAATGCGCCAAGCGCATTATCTTGTCTGGCTGCGAATATGTGCTGGTCACCGGTACGCACGAGAACACGCAAGAGGTCGTCAACACGCTCTACAACGAAGACGGCGTGGTCGGCAGCGAGTCATGGCCGCGCTTGCCTGGGCAGTACCATGGCTCGGGCTGCACGCTGGCGTCTGCCATTGCCGCGACTATCGCCAATGGGTTACCGATGGAAGAGGCAGTCAAAGATGCGCAAGAATACACCTGGCAAACGTTGAAAAGCGCCTTTCGCCCCGGCATGGGCCAGCACATTCCCGACCGCCTGTTCTGGGCGCGTGAGGACGAACGTGACGAAGCGCGCGATGCTGCAGCCGAAGGCAAGGCATCGTCATGAATCGCATTCAAGGTCTGTATGGCGTAACGCCGGATGATGCCGACACCGTGCGGCTCACCACCCGCGTGCGCGCGGCGTTGGCGGGCGGCATGCGCCTCGTGCAGTATCGCAACAAAATCGCCGATGCGGCGTTGAAGCGCGAGCAAGCCGCAGCGCTGTGCGCCTTGTGCAACGAATTTAACGCCGCACTGATTGTGAATGACGATCTGGAACTCGCATTGGCGGTAAACGCGCACGGTCTGCATCTGGGCGGCGACGACGGCTCGTTGGCGTCGGCTCGGGCGAAGCTGGGGCCGCACAAACTGCTTGGCGCCTCGTGTTACCGCATGTTGGAAAACGCCGAACGCGCTTTGGCCGAGGGTGCCGATCACATTGCGTTCGGCAGTTTTTTTGTATCTACGGTGAAACCCGGTGCAGTGCGCTCCAACCCGACTATCCTCACCGAAGCCAAGCGAAAATTTGGCGTGCCGGTGGTGGCCATCGGCGGCATTACACACGCCAACGCGCCGCAGGTCATCGCGGCAGGCGCGGACAGTGTGGCGGTGATTACGGCGCTCTTCAGCGCACCCGACATCGCGCAGTCCGCGCGTGAATTCAACGCTCTGTTTGGGATTGCTCATGAAACAAAGCCAAAAACTGTTTAATCACGCCCAACTGTTGATCCCCGGCGGGGTCAATTCGCCGGTGCGCGCATTTCGCTCCGTGGGCGGCACGCCGCCGTTTATCAAGCGTGGGCGCGGCGCGCACATTTGGGATGCCGATGGTAACGTTTACATTGATTACGTCGGCTCATGGGGGCCGCTGATTGCCGGCCACGCCCACCCGGAGGTGGTGAAATCGGTGCAACAAATGGCCGAGCGCGGGCTGTCGTTTGGTGCGCCCACCGAAGCGGAGCTCGAAATGGCGAGCTTGCTGGTGAAGTTGGTGCCGTCGATGGAACAAGTGCGGCTGGTGAGTTCGGGCACCGAGGCGACGATGAGCGCGATACGCGTCGCACGCGGTTACACGCGGCGCTCGAAGATTATCAAGTTCGAAGGTTGTTATCACGGCCATGCAGACGGGCTGTTGGTGAAGGCCGGGTCCGGCGCGCTCACCTTGGGCCAGCCGTCGTCAGCTGGCGTGCCGGCAGAAATTGCCGCGCACACGCTGGTGCTGGATTTCAACGACGAAGCCGCGCTCAACACCGCATTCGTGCGTGAGGGCAATCAAATTGCCGCCGTGATTGTTGAGCCGGTGGTGGGCAACGCCAATCTCATCGCACCCAAGCCGGGCTTTCTGCAACACCTGCGCGCGCTATGCACCAAATATGGCGCGGTACTGATTTTTGATGAAGTGATGACGGGCTTTCGCGTGGCGCTCGGCGGCGCGCAGGCGCTGTATGGCATCACGCCGGACATGACCACGCTGGGCAAAGTGATTGGCGGCGGCATGCCGGTGGGCGCGTTCGGCGGGCGGCGCGACATCATGCAGTGCGTGGCGCCGGTGGGGCCGGTGTATCAGGCGGGCACGCTGTCGGGCAATCCGGTGGCGGTGGCGGCGGGGCTGGCCACGCTGCGCATCGTGCAAACCAGCGGGTTTTACGACAAGCTCGGCGCGACGGCTTACGCCTTGTGCAAAGGGTTAAGCGAAGCGGCTGCCGCGCGCCAAATTGCATTCTCGGCGCAGCACGTGGGCGGCATGTTCGGCTTGTATTTTCGCGCGGCAGTGCCGCAAACCTACGCCGACGTGATGGGGTGCGACAAAGAGCGCTTCAACCAGTTTTTTCACAGCATGCTAGCGGAGGGCGTGTATCTCGCGCCGTCGGCCTATGAAGCGGGGTTTGTGTCATCGGCGCACACCACGGCGGATATTGAGAAAACCGTGGCGGCGGCGGACAAGGCGTTTGCCGCCTTGTAAAACCGTTTACAATCAAATAGTTATATTCTAATGGCCTGTGCTTAACGCAGCCCGGCCATGTACTCCGAAACCGCCGCAACTTCGCGATCCGACAGTTTCGCCGACAGCGTGCGCATCATGCTGTTCGGATCGTTTTTGCGATCACCCGCACGGAAGGCTTTCAACTGCGCTGCCGTGTATTCGGCGTGCTGGCCACCCACACGCGGAAACTGCGCTGGCATGCCCGCGCCGTTGGGCGAATGGCACGAAGCGCACGCGGCGACGTTCTTGGCCGCGATGCCGCCGCGATAAATCAACTGGCCTTGCTTGACCAGCTCCGGGTCGCGCGCAGAACGTGGTCGGGCGGTTTGGCTCGAATAGTAAGCCGCGACATTTTTCATGTCGTCGTCTGACAGCGGCGCAGCCATGCCGGCCATTACGGCGTTATTGCGCTCGGCGGGCTTGCCGTCTTTGGATTTGAAATTGCTTAATTGTTTGTAGATATATTCAGCGTGCTGGCCGGCGAGGCTGGGATTGGCGGCCAGCGGGCTGTTGCCGTCCGGCCCGTGGCAGGCGGCGCAGACTTTGCTGGCGATTTCTTGGCCCTTGGCGGCGTCGCCTTTGACGACATATTGCGCGGATGCCGTGCTCACCAACAAGGTGAGTGTGGCGGCAGCCGTCAGGCAGAGGCGGGGTCCCAAGCGGAAGGTCATTTTTGCTCCGAAATATCGTTCAGGGCCAGTGCCGCCCCGGTAGCCCCGTATTGTATAGTACGCCGCTCACCCCGCGCCAGACGCAAATTCTGGTGCATTAACAACAACCTATGACTATCCCCCTCGTCGAATATTTGGCCTCCGCGCATAAGCCGGAGGAGATGCTGCCCGACACCGGGCGCGAAGTGGCGTTCGTCGGGCGCTCTAACGCGGGCAAATCCAGCGCGATCAACGCCATGGCCAACCGCCACCGGCTGGCATTTGTCAGCAAAACGCCAGGGCGCACGCAGACGCTGAATTTCTTCAGCGTCGGCAAAAACCAGCGCTGGGTGGATTTGCCGGGTTATGGTTTTGCCAAGGTTTCCAAGACCGAGCGCGAGCATTGGGCAGGCTTAATAAGCACTTACCTGACAACCCGTAATGCATTGATTGGATTGATTTTATTGTCCGATTCGCGCCACGGACTCAAACCGCTGGACGAGCAACTCATCGAATGGTTTGTGCCGACCGGCCGCCCCATTCACGTGCTGCTGACCAAGGCCGATAAGCTGACTCAAAGCGAAGCCATCGCCATTTTGCGCGAAACCCAAGCGCTGCTGGTCAAGCGCTACCCGAATTGCACCACGCAGCTTTTTTCTGCCACTGCGGGGCGCGGCGTGGCCGAGGCGAATACCTTGGTCGCAAACTGGCTGGCGACGCCGGTTGATCGCATCAGCATTCAGCCTGGACAACGCATTTAGTCACAGAGGGCACCGAGAACACCGAGGCAAACACAGCGCCGTGGCCTGAAACGTTCGCTCACGAACCGGGTGATCCGGCGAATGGCTGCAAGAAAAGAAAAAGCCCCCGACCTCACACGAAGCCGGGGGCAAAGAAAAAGCCCCCGGCTAAGGGGAGTAAGCCGGGGGCCGAAAAGCCCTAATTGATCTGAATCGAATTAAGGCACCCGCCCAGGGAGGTGAAGCGGGAGACGTAAAAACGCCGTCTATTCTTAAGACGTTTATAATGGCGCAGAGTTCCCCAATTATTTTCTCTATTAAATCAATTACTTATGACGACTCCTCGTATCCCGGCGCTGGGCGCCTACCCGCAACGCCGCATGCGTCGCATGCGTCGCGACGATTTCTCCCGTCGCCTGATGCGCGAAAACCGCTTGACCGTGGACAACCTGATTTACCCCGTGTTCATCATCGACGGTAAAAACCGCACGCAAAAAATCGCCTCTATGCCCGGCGTCGAGCGCTACACCATCGACAAACTGCTCGCGCGCGCTGAAGCATGCGTAAAGCTCGGCATCCCCGCACTGGCGCTGTTTCCTGCCGTTGAGCCGCATTTGAAAACCGCTGATGGCCGCGAAGCGGTGAATCCCCAAGGCGTCGTGCCGCGCGCCGTCGCCGCGCTGAAAAAACGCTTCCCCGAATTAGGCGTCATTACCGACGCCGCGCTCGACCCCTACACCACCCACGGTCACGACGGTGTGCTCGACGCGCGCGGTTACGTGATGAACGACAAAACGGTCAGCGTGTTGCAAAAGCAGGCGCTGGTGTGCGCGGGCGCGGGCGTGGATATTGTCGCGCCGTCGGACATGATGGATGGTCGCGTCGGCGCCATCCGCGCGGCGCTCGACGGCAAAGGCTTTATCCACACACGCATTTTGTCCTACGCTGCCAAATACGCGAGTGGCTTTTACGGCCCATTCCGCGACGCCGTAGGCTCCAGCAAAACCCTCGGCGGCGGCAACAAATACACCTATCAAATGGACCCCGCCAACAGCGACGAAGCGCTGCGCGAAGTAGCGCTAGACCTCGAAGAAGGTGCCGACATGGTGATGGTCAAACCCGGCATGCCATACCTCGACATCGTGCGCCGCGTGAAAGACGAATTCCGCGTACCAACGTATGTGTATCAAGTCAGCGGCGAATACGCAATGTTAAAAGCCGCTGCACAAAACGGCTGGCTGGAAGAAGAGCGCGTGGTGTTAGAGGCGCTACTCGCGTTTCGCCGTGCCGGGGCGGATGGGATTTTGACTTATTTTGCAGTGGACGCTGCGCGGTGGTTGAGCGGCTCACACGGATAGATCGCGATTGCGACAACCCGACCCGTTGGCGAGGTTGTCGTGCTTGTCGTGCTTGCCCGCGTTTGCGATGCGGGGTTCCCCCCGCGTAAAACTACTTCATTTTCGGTGGCCGCTGGGAAAACGAACGCTCAAAAACACTTTCCGCGATACGGTTCTTCAGTATCTCAATCGATCCACCCGCAATCATCCAGCCGCGACATTTGCGGAAGCAGTATTCGACCAGCGTTTCTTCGGTGTAGCCGATACCGCCCATGATTTGCATGGCTTCGTTGCAGCAATCAAAGCCCGCCTGGTTGCAGAACGCTTTGGCCACCGCCGTGTCCTCGGCTGACGGAATGCCGTTCACGGCATTGGCTGCTGCGCGATAAATCAGCAGTTGACCGGCATCGAGTTTCATTTTCATGTCGGCGAATTTCCATTGAATGCCTTGAAACTCGCATAGCAAACGCCCGAACTGTTTGCGCGTCATGGCCCATTCGCGTGCGATGTTGTAGGCGTAACGCCCGAATGCCAGTGAGCGCGCCGTGTTGCCGATGCGCTCGACATTAAAGCCCGAGATTTGTTTTTTGAAGCCGCCTTCTTTCAATAAAATGTTTTCCGGGCCGACGTAGACATTGTCGAGATAGGTTTGCACCCATTCCTCGCCATTGAAAAAATTGGCTGCCGCGCCCTGTTTGAAACCGGGTGAGGTGCGCGGTATCAGCACCGAGCCGATGCCGCCCACACCGGGGCCAAACCGTACGTAAGTCAGCATCACTTCAGCGGCGGTGGCGTGGGTTTGAAACACTTTCACGCCGTTGATGCGATACCCATCGCCATCGGGCGTGGCGCTGGTGGTGAGATCGGTGACGGCGCTGCCGGCTTCGGGCTCGGTCATGCCTACGCAGATTACCGATTCGCCTTTGAGAATTTTGCTGAGGTAGCGCTGTTTTTGATCCGACGTGCCGTACTCGGCCAGCACGCGCACCGGGCCGAAGTTGCCAGCCTGAATCACGTCCGCGCTGCGCGGGCAGCTTTCCGTCACCGCTTCGATGGCGAGGATGGCGTCCATCAGCGTGCCGCCCTGGCCACCGTCGGCCTCAGGGAAAGCAATGCCCATCAGGCCCTGCTCGGCCATCAGCTTGGCGATGTCGAACGGGTGCTCGGCTTGATGCGCACGCTTGAGCGCCCCGGCCTTGAGATGTTTTTCGGCGAAGCCGCGCACCGAGTCACGAAACTGTTGTTGTTCAGAGGTGAATTTGAAGTCCATGGAATAGCTCGACAGGTTGGTGCGTTGCGAAAAATACGACGAGGCGCGATTGTCACAAGTCACGACCCTTCGCGCAAGCAGCACCAACAGGCGCGGCGGCTTGGCGTCGCACGCCGAAAAAGCCCCCGCACCGGTAACCGCACGCTATAGTCATTAATCTACCAACAGCACCCAACCCGACGTATAGTCACATTCACCGATTAAAAGGAACACACCATGCCTTGGAATTTTGAACTGCTGCTGCAACCCGGCACCGAACTACTCATCACCGAAGGCCCGGTGTGGAACGGCAAACACATTTACTTCACGCAGATACGCCAAAACCGCATCATGCGTTACGACCCCATCACCCATGCCATTGACGAATGGCGCACCGGCACCAATCGCACCAATGGCTTGGCCTTCGACGCCGACGGGCGGCTGTTTGGCTGCTGCTCCGGCGGGCGCGCGATTGTGCGCTTTGATCCCGACGGTAAAAACGTGGTGGTCGCCGACCGGCTCGACGGCAAAAAACTCAGCACGCCGAATGATCTGGCGATAGACCGCCGAGGTCGCATCTGGTTTACCAACCCGGTCAACGAAGGCAATTGGGACAAAACCGAAGTCGAAGAACTCGATCACCGCTCCGTGCTGTGCGCCACGCCGCAAAAAGACGGCAGCTACAAAGTCACGCGCGCCACCTTCGACACCACCCAGCCCAACGGCATTCTGGTGTCGCGCGACGAGCGCACGCTGTATGTCGCCGAAAGCGGTTCCGAACGCGGCATCCCGCGGCAGTTACGCGCCTACCCGATCAAAGACGACGGCACGCTCGGTGCCTACGACGCGCTGTTCACTTGGGGCGAAGACGCGCGCGGCGTACATCGCGGCATCGACGGCATGTGCCTCGATGCCGAAGGCAACATCATTGCCACCGCCGGTTATCACACCGCCGGTTCGGGGCCGATGCTCTATGTGTTTTCACCCACCGGTCGCGTGCTCGAAACGCACCCGGTCAACGCCAACCGCCCGACCAACGTGTGCTTCGGTGGCCCGCACATGACCACCGTGTTTGTCACCAGCACCAATGGCCACTTCTACAAGGCCGAGACCGACCGCGTGGGCTGGGCGATGTATCCGTAGCATTGTAACTAATTGATTTTATTGCGCCTGTATTCTCTTAATTACACCAACCCCAAGGAGCCTCTCATGGCCAAACTCAGACACATCGCAATGCTCGTCGACGACATCGAAAAATCTGCCACGTTTTACGAAAAAACTTTCGGCATGACGCGCGTGCGCCAGCATGCCGGTGCCATCGCCTTGAGCGACGGCACCATCAGCCTAGTAGTTATCCACCCGTCTAACGCCAACATGAAAGGCGAAACCGTGCGTGGCCTGCACCACATCGGCTTCTTGATCGACGACATGAAAGCCGTCACCGAAAAAGTCGAAGCCAACGGCGCAACGTTCGTCGGCGGCATTCTCGGCACCGGCAGCGGGCTTGAAACCGAACGCAAATACATCGACCCCAACGGCGTGAACTTCGATATCACCATGCCGGAGTACGCGCGGGATGTTTGGAAGATTTCGGTGGATGGGGTTTAGGGAATAAGGCCTTAGCGTGCGACGTCAGGAAGATTTCTGCGGATGCGCCGCAGGCAAGTCCGCGTGTAATAATACCTGTATGACACGCACCGTAGGCCACCAAGACCGCACCGAAATTATCCTCGACCCCGCCGAGGCGTGGCGTCGTGGCCGATTGCTCGACCGCATGCTGGCCAAGACGCTTCCATCGCCGCCGCGTGGCGTGCGGCGCGGCACCCACGCCATGTTCAATGCGCTTGACGACGAATGGCATATTGAGATAGCGCGCCGCGTGAATACACCACGCCCACGCTGATCGCGTGAACGACGATACCGAGCCCCTGTTGCGTTTGCTGGAACGCTTTGACCGTGAAGGCGTTCGCTACGTTCTGGTCGGAGGGCAAGCGGTGCGCTTGAACGGCTTCTTGCGCAGCACTGAGGATGTAGACATCCTGCTCCCCACCTCCATCGAAAATGGTCGGCGCGTGATCAAGGCGTTAGACTTTTTGCCCAGTTCGCGCGAGCTTGATCCGGCATGGTTTGAGAGTGATGCGGATACGCCGGAGAACATACGTGTCGCGGATGATCTTTTGATCGATTTGCTGTTCGCTGCGAATGGCGAAACCTATGAGTCACTGAAACCACACACGCGCGAACTGACGGTAGACAGCGTGAATATCCGCACACTGGATATCGAGGGTTTGCTCAAAACCAAGACCCATTTTCGCGAGAAGGACATTCTGGATCGGCAAGTTTTGTCACAGATTCTGGCGCGCCTTAATAACGAAAATTGAACGTCGATTAACGCCCGATCAGCCGCGCACCACCAAGCGCCAAAGCGAAGTCATCTCCGCCGCGCGCGCCGCATGCAACGCATCTGTCGCATCCGAAACACGTGGGTGCCGCGGCCGGATGTTGATTTTCTCCAGCACTTTCAAACCGGCGGCGTCAATCTGCGCGAGTAACGCGTCGCGTGTGCGCAGGCCCAGATGCTCGGCGATGTCCGACAGTATCAGCCAGCCTTGGCCGCCGGGGGTGAGGTGCGCGGCTAGGCCTTCGATAAAGCCGCGCAGCATGCTGCCGCCTTCATCGTAGACCGCGCGCTCCAGCGGTGTTGCGGGCCGCGCGGGAATCCACGGCGGGTTGCACACGATCAGCGACGCTTTGCCTTCGGGGTAAAGATCGGCGTCTACCACGTCGATAGCGCCGCCAAGGTTCATGCGCTGAATGTTCTCGCGGGCGCAAGCCAGTGCGCGTGGGTCGCGCTCGGTGGCGATGACGCGGGGGACACCGCGGCGCGCCAGCACCGCCGCCAGCACGCCGGTGCCGGTGCCGATGTCGAACGCCACTTCAGGCAGTCTCGCCGTGGGGAACGACGCTTCGGCCACCAATTGCACATACTCGCTGCGCACTGGCGCGAACACACCGTAGTGCGGATACACGCGCGAGCCGAGCGCCGGCACTTCCACGCCCTTTTTGTGCCATTCGTGTGCGCCGATGATACCGAGCAGCTCGCGCAGCGACGCGACATAAGGCTCCGGCGCTGCGCCGTAGGCGGCTGCGCACGCCTCGCTTACATCGGGCGCACGGCCCAAGGGGATGCCATGACCGGCGTCGAACGGAATCAGTAACATGCCCAGCGTGCGTGCGCGCTGCGAACGGGCGAGGCGATAGCGATTGAAGATTTCCGCTTTCGTTACAACGACGGGTTCTTTGGGTTTGCGCGGTTTGCGCTTCTCGCGATCCATGCGCCGCGCCAGCGCCTGCAAAAACATTTTCGCGTTTTGAAAATCCCCGCGCCACAGCATGGCCGTGCCTTCGCATGCGAGGCGATAGGCGGTGTCGGCCTTCAGGGTGTCGTCAACCAGCACTACGCGCTTGGGGGGTGGCACACCGGCTTCGGAACGCCAGCCGATGTTGGCGAGACCGTCGATTTGCTGCAACGCTGAAAACGGATGCACGATCAGTGCGCCGTTTTCGTCTTGCGCTTCCAGCGTGGTGGGTGGGGTAGGCACGTTGTTCCTTGGTGTTTCAGTGGCAACGCTTATACCTGTTTCGCCCCGCTGGGTCGAGAACGATTGCGTTACACGGGCTACGCCGTTAACAAAGGCCGCAATTGCCGCACGTCTTTGAGTGTCTCGATATCCCACACGGCATCGCACAGTTTGCGTGCGCGGGTTTTGCCGAGTATCGGCGCCATCAGGTGAAAACATTTTTCGTCGACCTGCGCACGGGTCATTGGGTTTTGTGCTGTGCCCAGCACGGCTTTGACGTGGATGTTGAGCTCGCGGCCCTCTTTTAACTTCAGCGACAAACGACACTGACGCGCAGGCATGGCGGCGGCCATTTCGTCGTCGCCCAGCAGCGTGACCTTGCTGCGCATCGCCAGCACTTTAGCGTTTTTCATGCGTTTTTCGTCGTGCGCGGATTCAAAGGTGACGATGCCGTCGATCAACATCACCGCGCACATGTGCTGCATGCAGATGTCGGGCATGTGGCGATTGTCGGTGGTGTTGGCACCCTGATGCGCGACGCGCACGGTGAGGCTTTCCACCTGATCGGCCTTTACGTTGTTGGCGCGGATGAGTTCCAGCAACCCATCCAGCGGCGCCTGTATCGGCGAGCCCACCGACCAGCGCTTGATGTTGGTGCGCATCACTTCGTAGCGTGAGCCGAGCTCTTCGATCAAGCGCTCCGGCATCGGCGGTTTGCCGATACGGCGCTCTTCGTTATATGCGTGAAAGAAATTGCGCTCGCCCGACAGCGCGTCTTCCACGCCGGTGAAGCCGTGCGACACCATCGCGGCGGCAGCCGTGCCGTTGCGCGCGGGCATGCCGCCAAAATCGAAGGCTTTTTCGATGTGCTCCTCATCACGCATCCAGCACGACACGCCTGAAGCCTGCTGCACGGTGTACGACAGTAACCAGCGGCACTGATCGTAATTGAGCTTCGCCAGCGAACCCGCCGCCGCCGCCGCGCCGAACATCGGCCCGAAGGTATGCGTGGAATGGCCCGCCTCACGAAAATCATGCGCATGCAGCGACAGCGACAAGCGGCTGCCCACGTCGTAACCGAGCGCCACCGCACGCAGCAATTGCACACCCGTGCTGCGCTCACGCTCGCCCATCGCGAGCGCGGCAGGCACCACGCCGCAGCCGGGGTGCGTGAGCGAAGGCGCGTGAGAATCATCGGTTTCGTCCGCGTGCGCCAGCATGCCGTTGGCGAGCGCTGCGTGCTCCGCCGTCGTTACAAACTTGCTGCCGATCACCACGGATTGCTTCGTACCGCCCAGCGTTTTGATATACGAAATCGCCGCAGCCCCCGGCGGCAGGCGCGAACCGGAAACCATTGCCGCGATGGTGTCGAGCAAGTGATGCTTGGTGCGTTCAACGATTGGCTTTGGAAGGGGTTTTTTGCCAGCTTGCGAAATGTACGTCGCCAGTGTTTTCATCACCGGCGAGATTTCGGGTAGGGATTTTTTGACCATGGGAGCTCCTGAATAAATTTGAATACCGCGCTATCCTGCGCCGCGCAGACTTTGACCAAGGCTACAAACAATAACCAACAATAACCAATTGATTTTAAACAATTATCTTCCTTGCCGCCTTATGGCATCCCCTGCCGCAGCAAACGCCGCACGAGCCACCAACGATACGGCGGCACGCCGCGCCGATCAAGCGAAACACGGTTGGCGTAGCCTGCCACGCGGCCGCGCTTGATGCGCGCGCGCGGCTTGTGACACACTCTGGCGTCACACCGTGCGCGGCGTGGCAACCACGCGCCGCCGCACTCGATCACTGACGTTCCCACCGAACCGGAATTCTATCCGATGACCCACAATTCCCCATCGGCGCCCACCGGGCCACTGGCGGGCATGCGCATTCTTGATCTCACCACGGTATTGTTGGGGCCGTACGCGACCAAAATTCTGGGCGATCTCGGTGCGGATGTGATCAAGATTGAGCCGGTCGAAGGTGAGAGCCGCCGTTTTTCCGGGCCCATGGTCAACAAGGGCATGGGGCAGACTTTTATGGTGCTCAATCGCGCCAAGCGCGCTATTGCCATTAACCTCAAAGATCCGGCGGGCCGCGACGCGTTTTTGCGGTTGGCGGCGACGGCGGACGCGATAGTACACAACGCGCGCGTGCAGGCCATGGTGCGCCTTGGTCTCGACTATGAGGGCGTGCGCAAGGTTAAGCCCGACATTGCGTATTGCTATGCCGTCGGCTTCGGCAGCCGGGGCCGTTATGCCGGGCGTCCGGCGTTCGACGACATTATTCAGGGACTGACCGGCTTGCCGGCGCTGCTGGGTGAATCGGCCGGCAAGCCGATGTTTGTGCCCGTCAACATGGCCGACCGCGTGTGTGGCGTTTATCTCGCCAACGCGACGCTGGCTGCGCTGCTGCATCGCGAGCGCACCGGGCAAGGGCAAGAGGTTGAAGTGCCGATGTTCGAAATGATGGCCGAGTTTGTGCTGTCCGAACACTTGTGGGACAACTACTTCGTGCCGCCGACAAAAACCAAAAGCAGAAACCGCATGTTTGACCGGCGTCCGTATAAAACGAAGGACGGTTACATCTGCGTGATGTTGTCGAACGACAAAATGTTCTCCGCCTTTTGCCATCTGGTCGGCAAGCCAGAGGCCATGAACGACCCGCGTTTCGCGCAGCGCGCGCAGCGTTCCACCCACGCCAAAGACGTGTACGACATGATGGAAGCCGCCCTCGCCGCGCGGCCCAGCGCGGAGTGGCTGGCGATGCTGGGGCAGGCGGATATCCCCGCTGCGCCGGTGCATACGCTGGAGACGCTGCTTGCCGACCCGCACCTAGATGACGTGGATTTTTTCCAGGTGGAAGCGCATCCTACCGAAGGCAAATTGCGCGCCATGCGCCTGCCCATGCGGTTTTCGGGTTCGCCTGTGATGAATCGCCGCCCCACGCCGCAGGTGGGCGAGCATAGCGTTGAGGTGCTGCGCGAGGCCGGATTGAGCAATACCGAGATCAATAAGCTGCTCGCGGATGGCGTCGTTACCGCCAGCGCTGCATCGGCGTAGCGCTGGCGCATGCTGAAAACCATGCCACACGCAGTCGCCGCTGTGCTGCTGGCCGCCGCCGCATCGGTGCAAGCGCAGCTCGCGTGGCCGGTCAAACCCGTCACCATTGTGGTGCCGCTGCAGCCCGGTGCCGCGACCGACATCGAAACGCGCCTCTATGCACAAAAGATCACGGAAAGCATCGGCCGCCCGGTGGTGGTTGATTACAAACCCGGTGCGGGCTCAACCATCGGCACGCACTATGTCGTGAAATCAGCGCCCGACGGGCACAACCTGATTGTGCTGGCGCCGACGTTTGCCTTCAGCAATTTGTCGTATCCCAACCTGCCGTATGATCCGCTGAAGGACATTGCGCCGGTGTCGCTGCTGAGCCGGCGACCCAGCATTGTGATTGTGCATCCTTCGTTTCCGGCGCGCTCCATTGCGCAATACATTGCCTTTGCTAAAGCCAACCCCGGCAAGATCAACGTCGGCACGGCAGGTGCCGGTAGCTTCGCGGAACTGGGATGGCAGTGGTTTAACAACATCACCGGCATCAAAGTCACAATCATTAATTACAAGGGCGGGTCGCCAGCCAGCGCGGCGTTAATGTCCGGTGAAGTGCAGATTGCCTTCAGCGGCATTTCGCAAATGACGCCGTTCATTAAATCAGGCAAGGTGCGCTTGATCGGCGTGACTACGGCAGAGCGATCCAAAGTCCTGCCCGACGTGCCGACCATGGCCGAGCAGGGCGCGCCCGGTTTTGCCTATGAGCAATGGATCGGCATGGGCGTCGCCAGCGCTGATTGCCCGCCTGAACAGTGAATTTGTGCGTGCGGCGAAATCGCCGGACATCAGCGCCAAGTTGGAAGACGACGGCACCATCATCGTCGCCAGCACGCCGGAAGCATTCAAGCAGCGCATCGCCGCCGAATCCGCGCGCTGGCGCAAGGTGGCGCAGGACACGGGCGCGACATTGGCGCAGTGATTCCAGTCGTTGGGATGCTCTTTATCTTCTGCCATAAATTTATTTAAAATCAAATAGTTACGATTGGTTACGATTGATTACGTATGGTTCGGTCGGCGCGCGGGCGTGGGGATACCCCGATGTAGCGAACCCGTGCGCGAGCGTGGAAGGCCACAACGAAACCGGGCAAGATCGCGGCTGCTTTTGGTTCAACGCCAAGCGGATGTCACCCATGACCGCACAATAGCCGCACAATAGTCGCGCGATCCAGTGGCGCGATCCAGTGGCGCACGGAACAACGCGCGGTAAGTGCTTTGCCGCTCGGTGAAGGCGAGCACACGCAGAAGGCAATCGCCGAGGCGGCGGGGTTATCGGTATCGCGGGTGAGTAAGCTGATTGCCTTGGCCGAGGCAAAGGCGAAAGAAGCGCCTAAATGAGTGGTGTGGGAAAAAGTGTAGACACCTCACGCTTGCTGAACGAACGCGATGCCTAGCCTTGATGGGCAGGAGAACGCGCGTGCGGTACGCGGCGGCAGCGCTTGTCATCAGCCGCACCTGTGCAGTAACGCGCGTCCAGTCAGCCGCATTCGCGCTCCAGCGGCCATCACGCGGTTCCATAGGCATGCACATGGGCCATGACATGTGCCACAATTTGCCTAATCTGGTAAGTGAGCAAAACAAACCCCCTATAGCAAGAGCCGTGCAAGCGGTTTAGTCCAACAAGGTTTATCTGTCGCGGAGGCAGTCTTGGTTAATTTCGGCTTGGTTGGTTGCGCGACAGATAAACGCTATTCGCTGGGCGTTAGTTAAACAGCGCCATTTTTCCATTTAAGAGGGCGGGCCATGGAAGCTAATCCAGTCAGAATTGTTCAATACTTTGACGGCGAGAAACAAAGCATTATTCCCTTATTTCAACGACCGTACACGTGGAATAAGCGAAATTGGCAATCGCTATGGGACGACATCATGGCCTACTACGAGGACAGTTTGTCTGGTTCCCATTTCATGGGAGCTGTGGTCTCAATCCCAGCAAAAACTGTTCCTGTCGGAGTGACAAAGCACCTTGTCATTGATGGACAGCAGCGACTAACAACAATTGCTCTAATGATGTGCGCTCTGCGCGATAGCTGTGATGAAAAAAAGTCAGCTCAAATTCAAGACCATTTGGTAAATCGCCATTACGAGCATTCGGCAGACTATTTGAAACTGCTCCCTACGCAAGGTGATCGGACAGCGTATATTTCAATAGTTAATAACGAACGCCCTACAGGGGTCAACAAGCACTTAATGGTTGATTGCTACGACTATTTCAAGAGAGCTCTACTGGGAAAGGATGGCGACGACCAGCCAATTGATGCCGAGAAAATTTTAGAGATTGTGAAGTCACAACTTCAAGTTGTAATGATAAATCTCGGTGACGCAGATGACCCATACTTGATATTTGAAAGTCTGAATTTCAAGGGAGAGCCACTTTCCCAAGCCGATCTTGTTAGAAATTACATCTTGATGCGATTTCGCTACTCTCTTGGAGATGGCGGAGAGCAAGAACGAATATATCGAGAAATATGGCATCCGATGGAGTCAAGACTGGGACTCGCGTTCGAGGACTTCCTTTGGCACTACGCAATCAAAGATGGTGATAACGTAAAAAAGCCAAAAGTATATTCGGCATTGAAAGGCACTTTTAGCTCTTTTAAAGAAGCATCTGAGGTTGAGGCGCACATTGGGGAAATGAACAAAGCCTCCATTAATTACCTAAGATTTCTTAATCCAGAAAAGGAGACGAATCCCCAGATCAAAAAAGAGCTTGCTCTTCTACATCGACTTGAAGCGACAATTTCGTACCCCATCCTTATTAACCTGTTTTCTGCCTGCGACAACAGTCAATTCGACGAGGATGTGCTGTTGAAATGTTTACGGCACATCAACTCATTTATCGTGAGGCGAACAGTATGCGATGAAAAGAGGAGCGCACTTAACAAACTGTTTGTGAACATCGCTTCTCGGATACCTAGTGATGTAGTTGAAATGGACGAATGGATTTCCGCTGAGCTAGCAAGGCGCGTTAGAAGCGAAAGATGGCCTGACGACGCTGAGTTTAGGCAAGCAATGCTAACTAATAATTTGTATGGAACGAAGGCCGCCCGGATTGTTCTAGACGGAATAGAAGCACATCTCGCGGGAAAAGAAGTCGTCGATCTCAACAGCAGCAAGATAACTATTGAACATATCATGCCGCAAACCCTAAATTCTGATTGGCAATGCGAGCTCGGCCAAGATGATGATACCCACAAACGATATGTCGACACACTTGGAAATTTGACACTAACTGGCTTGAATTCCGAACTTGGAAACATGAGTTTTTCTGAGAAAAGAAAAATGTACGCTGAGTCCGCTATTTCGATGAATCGCTACATTGCAAAATGCAATAGATGGTCATCGGCAGAAATGCAGGCGCGATCTGAGGAGCTTTCTAAATATGCGATTAAATTGTGGCCGATGCGCTCAATCTGACGCCCGACAAATCGTTCTAAGGGACCCCGAAAACGCCGAAAAGCAAGCGTAGGGTGGGCAAAGCGTAGCGTGCCCGCGCAATTCAACACCACCAACACCGTGACCGTTTCATTGATTTCAAGTTTCGCTGCGCCAGCGTCGCCCGGGAATCGTCGAATGCATCGTTGCGCGTCCTCGTGGTACGCGGATGCTCCTCAAGATTGGCATGGGCATTCTGTATGCCGACCGCGCCACTCGTTCTTGATGTGGCGCACGTGGGCACGCTACGCTTTGCCCACCCTACCACCCCATGCAAAGCATGGCGCACAGTGTGCCCACGCAAGGGGTATAGGAAATTCAAACCACCATTTTTGCATGCCGCTGCATGCCGCTGCATGCCGCTGCATGCCGCTACTGTATCGCACGCCAAGTCCGCTGGTCAACCGCACGTCATTTAACTCCCCGCCCCACCGTGGCACGCAAATGCCTGCTCGCCAAAGGCTGAATGTCGATATTTTTTGACTCATTGCGCCCCGCCCTCGCACAGATTACGTACCACACCGCCGTCTGCGGTAAAACCCGCTCGCGTCTGTCTCCTCAATTTGCATTAAGCCGCCTCAAACAACCACTCCCGCCGCGCCGGGGCTATCGGCGGCGGCTGTGCCGCCAGCCCCAGGTGCGTGAGTATTTTCTCGATCACGTCCGGTTGCTCAATGACGGCCACGAACTTCAGCTTGCCACCGCACGCGCAGCGCTCAACATCAATGTCGAACACGCGCTTTAACATCCGCGCCCAGCTC
>JAYTWR010000084.1:0-6408 GCA_043743335.1 Burkholderiales bacterium
GCTTCGCTCTAAGTGTTCCCTTATCCCGAGGGGAGAAGGGCTTTGAACCCTCTCCCTCCGGGAGAGGGCAGGGTGAGGGAAGGTGTTGTTGTTTCATAACGGCTGAACAGATACTCGTTTTTTATTCGACAACAACCCATTTCTTTACTTAATCGGCGAAAAGCTCGCAGGCACCACAATTTTATTTTCCTGTGCGACCAGGGCTTCCACCGGACGACCATCTTTCTTTGCGCGTGCGGAAGGTGGCCAATCACCGGTATCGTGGGCTTTGTTGCGCACTTCGTTGCGTTGATCGAGGGTTTTGTACGGCCAGATGTGTATCCACTTGTTCAGACCGCCGAGTTCGCTGTACCACAGCGCGGTGATGGGGCCGAATTGGGTGCGGGTGGAGAGAGCGACTTCCCAGTTTTTCATCATGATCGGCAGTTGGCCGGGGGCGTGGGTGTATTCGCGCCATTCGAAAAACGGGCCGTTGTTGCTGGGCTTCAACTCCGGTGAAAACGGCGTCTGGTTCATGATTTCGGATTTCTGGCTCACCAGAAACTCGCTGATGGGTGGCGGCCATGCGCCGTCTTTAACAGCGGCGGCGCGGATGGTGGCGCGCTCGGCCAAATCTTTGTAACCCCACACGTGCATGAACTGATTCAGCGGGCCGACTTCGGTTTTCCAGAAGGCGGCGAGTTCGGAATATTTTTTGCGTTGCTCGTATTTTTCACCGAAGCGCTTTTCGACTTCGGGCATGCTGCGCGGCTTGACGACATAGGTTCTGACTTCGTAAATCATGGCGAGTCCTTTTTTGAATGGAGGTCTGCGGGACGGGAACTGCCCGGCGAGTGTATCAAACCGCCGCGTCAGCGTGAAATTTTGGCTTGCCCTGTAAAATATCTATAAAATCAAGTAGTTACGATTTTTTCGACTCGCGGGCTACCGTCACGCGACAGCGGCCAACCTGCTAAACTTTGAACATGCGAACTGTCTTTCGATCGGTTGTTGCAACGCTGCTGCAGGCTACGTTGGCTGCCGCAAATGGCGTGCTGGCGTGCGAACCCGAACTTGCGGGCCCCAAAAACGCGGGCACGCAATCGGTGGAATCCAAAAATTACAAAGTGGTCTTTCGTACGCAACCGGATAAAGTGGTGATCGGCAAGCACTTCACGGTGGAATTGGCGTACTGTGCGAAAGACGGCGCGGCCACAGTTGACCGTGTGCGCGTCGATGCCCATATGCCCGAGCACCGACACGGCATGAACTACAAAACGGTGATTACCGCCACCGGCCCGCAGCGTATTCGTGCGGAAGGCTTGATGTTTCACATGCCGGGGCGTTGGGAGTATATTTTCGAAATTCGCGCCAAAGAGGCGACAGAGCGGCTGACAACCAGTGTGGTGATGCAATGAAAAATTTCAGAAAATGGGCTTTGGTCGGCGTACTGGCCAGCGGGGCGCTGGCGTCGCTGGTTAGCGCCAACGAGCCGGGGGTGATTGAATTCACCCAAACCGAAATCAATCAAATCCTCAGTCACGGCCCGTGGCCGATGCCGTGGTCGCCCGATACCAGCAACCGGGTGTCGGGCAACACGCATGCGATTGATCTGGGCGAGCGGCTATTTTTCGACGAAAAACTGTCGGTGAACGAAAACGTGGCGTGCAGCACCTGCCACATCGCCGAATACAACTGGACCGATGGCGTCAAGCGCAACAAAGGCCAAGCCATCGTGGATCGCAACACGCCAACGCTGATGAACATGCGTCATCACCGCTGGTTCGCGCTGGATGGTGCGGCGGATAGTTTGTGGGCGCAAAGCATGCGGCCGATTGTCGATCCGCGCGAACTCGCGTCGAACGCCGCGCACGTGGCGCAGTACGTGCGCAAAGATGCTGATCTCTCGTGCCGCTATGAAAAGAGCTTTGGCGTTAGCCCTGCCAAGCAGGACGACGAAACCTTGCTGGTGGGTGTGGGCAAGCTGATGGCTGCGTTTCAGGAAACGCTGTTGACCGATGTCACCCCGTTTGATGCCTTCCGTGATGCCTTGGCCAAGGGCGATAAGGCCGCAGCGGCGTTGTATCCGCGCGATGCA
Source organism: Burkholderiales bacterium (assembly GCA_043743335.1). Classification (GTDB taxonomy): domain Bacteria; phylum Pseudomonadota; class Gammaproteobacteria; order Burkholderiales; family SG8-41; genus UBA5216. The sequence goes on from JAYTWR010000084.1 coordinate 2,078, forward strand.
CGGCGCGGGTTGAAAATATTTGTCGGCAAGGGCAATTGCAGCACGTGTCACGTGGGGCCGATGTTTACCAATGGCGAGTTTCACGATGTTGGCGTGTCGAATTTCATTGACGGCGACAGCAAAAAAGTGGATCCGGGCCGCCAAGAAGGCATCAAGAAATTGCTCTCCAGCAAATACAATCTGCTGGGGCCGTATAACGACGACGCCACGCGCGCCAGTGCGGTTAACACCACGCACGTGAAGCCGGAGCATCGCAACTTCGGCGAATTCAAGGTGCCGTCGCTGCGCAATGTCGGGTACACCGGGCCGTACATGCACAGCGGCGAAATGCTCACGCTAGAGCAGGTGGTACGCCATTACTCAGAGTTGAATAGGGATCGACTACACGCCAACGGCGAAAGCCTGTTGAAGCCGCTCAAGCTCAGTCAAACGGAGACGGCGGATTTGGTCGCCTTTTTGCAAACGCTGAACATGGATCGCACACCGCCCTGGCGCGGCAAGGAATACGCGCACCCGCCCTGTGTGTTGAACGGCAAGACGGCGGCGGAGAGTTATGCGCCGTAGCAGTGCCCTGGGTTTTTCATTAAATCTGTTTAAAATCAATTAGTTACCATGAATTTGTTGAGTGCGTGGCAACGCGCGTTGTGCTGTCTGCTGTGCGCTGTCTGTGGCGTTTGCGTCGCTTGCAGTCGTGCCAACGCGGCGGCGTGGAAACCCGAACGCAATATCGAAATTATCGTCGGCACCGGTGTAGGCGGCGGGCAGGATAAATCCGCGCGCGCGCTGCAACGCATTTTGCAAGATCGCAAGTTGCTTGCCGTGTCGTCCAGTGTGGTGAATAAGCCGGGTGGCGGCGGCGCGGCAGGCTGGCATTATCTGAATCAGCACGCGGGCGACGCGCACTATGTCGAAATCGGCAATCCCACGCTGCTCACCAATCACATCCTCGGTCGTTCGCCGCTGACTTACACCGGCGTGAGCGTCATCGCCACGTTGTTTACTGAATCGGTGGCGCTGTCGGTGCGCGCCGATTCGCCGCTGAAAACCGTGCGTGATTTGGTAGAACGGCTGCGCAGCGACGTGGGTTCGGTCAGTTTTTCTGTGGGCAGCAGTTTGGGTAGCGTGAACCACATTGCCATGGCTCGTCTCGCGCGGCTGGCAGGCGCCGACGCACGCAAAATGAAAGCCGTGGTGTTTCAGGGCGGCGGTGAAGCGATCACGGCTTTGCTGGGCGGTCATGTGGATGTGGTCGCGTCTGCAGCCAACAATGTCGCGCCGCATGTGGCGGGCGGCAAGCTGCGCGTGTTGGGCGTGTCGTCGGCGAAGCGGTTGGAGGGATCATTCGCCGCAGTGCCTACGCTGCTTGAACAGGGGCACAACGTGGTGATTAACAACGGTCGTTTGCTCGCCGGCCCGCGCGGCATGACGCCAGCGCAAACCGCGTATTGGGAAGGTGTGCTGGCGAAACTGGCCGAGACGCCTGAATGGAAAAAAGACCTCGATCAAAATGAATTCGAGCCGCTGTTTTTACCCGGCAAGGCGGCGCAGGCTTATTTGAAAACACAGTATGATGAATTGAAGCAGGCGCTGACGGATATCGGGATGGTTAAGAATCCTTAAGCGCCTGACTGCAAAATGTGCACGCTCGCCAAGATGGGGAGCGAGTTTCCGCGGTTCCCTAACCAATAAAAATTCAAAATCGAGGAGATTGATATGCATCAAACCCTGCATCAAACCCTGCGCTATGCCGTGCTCGCCACGCTGGTGGTAGCCAGCGCCAGTCATGCACAAACCTGGCCTGCGCGGCCCATACGCATGCTGGTGGGCTTCCCCCCTGGCGGACCGACGGATGTGGTCGGGCGTTTGGTCGCGGAACGGCTCACCGATCAACTGCGGCAGCAGGCAGTGATCGACAATCGCCCTGGTGCAGCCGGCAATATCGCGGCGGAAATCGTGGCCAAGGCGAATCCCGACGGCTACACGCTGCTGTTTTCGTCGAGCGCCATCGCCTTGAGCCCCGGCATGTATAGCAAGCTGGGTTACGATCCGGTGAAAGACCTTGCACCGATCACTGAAATCGGCAGTGGGCAATTGGTGCTGGCGGTACACCCGTCGCTGCCGGTGAAAAATGTGCGCGAGTTTATCGACTACGCCAAGGCGCGTCCGGGGCAGTTGAACTACGGCTCTTCCGGCGCGGGCACAGGCACGCATTTCGGCCCGTTGTTGTTCTCGCGCCAAGTCGGCATTGAGACGCAGCACATCCCCTACAAGGGCACTGCGCCCACGCTGGTGGACGCCATTGCCGGGCGGGTGCAGTTCATCATGGGCACGCTCAACACGGCGCTACCGCACATCCGCGACAACCGGCTGCGCGCGCTGGGAGTGACTGGGCTAAAACGTTCGCAGGCGCTGCCCGAATCGCCAACCCTGGACGAAGCCGGTGTGAAGGGCTTTTTGTTGACAAGCTGGCAGGCGATGTTCGCCCCGGCGGCCACGCCACCGGCGGTGCTCGACCGGCTGCACGCCGAAGTAACGCGTGCCATGCGCAGCGCGGAAATGAAGCCCAAGCTCGAGCAGCAGGATGTTGAACCCAGCGTGCCGCCGCGCGCGGAATTCACCAAATCGTATCGCGCAGAGTTGGCAAAGTGGACGAAGCTGGCAAAGGAAGTCGGGTTGAAGGCGGATTGACGCAGGCGGGTGGGTGGGTGGTGTGATTAATTTTTTGTTGGGTGTGAACGCAGATGGCCAATCGAATTTTTGTAGCGCTACTGGTATCGGCAGCGGTGGGGCCAATCGTGTGCGCGAGCGCGTTCGCACAGGCGTATCCATCGCGTTCGCTGCGCCTGATTGCGCCGTCACCCGCAGGCGGGCCGTCGGATTTTGCCGCGCGCTTGCTGGCGCCCAAGCTGGGCGAGTATCTCAAGCAAAATGTAGTGGTCGACAACCGGCAAAGCGTGAATGGCTTGATCGCCACCGAGATGCTGGCCAAAGCGCCGCCTGACGGTTTGACGCTGGGCATCGGCAACAACGGCACACATGTGATTAACGTGGGCCTCTACAAAAGCCTGCCGTATGATCCGCTGCGCGATTTTGTGCCGGTGTCGCAACTGCTGTCCAATGGCTCTGCCTTGGCGGCGCACACCAAATTTGCACCGAAGACGCTGAAGGAATTTATCAGTTACGCCAAAGCCAATCCCGGCAAGATCAACGTGGGGGTGGCGGGCGCCAATGGCGCGGTGGGTACCGAGGTGCTCAAGTCGGCGATGGGTATTGTGCTCAATAACGTGCCGTACAAAGGCAGCGCGCCAGCGGAAGTGGCGGTGATTTCGGGCGAGGTGGAGGTGGTGCAGTTGTCAGCGCCCGTGGTCGCGCCGCACTACAAGGCGGGGCGAATGAAGGTTTACGCCATTATCAGCAACAAGCGATCGCCGTTATTGCCCGACGTGCAAACCATCGCCGAGCAAGGCGTTACCGGTTACGACACGTCGGGCAATTGGCACGGTGTGTTTTTGCCGGCCAGAACGCCGGATCGCTTGGTGCGCATACTGCACCGCGAAATTGTGCGTGTGTTTGAAACACCGGAAATCCGCGAAATTGTCGCCCATCGCGGCAGTGAGTTGATTGTGAACACGCCGGAGCAGTTCGCTGCGCAGTTGAATCGCGAGGTGCCGAAGTTTCGCAAGATCATGCTGGAGGCGGGCATTGTGCCGCAGTAAAACAGGGCAAGGAATTATTGTAACCAATTGATTTTAAAGGAAAATATTATGACCAGCAGCGCTAAGTATGCCCCCGCCGTCAAGCAAAAAAAGCACATGCGCTTTGATATTCTGCGTGAGCGCCTGCCGCGCATTGCGCCAGAAAAACTGAACGCCGCGCAGAAGAAAGTCGCCGCCGATATCACCGCTGGGCCGCGCAACGATGTGCGTGGGCCATTCGTGCCGATGATGCGCAGCCCGGGCCTGACGGGGCCGACGCAGGCGCTGGGTGCCTATATACGTTGGGGTGTGAAAGTGCCGTTTCGGCTGGCAGAGTTTGCGGGCCTGATGGCGGCGCGCGATTGGTCGTGTCAGTACGAGTGGGCGGTGCATGTGCCGCACGCGCTGCGCGGTGGTTTGAGCCCAGACACGATAGACGCGCTGGCCGAATGCCGCCGTCCGGAAAAAATGAAAAAGGACGAAGCGGTGGTGTACGATTTCGTTAACGAGCTGTTGAAAAACCGCAGCGTGTCAGATACCACCTACGCGCGCGCCGTCAAACAGTTTGGCGTGGAGAGCGTGGTCGATCTAGTCGGCGTGGTGGGTTATTACGCGATGATTGCCATGTTGATGAAC
>JAYTWR010000085.1:0-38945 GCA_043743335.1 Burkholderiales bacterium
CGAAGGGAGAGGGGAACAAACCCTCGCCCTCCGGGAGAGGGTGGCGCGCAGCGCCGGGTGAGGGAAGCTTTTGACTTTCCATAGAGGCTGAATAGAGACTCAAATACTTATATTCATTCCCGCACGGATACAAGGGACTTGCGTATGCCAACACGTTCTAACGCTGGGGTTCATCCAACCCCACGCCTTCAAGATGACCGAACAATTCCGCCAGCCGTTGCACATCGTCCGGCGGCAACGGCGGTTTGAGTATCGCCTCGATATTCGGCGCAACGTGCGCCGGATTGCCGGTGCCGAACAGCACCACGTCAGCACCCGGCTCATGCCGTGCGTAACGATACGCGGCCTCGATCACGCTGCGCGCGCCGCGCTCGTGCAACAAAAAATCTAGCGGCTGCGATTGATTCGCCAGCCACGCGGGCAACTGCCCGCTGTCCGCCAAAGCCTTGATGTCCTGCTGCAAACGCCCCGGCGTGCTGTACAGGCTGCGCACGGCAAACATAATTAGCGTGCCGATGTGGCGCGCTTGCGTCACCGGGAACACCCGCTGCCGCGCATTCTGCCCGAGCATGTGAAACGCAAACATGATCACATCCCAGTAGTCATCCTGAAACGCGCTTTGCAGCATGGTGTGATGCGGGTCTTTGGGCGGCATTTCCGTAATGCCCAAAAATCGAAACTTACCTTTGTCTTTTTCACGCAGCAACGCCGGTACGATGTGATTGGCCGCATGCGAGTACGCCGCCGGCAACACGGTGTGCAGGAAAAAAATATCCACATAATCCGTACCCAGCACGCGCAGCGAATCGTTTAAGCCGTCAACCACCTGCGCGGCGGAGAGCAGCGTGTTGCCTTCCGCCACCTTGTGCTTGGTCGAAATCACCACCGCATCGCGTGCGATAGATTTCAGCGCCACGCCCACCACAGGCTCAGTGCCATACCCTTTGGCGGTGTCGATGAGGTTTACACCCCGATCAACGGCCTGCTGAATAATGCCCGCGCCGTGCGCCGCGCTGTGGCCCGCCGTCAACCCCAAACGGCTGCTGCCGCCACAGCCGATGCCAGCGACACTCACCTTGAGATTCGTTCGGCCCAGCGTGGTGAACTGCATTGACTTCGTATGTAACTAATTGATTTTAAACAATTATTTAATGCGGCCCGCTACCACGCCACACGAAATGTCTCACGCTCACTGGCCGCGCACTTGGTACCAGGGATGCGGATTGCCCGGTACTTTCACGCGCAACGTGAATACCGATGTATGCGCACAACACAGCAGCGTGCGCATGTCTGGCCCGCCGAACGCAAAGTTCACTGCCTGCTCGGGCCACTTGATCGTGCCGATGTGTTGGCCGTCGGGCGTGATCACCCAGATACCGCCGGGGCCGGTGCAATACACGCGGCCGATGCTGTCCACTTTCAAACCATCGGGAATGCCCGGCTCATCACCTTTGTTCATATCGCAAAAAATACTGCGGCTCACCATGTTGCCAGCGGCATCCAGCTTGATGGCGTGGATGTATTTCGACGAGCGCGTATTGGCCACATACAAGGTGCGTTCGTCCGGCGAGAACGCAAGGCCGTTCGGGTATTCGCAATTCGCAATCTGGCTGACCACGCCGTCGGTGCCGACGCGATATACGCCCGCCCCGTCCCACAAATTGTGGTTGCCGAAACGTCCGGGGATTTCACGCTCGTGATACGGGCGGCGCTTGTCCGGGTCAGTAAAATAAAGACTGCCGTTGCTGTGGCACACCACATCGTTCGGACGGCTGAAGCGCCCACCCTTGTAGTTGTCCGCCAGCACGCCCACCTTGCCGTCAGCCTCAGTGCGCGTGACGCGCCGCGCATTGCCCTCGCACACAATCAAGCGGCCCTGCAAATCGAAGGTGGTGCCATTGCCGCCTTGGGTGCTGCGCACCAGCTCGGCAGGCTGGCCGAGCTTGACGCGATGCAAGCGATTCGGACGCAGATCAACGAAATACCAGAAATCATCCGGGTGCCACAGCGGGCCTTCGGTAAAAGTAAAGCCGGTAGCAACGCGCTCGGCTTCGGTGGTTTCGAGTACATCGGGCAAATAATTCGCTGCGGACATGTGAGGCTCCTTGTAGGATGAGATCGTGGTGGCTAGAGTCTAACTGCGCTGTGGCGCACTGCGCAACAACGTGACTGTCGCTACTGCTGCTGCCGCTACTGCTGCTGTCGCTACTGTCGCTATTTCCAATTGCCCCATTTGACTGCCGCCATCGTACATAGCCCGTAGGCGATCATGGCGAAACCCATTACTGCGAACAAGCCCGCCAGCGTGCCGTGCAAGTAGCGCAGTACCAACACACCGCCGATGACGGCAATCAAAAACCGCGCGCTGCCGGCCAACACTGGCCACAACATTTTCCCCGCGCCCTGCGACGCAAAGTACAGCGCTACACCTGCGCCAAAAAATGCGTAGCACCACCCCGCGATACGCAAGTAAGTGTAGGCCGCGTCGAGCACGGCAACGTCGTTGCTAAACACGTCCGCCCACACGCCGGGCCACAGCGCCACGATCACGCCCACGCCGCCGGTGACACCTGCGGCCAGCCCCGCACCCGACCAAGCCACGCGGCGCGCACGCGGCACATCGCCCGCGCCGATGCAGGTGCCCACCATCACCACCAACGCCGAGCCGATGGCGAACACCACGGGTATTTGCAGCAACTCCAAGCGCACGCCCAGCCCGTAACCCGCCAGCGCCGCCTTGCCGAAACCGCCGACCATGCCCGTCACAATCACTGCGGCGGCAATCACCTGTAGCGCGTTGAACGATGACAGCAGCCCCACTTTTAAAATATCTTTGAACAACGGCGCGCCAAACGCGATGCCGTCGCGCCACGCGCGGCGCACGTTGATCCCAGAGCGCCCCGCCAGCAAATAGCCACCCAAACTCAGCGCCGCCGCGCCAAAGGCCGTCACATAGGCAATGCCCGCGCCCTGTATCCCCAGCGCCGGAAACGGCCCCCAACCCAGCACCAGTGCCCCACAAAGCGGCATTTGCAGCAGCGCTGCCGCGCTAAGGATGACGGCCGGCACACCCATATTGCCGGTGCCGCGCACCACGTTGGCGAAAATATTGCACAGCCACACCGTCAACGCGCCGCCGAACACGATGTTCGAGTACGCCGTGGCCTGCGCCAGCACAGCACCGCTGCCGCCGAGCAGGCGATACAACGCCGGCCCCGCCAGCCACATCGTCACCGTGAACATCAGACCAAACGCCACAGCAATCACCGCCGCATGCCACGCCAGTCGCTCGGCGCGTCGCACATCGCCTGCCCCCAGCGTACGCGCCATGGCCGACGACACGCCGCCGCCCATCGCGCCCGCCGACATCATTTGCATCAGAATCACAATCGGAAAAACCAGCGCCACACCCGCGAGGCCGTCTGTGCCCAGCCGTCCAATAAACCACGCATCGGCAAAGCTCACCAGCGCCTGCATCAGCGCGAGAAACACGTTAGGGGCGGCCAATGCGACCAACGTCGGCAACACCGGCGCCGCCAGCAGCCGAGTGCGTTTGTCGCCGGCGCTAGTCGAAGACATATCGTGTGCAATAGTGCGAACAGCGGGTAAGGCGTGGCAATCTAAAATTCCGCTCTATAAAGTGGCGCGTTGTCGAACAGCCGCCCGCAGCGGCGACTGTGTTACGCTTTTGTCTGATGTCCTCTAATGCTAACCGCAGAACGCTTCAAGCTGAAGCCGCTGTGCCGCGCACTGACTGCCTGCTCAGATAACAAATAAAATCATTTAAAATCAAATAGTTACAATAGCTCACCATAGCTCACCATAACTCACCATAACTCACAAGGAAGCCCCATGAAATCAACCCAGCGTCGCACCGCCATTGTCATCGCGCTCGCGCTCGCCACCAGTCTTGCTGCCGGCGCAGCACACGCGCAGCAGCTCGCCACCAAGCGCGACTTCGATAAAGAAATCAGCGCGGCACTTGCCTCGGCCAAGAATGCGGCGGGGTTCGAGTTTCTCGGTACGCTGGTAAGAACCTGCCTCGTGCCGCAAAGCGGCGGCGAAGACACCAGCGACAACCCCGCGCCGTACATTACCGATCCTTCCAAAGCGCCGTCGCGCGATAGTTGGTACACCGAGCCGGCCAAAGTCTTCGACAACCTGTATTTCGTCGGCGGCAAGGTGCACTCGGCATGGATACTATCGACCAAAGACGGTCTGATACTTTTCGACACCATTTACCCGTACAACTCCGAAGAGCTGATTATCGGCGGCATGAAAAAACTGGGGCTCGATCCGGCCAACATCAAATACATGATGATCTCGCACGCGCACGGTGATCATATCGGCGGCGCGGAAATGCTGCAAAAGCGCTACGGCATGCGCGTGGTGATGGCGGGTATTGATTGGGATCTCGTGGAAAAATATCCCAACCGCTACAAAACCATGGCACCCAAGCGCGACATCAGCGCGCTCGACGGCATGAAAATCACCCTCGGCGAAGCCACGATCACCATCACCCACACGCCGGGCCACACGCCGGGCACGCTGTCGTATACCTTTCAGGTGCTCGACAAAGGCAAACCGATGAACGTGGCGTACTCCGGCGGCACGGCATTTAACTTCGTCAACAACACACCCGATCCGGGCATCAAGAATTTTCAGACCTACATCGATTCACAGCGCAAGTTTGCATCCATCGCCGCTGCCACCGGCGCGACCGTGCTGATTTCGAACCATTCGGAATTCGACATCGCCGACACCAAAAACAAAATGCTGCCCGGTCGCGGCAACGGCCCGCATCCTTACGAACTCGGTGCGGCAACCGTGCAGCGCTACTTCACGGTGATGCAGGGTTGTGCGCGTGCGGCGCAGTTGAAGCTTGAGCAGCGGCAGGCCGAAAGCACGAAATAATGGCACCACAGGGCACCACAGGGCACCACAGCAGTCGTAGCGACCTCAGTCTACTGAGGCCAACTTAGCTGCCGCTACGAATCCCGTTCTGCCAAGTCGAGGGCTGAATGCCCTCGCGATTCGCCGCGCGCTTGCCGAGCCAATAACCCAGCGACGCGCCCACGCTCGAAAACGGTGATTCAACGCCGAGCTTTTGTGCAGCATCAATCGGCCAGTTCGGGTTGTGCAACAACTCACGGCCCAGCGCTACTAAGTCGGCGCTACCGGAACGGATGACTTCTTCCGCCTGATCGGCGTGAATAATCAAGCCCACCGCCATGGTCTTGATGTCGGCACCGGCACGGATGCGTTGCGCGTACGGCACTTGATAACCATAACGCGGCGGCGCATCGCCGGTGCTGGCGTCGGACATGCCGCCCGCGCTGCAATCAATGACATCCACACCGTGCGTTTTCAGCACGCGGGCGACCGCACTGCTGTCGTCGGTAGTCCAACCCGCCTCGTCCACCGCCGACACGCGTAGGAATAGCGGTTTTTCTTCGGGCCAGTAGCGGCGTACCTCGCGCACCACTTCAATCGGAAAGCGCATGCGCTTTTCAACACTGCCGCCGAATTCGTCAGTACGCTGGTTCGACACCGGCGACAAAAACTGATGCAGCAGATAGCCGTGCGCGCCGTGGATTTCCAGCACGTCAAAACCCGCGTCGTGAGCGCGCCGCGCGGCCTGCCCCCAGTGGGATAGTGATTCTTGTATATCGTCGTGCGTCATTTCACGCGGCACGACGTAGCGCTCGTTGAACGCGACGGCGCTGGGCGCAATCAATTCCCATTCCTCACCGTGATCCACACCCGGCGCTGTGGCCAGCGGCGCGCGCCCTTCCCACGGCACACTGCGACGCGCTTTGCGCCCGGAGTGGCCGAGTTGCAGCGCGGGCACTGCGCCGTTGCGGCGAATCAAATCCGTAATGCGCTTCATGGGTGCGACGAAATCGTCTTTCCACATGCCCAAATCGCGCGGTGTGGAGCAGCCGCGCGGATCGACTTTGGTGGATTCAACAAACACCAGCCCGGTGCCGCCCGCCGCGTACTTGCCGTAGTGCATCAGGTGATAGTCGTTGACGTGCCCGTTGTCGGCGCAGTACTGCAACATGGGCGACAGCACAATGCGGTTTTTCAGCGTGATGCCGCGTATCTGTAGTGGTGAGAACAATTGCGAATCCATTAAATTCCCTTTAAAAACAATTAGTTACGAGTTTTACGCAGCAACAGGCAAGGGCGTTGTCGTGTACGGCATTGCCGGCGCGCCGCAAGTGAGCGTGCTGCGGCGCATATCGCGCGGAAATTTCAAATCGTCGTACGGCTGCGCGCGATGCATGGTGACACGATTGTCCCACATCACCAGATCGCCGACGCGCCAGGTGTGGCGATAGACAAACTCGCGCTGCGTGGCGTGCTCGGTTAATTCGCGCAACAACATCAGTGCTTCGGGCAAAGGCCAACCGACCACGCGCCCGGCGTGCGACGACAAATACAAGGAATGCCGCGCGGTGCGCGGGTGTGTGCGCACCAGCGGCTGGCGCACCGGCGCGAAATCGCGCAACTCTTTCTCGGTGAACTGAAAGCCCAGCGTGCCCTTGGAGAAAATGCGGCTGTGCTCGCATACCAAGTCTTTGATTTTGTCTTTGGTGGCGTCGTTAAGCATGTCCCACGCTGCGCGCATGTCGGCGAATTCGGTCTCGCCGCCCGTCGGTGGAATCACATGCGCGCACAGCGCCGAATATTTGGCAGGAATTTTCTTGTAGCTGCTGTCGCTGTGCCACAGTCGGTTGCCCATGCTGAACTGGCGCTTGCGGTCTTCCGCCGGCAGTATCGTATTGCCCGGCGCAAGATTGGAAATATCCGACAACAGCGGCGTATCCAGTCGCACGCCCGCTTCGGCTTCGATTTTCGTATAGAGGCCTTCGAGCTCGCCCAAGCTGCGCGTAAAGCGCAGTTGCTGCTCGGTCGTGAGCGCCGCGCCTTGCCGGAATACCAGCACGCCGTAGCGATCCATGCCGTCGTGTATCAACTCTGCCGCCGTCGCCGAAATCGGCGCACTGATATCGACGCCCTTGCATTCTGCGGCGATGACCGGATGCAACGGGCTAAAGGTGATACCCAGATGATTGCGCATAGCGTGGTCCTCCTTAAGGCTATGACGATACTTTACGAGACGGCAGAATTCAACTTTGTGGCAAACGCGCTACACTGGTTTACCCGTTGTTCCACTGATTGTTCCACCCATCGAACCCGACCGAATCTGATCGAACGCCTTACAGGAGCCTTGCCATGTCCGCCAGCCCGTCCGCCGCCCCATCTCCAACCATCGCCGCCACGCTCGCCCAACGCATCACGGGCACCCGCTACGCTGATTTGCCACCGCTCGCGTTAGACCATGCCGCCATGATGATCGCCAGCACCATCGCCAGCGCCGCAGCGGGTCAAACCATCACTTCAACCAAGGTCATACGCGCGCTGGCGCAGGAGCAGGGTGGCACACCCGAGGCTTCTGTGTGGTTTGTCGGCGGTGCCAAGCTGCCCGCCGTCAACGCTTGCCGCGCCAACGCCGTGGCGAGTGATGCCGCTGCCTCGGACGACAGCGATCTGCGCAACATCGTGCATCTGGGCACTCAACTCACGTCATCCGCATTGGCGCTCGGCGAACGCTTCAACGCCGACGGCCCAGACGTGCTGCGCGCCATGGTGCTGGGCTACGAAACCGCAGGCCGCATCGCCGAGTGCATCATGCCCGGTTATCGCAATCTCGGTTTTCACGGCTGCGTACCCGCAAGCTTCGGCGCCGCCGTAGCTTCCGGCTGCCTGTTGAAACTTAGCGAACAGCAAATGGCGCAGGCCATTGCGCTCACGGCGGTCTCCATGGGCGGGCTCGCTACCGCTGCCGATACCAGCGAGGCGCGCGAATACTTCGCCGGCAACGCCGCCATGATGGGCATGAACGCCGCGCTTGCTGCGCAAAAAGGCTACATCGCTGAAGCGCGCATTCTCGAAACGAAAAAAGGTTTCTTCGACGTGTTCGGCGGCGAGGATATCGAAGGCGTCACGCGCGACTGGGGTCAGTCGTGGGATATCGTCACCGATATGGCGATTAAGCTAGTGCCCGGCGGCCACCCCAATCACGCCCTCGCCGAAGCGGCCGCCAACGCCGCGCGCGAAGGCAATGTGTCGCCCAACGATGTTGCAAGCATCATCATGACGCGTCCGTTAAGCCGCAAAATGCGCATCGGCCTGCCGAGTCGCCCATCGCATCCGAAAAATCTGGTTGAAGTCGCGCACACGCCGGCCTATTTTGTGGCGGCGGCTGTTGCGGACAAAGATTTTTCATGGGTGCATGCGTCGGAGCAAAAAATATTCGACCCGATCATCCATCAACTCATCGACAAAATTGTCGTCGGCGAGCCGGTCACCACCGACGTGGATAAATTCCGCCAAGGCGCTGTAGTGACCATCAAAACCACATCAGGCCGCAGCTACACCAGCACGGTCTACGCTCCCAGAGGCTCAGGCCCGCGCGGTATCGAGTGGGCTGATGTCGATGCCAAATACCGTACCTTGGTAGCGATGACATCGATGGAGCCGCAGAAGATTGAGGAGAGCCTCAAGGTGATTCACGCGTTTCGGGAACTGGGGAATGTTGCCGGACTAACGGGTTTGTTGCACTGAATGACACCGCACCGCCGCTACCTTGCGTCGCGCTGCCTGCTTCACCGGCATCGAGATATTTTGCGCTGCGCGCGGGTGCGCGTAGACTAGTCGGCGAAGTCGGCCAGACAGCCGCTGTGCGCGGATGAAACCTGCAGTCGCAAGGCCGTAGTGCCGCGCATAGAGGAAAGTCCGGGCTCCATAGAGCGAGGTGGCGGGTAACACCCGTCCGCTATAAGTTGTCGGCGCAAGCGGGCAATGAAGGCGAGGAACAGGGCCACAGAGACGAGTCCTGGCACGCAAGTGTCAGGGGTGAAACGCGGCAACCTCCACCTGGAGCAACACCAAATAGGCAAGCGTTGAGGCGGCTCGCTGAGCTTGCGGGTAGGTGGCTAGAGCCGTGCAGCAATGTACGGTCGAGAGGAATGGCTGTCAGGGCCTGCGTTATGGGGCCCCATACAGAACCCGGCTTATCGGCCGACTTCACTTTATTCGACGATCCGGTGTTGCGCGGCGCTCATTTTTAGCGCGCGAAACGCCCAACATCGGTAATTTCCGCGCCGCAGGACCGAAGCGGCCCCAAAACGCATGTTGCAGTACCGCAACGTACCGAAAAATCAATGTTTTCGTACACTCAGCGTACATACCTAAACCATTACATTTGGTTGTTTTTATAACTAATTGTTTTTATTGAGTTATTTATTTTTGATGAATGCGGGTTTTTAACCCCATTTTTGTACTTAAGTCATTGTCAACAAAAAGAAATTCCCTGATTTTGCGTGTCCCGAAAAAAGTACTTCCACTGAAGTGGTAAAAAATGGTAAAAAGTGGAAAATACTGCCGGAAATCGTTTAGCGGCAGTACCGGGGCGGCCTTGGCGAGTGTGTAGTTAGTGAATGGTTAGTGAATGGTTAGTGAGTACACACATAGCACGGGCGCGCACACGTAGTTCGGCACGCGGTTTGTTCAGTCGGGGAAATCTGTGTTTCGCGGCATTGCATCACTTACGCTGGACATCAAAGGCAGGCTCTCGGTTCCCGCGCGGTACCGTGACGTGCTGCTCGCGCGGTGCGGCGGGCATTTGGTGATTACCGCCGATGCTGATCGCTGCCTGCTGATGTACCCGCTGCCCGAGTGGGAAGTGATCCAGCAAAAACTCGAAGGCCTATCGAATCTCGATTCGCGCGTGCGCGAGTTGCAGCGGCGGCTGATCGGGTTCGCCGTTGATACCGAAATGGATGCAGCCGGTCGTCTGCTGGTGGCACCGGAGCTGCGCAAATATGCGGAGATCGACCGTAACGCCGCACTCGTCGGTCAAGGCAAAAAATTTGAGCTGTGGAATCAAGAGATCTGGGATGCGCGCATGCAGGTGCCCGGCGGTCTTGCGCCCGATGGATTGCCGCCAGCGCTGGAGGACTTTTCCTTGTGAGCGTGGGTGAGCACCAGGCAGTGATGCTGGCGCAAGCGGTAGCAGCATTGAATGTGAGCGGTGAGCGGACGAATGGTGTGTATGTGGATGGCACCTTCGGTCGCGGCGGGCACAGCAGGGCGATTTTGCAGGCGTTAGGCAGCCAAGGGCGGTTGGTTGCGCTGGATCGTGATTCGGCGGCCATTGCAGCAGGGGCGGCGATGCGAGATCAGCGTTTCACGTTGTTGCACGGCTGGTTTGGCGAAATGCGCGCGTTGCTGGCGCGGGCGGGCGTTGAGAAGGCGGATGGAATATTGCTGGATGTGGGCGTGTCTTCGCCACAGTTGGACGATGCGGCGCGCGGGTTCAGTTTCCGGTTCGATGCGCCGCTCGACATGCGCATGGATACCAGCCGCGGCATGACAGCGGCGCAGTGGCTGGCGATGGCAGAAGAAACCGAAATCAGGGAGGTTATAAAACATCATGGCGAAGAGCGGTTTGCTAAACAGATTGCAGCAGCGATTGTTGCGGCTAGGGCGGTCGGGCCTATCAGCACAACCCGACAACTTGCCGCGCTCGTGGCGCACGCCGTCCCGGCGCGGGAGCCACGCCAGGACCCTGCAACGCGCACGTTTCAAGCTCTACGGATTCACCTCAATCAGGAACTCGAGGAGTTGTCCCTAGTGCTGCCGCAGTGCATCGAGTTGCTCAATCCCGGCGGACGGCTGGCTGTGATCAGCTTTCACTCGCTGGAGGATCGCATTGTCAAACGCTTTATGCGCGAGGCGGCCAACGGCGGGCAGGTGCCGACGCGGTTGCCGCTGCGCGCCCGTGAAATGCCGCAACCGCGGCTGTGCCTGATCGGCAAGGCACAGCGGACCAGTGACGAAGAAATCGCGCGCAATCCGCGCGCGCGCAGTGCGACGCTGCGGGTAGCGGCGCGGGTGGCCGCGCGAACCGCAGACAACAGCGAAGGCGAATCACGGTGATCCACCGGTTTAACCTCGGCTTGTTGTTGGTGCTGATTGCGTGCGCGCTGGCTGTGGTGACGTCACAGCACCGTTCGCGCAAATTGTATGTGGAATTGCAGCAGGAACAAGAGCAGGAAAAGCGCTACGACATGGAATGGAACCGTTTGCAACTGGAGCAAGGTGCGTGGGCGACACACGCACGCGTGGAGCAAATGGCCACGCAGCAGTTGCGCATGCGCGCCCCGTCAGCCGCGCGCACGCAACTCGTGCCCGCGCCGGTAAATACGGCACCGGCAGCGGAGGGTGCGAAATGAATACCGTGGCGCTGAATGCGGCCGCGATGGGCGCAGGCGTCGGTGCGCACCTCACGCCGCGCCTGTCGAGCGGGCGCTCGTGGCTGGTGCTGGGCATGCTGTTGCTGTGCTTTGGCGGACTGGTCGGGCGTGCGGTGTATTTGCAGGGGCTCAACAACGCATTCTTGCAGGCCAAAGGCGAGGCGCGTTACGCGCGCTCGATGGATATCACCGCAACGCGCGGGGTGATCGTCGATCGCAACAATGAATTGCTGGCGATGTCGACGCCGGTGGAGTCAGTGGCCGCAAGCCCGATGGCCACCGCCGATATCACGGACGAGCAGCAGCGCAAACTCGCGAAGCTGCTGCAAACCGATGTGAACGATGTGCAGTTAAAGCTTGAAGACACCACGCGCGAGTTTGTTTACCTCAAACGGCAATTACCGCCGGAACAGGCGGCAAAGGTGGTGGAGCTGAATATCCCCGGCGTGTTTCTGCAGCGCGAATACCGGCGCGTGTACCCGGCGGCTGAAGAGCTGGCGCATGTCATCGGCTTTACCAACATCGACGACAAGGGGCAAGAGGCGCTGGAACTCGCGTTCGAAGACAGCCTGCGCGGCAAGCCCGGTTCGCGCCGGGTGTTAAAAGACCGCAAGGGCCGCATTGTCGAAGACATCGAAGATATCCGCGCGCCGCAGCATGGTGAGCGCCTTAAACTCACCATTGATGCGAAGATTCAGCATCTCGCGTTTCGCGAACTGAAAAAGGCCATGGCGGAACACCGCGCCAAGGCGGGCGGCATTGTGGTGCTGGATGCCGCCACCGGCGACATACTGGCAATGGCGAACTTCCCGACCTATAACCCGAACCAGCGCGGCTCGGTAGACCCCAATCGCACGCGCAACCGCACGGTCACCGATTTGTTTGAGCCGGGCTCCACGTTGAAGCCATTCACCGTAGCCACCGCGCTGGAGTTAGGCGTGGTGACACCGGCTACCATTATTGACGTGGCGGCAGGGCAGTTGACCATCGGCAAGGCCACCATACACGATGCCCACCGGTCAGGCGCGCTGACCGTGGCACAGGTGATCCAAAAATCATCCAACGTGGGCAGCGCCAAGCTGGCGCTGCGCATGCCGCCAGAAAAAATGTGGAATTTGTTCAGCAGCGTGGGCTTCGGCACACCGCCCAAGAGCGGTTTTCCGGGCGAGGTGTCGGGGCGTTTGCGCGCGCATGAAAGCTGGAAGCCGATTGAGCAGGCCACCATGTCCTACGGCCACGGCATTTCGGTATCGCTGCTGCAACTGGCCCGCGCGTACACCATTTTCGCCAGTGACGGTGAACTGAAAACACCGTCGCTGATCAAAAGGGACGACGCGCCCGAAGGCCGACGCGTGATCTCGGCGCAAACTGCGCAGGCCGTGCGCAAAATGCTGGAAATGGCGGTGCAGTCCGGCGGCACTGCGCCGCGCGCGCAAGTGGCGGGCTACCGTGTGGCGGGCAAAACCGGTACCGCGCACAAGCTCGAAGGCCGGGGCTATGCGGCGAACCGTTATATCTCGTCGTTTGTCGGCTTTGCGCCGGTGTCTAACCCACGGCTGGTGGTGGCGGTGATGGTGGATGAGCCAACCGCTGGCCAATACTACGGCGGCTTGGTGGCTGCGCCGATATTCAGTGAAGTCGTGGGCGGCGCACTGCGGTTGATGGGCGTAGCACCGGATGCACCGGCAGAGAAAATCGTGCTGCCGGCAGCGCCGGAGATTAAAGAAGAAGTTTGAGCGGGCGGGTTCAGGATTCAGGATTGAGGATTGAGGATTGGGCAACCAGCAGGTAACCGAGGGGGCGATAGACTGGCGCGCCGTGGAGGCGTTGCAAATCTCGCGCCTGACCAGCGACAGCCGCGCCGTGCTGCCGGGCGATACTTTTGTCGCCTATCGCGGTGAACGCAGCGACGGGCGCGCCTACATTCCTCAAGCGCTTGCGGCAGGTGCCAGATCAGTACTGTGGGAGGCCACTGATTTTAAATGGCAAAATTCTTGGCGCGCACGTCACTTAGGGATACGCGGCCTGCGTCACAAAATGGGTCGTATCGCCAGTCATGTGTATGGTCGGCCCAGCTCGCGGCTGTGGACGGTGGGCGTTACCGGCACCAACGGCAAGACCTCGTGTACGCAATGGATTGCACAAGCCTTCAACCAGCTTGAGCGGCCCTGTGTGGTGGTGGGCACCTTAGGCAACGGCTATCCCGATGCCCTTGAGAGCGGCATCAACACCACGCCCGATGCGGCTTGGCTGCACGGCCAACTGAACGCTTGGTATCGTGGCGGTGCGCGCGCGGTGGCGATGGAAGTGTCGTCCCACGGGCTCGATCAGGGACGGGTCGCAGGCGTTGATTTTGATGTGGCGATGTTGACTAACCTCACGCGCGACCATCTGGATTACCACGGCACCATGGCGAGTTATCGGCGCGCCAAAGCGAAGCTGTTCGCTTGGGACAGCTTGCAATGGTCGGTGCTGAATCTCGATGACCATTTTGGTGCGGCGCTGGCACGGCAAGCGGTGGCGTCAAATACTCGCGTGCTGGGATACGGCTTTGCACAACGCGCATCGGCCCTGCCCTGTGTGCAAGGCCGCAATTTACAGTTGGGCATGAACGGCACGCGCTTCGATGCGGCCACGCCGTGGGGCGTGGTGCGCGTGCGTAGCGCAGCGCTGGGCCGTTTTAACGCGGCCAATCTGCTGGCGACACTGGCGGTGCTGTTGGTCAGCGGCGTCGGCGTGCGCGAGGCGGAACGCGTGCTCGCCGCATTGAAGCCCGTGCCGGGACGCGCGCAGTTTTTCGGCGGCGGTAGGCGTCCGTTGGTGGTGGTGGATTACGCACACACACCGGATGCGCTGGAAAAAATGCTGCTCACGCTGCGTGAAATTCGCGGTGAACCGAATCGTGCGCGGCTGACCTGTGTGTTCGGCTGCGGCGGCGACCGCGATCAAGGCAAGCGCGCGATCATGGGGCGCATTGCAACGCGCCTCGCCGACCATGTCGTAGTCACCAGCGACAATCCGCGCAGCGAAGACCCGCTGGCAATCATCGCCGACATACTCAAAGGCGTCACGCGGAATGGCGAAGTCATCGAGTCGCGCGCCCACGCGGTGCATGAGGCGATTGCGCAGGCGCGGCGCGGCGACATTGTGCTGGTGGCCGGCAAAGGCCACGAGACGTATCAGGAAATCCGCAGCGTGCGTCACCACTACAGCGATGCCGCAGCCGTGACAGCCGCGCTGACAAGGTGGCGCGCATGATGCGCGTAGCCGAAGCCGCCGCCGCGTTGGGCGTCACCCATCGCGGTGATGACCTGCTGTTCACCTCAGTGGGCACCGACAGCCGCAATGTCAAACCCGGCGAGTTATTTATCGCCTTGCGCGGCAACCATTTTGATGCGCACCAACATATCGCTGCCGCGCAGGCGAGCGGCGCGGTGGCGGTGATCGCGGATGCGCAAGGCGCACCGCTCGCGCCGACAAACATGCCGTTGATCACGGTAGATAACACACGACAAGCGTTGACGCAGCTCGCGTATGCGTGGCGCAGCCGCTTTACCGGTCCGTTGGTGGCACTGACCGGCAGCAGTGGCAAAACCACTGTGAAAGAAATGCTCGCGGCGATTTTGCGCGAGGCCGCAGGTGGCGAAACCCGTGTGTTGGCCACGCGCGGTAACCTCAATAACGACATCGGCGTGCCGCTGACGTTGCTGGCGTTGCGTGACACGCATCGCTACGCCGTGATTGAACTCGGCATGAATCACAGCGGTGAAATCAGCCGTCTGACGCTGCTTGCGCGACCGGACGTGGCGCTGATTAACAACGCGGGCCGCGCGCATATTGAGCATCTCGGCAGCACGGAAGCCATCGCGCGTGCTAAGGGCGAAATCTTCGAAGGCTTGGCGGAAAAGGGTGTCGCGGTCATCAATGGCGACGATACTTATGCTGCGCTGTGGTTAGAAAAAATCAATAAAAACAAATACTTACGATTTGGCTTCGATCAGCAGGCCGACGTTCGCGGGCGCTGCGAATTACGCGCGCTCGACAGCGACATCCACATCAACTCGCCTGCCGGGGACATCCATGCGACGCTACCCGCGCCGGGCCTGCATAACGTCCGCAACGCATTGGCGGCAAGCGCGGCAGCGATTGCGCTGAACATTCCGCTCGCGGCCATTGCGGCGGGGCTGGCGCGTTACCGCGGCGTGAAGGGACGCTTGCAGCGCAAAGCGGCGCAATGCGGTGCGGCGCTGATCGACGATACCTACAACGCCAATCCGGAATCGATCCACGCCGCGATCGACGTGCTGGCTAGCGCCACAGGACGACGTGTGCTGGTGCTGGGGGATATGGGCGAGTTGGGCGCTCATGCGGTCGCCTGCCACAGCGAAGTCGGTGCCTACGCACGCGCGGCAGGTCTTGATACGCTCTATGCGCTGGGTGAAATGTCGGTGCATAGCGTGGCGGCCTTCGGTGCGGGCGCGCGGCATTTCGCCGACATCGAAGCGCTGTTGGCGCAGGTGCATGCCACACTCACGACAGACATGACGGTGCTGGTGAAAGGCTCGCGCTTCATGAAAATGGAGCGCGTGGTAGACGCATTGGCATTGGCTGTGCCACCGGCACCAGCACCAGCAACAGCACTGGCAGGAGCGCACGCATGCTCCTAGACTTGGCGCAATGGTTGGCAAAAGATATTCGCCTTTTCAACGTGTTCAACTACATCACGTTGCGTGCGGTGCTGGCGTGTCTGACGTCGCTGGTGATTTCGTTCATGGTGGGCCCGGCGATGATCCGCAAGCTGACGGCCTACAAAATCGGCCAGTCGGTGCGCGACGACGGCCCGCAGACGCACTTAATCAAGGCCGGCACGCCGACCATGGGCGGCGCACTGATACTGGTGTCGATCACGGTCACCACGCTGCTGTGGGCGGATTTGCAAAACCGCTTTGTATGGATTGTGCTGCTGGTGACAATGGGCTTTGGCATCGTGGGTTGGGTGGATGACTACCGCAAGGTGGTGCATCGCAATCCCAAGGGTCTGTCGGCGCGGGCCAAGTTTTTCTGGCAATCGGTTATCGGTTTGGCGGCCGCGTGTTACATCGCGTACTCCAGCAATTTGCCAGCGCAAACGCTGTTGATCGTGCCGTTTTTCAAATCGGTCGCTTATCCCTTGGGCGTGATTGGCTTTATCGCCATGACCTATTGCGTGATCGTCGGCACCAGCAATGCGGTGAATCTCACCGACGGGCTCGATGGTCTCGCCATTATGCCGCTGGTACTGGTGAGCAGCGCGCTGGGCGTGTTTGCGTACGTGGCGGGCAACGCGGTTTTTGCCAAGTATCTGGGCTTTCCGTTCATACCCGGCTCGGGCGAACTGTTAGTGCTGTGCGCGGCGATGGCGGGTTCGGGGCTGGCGTTTCTGTGGTTCAACGCCTATCCGGCAGAGGTGTTCATGGGTGACGTGGGCGCACTGGCGCTGGGCGCGGCGCTTGGCACCATCGCCGTCATCGTGCGCCAAGAAATCGTGCTGTTCATCATGGGCGGCGTGTTTGTGATTGAAACCCTGTCGGTCATTATTCAAGTGGCGTCGTTCAAGATGACCGGCAGGCGTGTGTTTCGCATGGCGCCGCTGCACCACCACTTCGAATTGAAAGGCTGGAAAGAGAATCAAGTGGTGATCCGCTTTTGGATTATCACCATGATGTTGGTGCTGGTGGGATTGTCGACACTGAAGCTGCGCTAAATGCCGCTGGAAACGCTAAAAGGAAAGAAGGTTCTGGTGCTGGGTTTAGGTGACACCGGGTTGTCCATGACACGCTGGCTGGCGCGGCAGGGCGCTGTTGTCTGCGCTGCTGACACGCGTGCCGATCCGCCGCATGCGGCGTGGCTCGCGCGCGAGTTACCGCAGGTGCGCGTCACCACCGGCAGCTTTCAGCGTGCGGATTTTGACGCTGTGGATTTGATCGCCTTGAGCCCCGGCATTGATCCGCGCAGCGGCGAACTGGCGGCGGCGCTCAAACAAGGCACGCCGGTGGCGGGGGATGTGGAGTTGTTTGCGCAGGCCTTGCGTGAGGGCGGTTCTGGGGCGAAGGCGAAAATCATCGCGATTACCGGCTCCAACGGCAAAAGCACGGTGACAGCCATGTGCCGCGATATGTGCGTAAGCGCAGGGATGGATACGGTGATGGCGGGCAATATTGGCTTGCCGGTGCTGGATGTGATGACCGAAATCGACGACGGACGGCGCATGCCCGACGCCTTTGTGCTGGAGCTGTCGAGCTTTCAACTGGAAACGGTTTCCAGTCTCGAACCTGACGCGGCCACGCTGCTGAATCTTAGCGAAGACCATCTGGATCGTTACGACAGCTACGCCGCATACGGCGCGGCCAAGGCGCGCATCTTCGCTGGGCGTGGCACGGGTGTGCAGGTGCTCAATCGGGATGACACCCACAGTCTCGCCGCCGTGAAACCCGGTTGGCAATTCGCCAGTTTTGGTTTTTCCGCGCCGCTGTCGGACTATGAGTGGGGGTTGGCAGGTGATGCGCGTGACTTGCATCTGACGCACGGCGACTGTGCATGGATGCCGGTGGCTGAACTGCCACTGGCGGGTTTGCACAATGCCGCCAACGCCTTGGCGGCGGGTGCTTTGTGCCATGCGGCGGGGGTGCCGGACGAGGCGCTGGCGCGTGCTTTGCGCACCTTCAAAGGCTTGCCGCATCGTGTAGAAAAAATCAATAAAATCAATGAGATAGAATTCTTTGACGATTCCAAAGGCACCAACGTCGGCGCCACAGTCGCGGCGCTGGTCGGCATGCGGCAGCCGGTGGTGCTGATTGCCGGCGGCGACGGCAAGGGGCAGGATTTTTCACCGCTGGCAGCGGTAGCGGCGCGCGCGCGCGCAGTGGTGCTGATCGGGCGCGACGCGGATTTGATCGCACGCGTGCTGCAACCCGTCGGCGTCAAGCTGCTGCGCGCAGGCGATATGGCGGACGCCGTGGTTACCGCTTTTCGCGCCGCACAGCCGGGCGACGCGGTGCTGCTGTCGCCCGCGTGCGCGAGCTACGACATGTTCCGCAGTTATGTGCATCGCGCCGAGGTATTTGTTGACGCGGTTGCACAACTGGCCAAGCGGGTGTCCTGACATGCCCTTCGCTTCTGCCGCCACACTGAAATCTCCCGCCACGCAATCGCCTGCTGCTGAGTTCGATCGCGGCGTGGTGTGGGTGACCGCCCTGCTACTGGGGCTGGGCACGGTGATGGTGTATTCGGCGTCCATCGCCATCGCCGAGGCGGGCCGCAGCACCGGCAACCAGCCGCTGTATTTCCTGACGCGGCACGTGATTTTTCTGGCGATCAGTGTGACGGCTGGACTGGTGGCGTTTCAGTTTCCGCTGCGCGTGTGGCAGCGCCTCGCGCCGCACCTGTTTGTGCTCGGCCTTGTGCTGCTGGCGCTGGTGTTGATCCCCGGCATCGGGCGCGAGGTGAACGGCGCGCGACGCTGGATTCCGCTGGTGGTGTTTAATTTACAGCCGTCGGAATTGATGAAAGTGTTCGCCGTGCTGTACGCAGCGGATTACACCGTGCGCAAGGCGGCGTTTATGCACAGCCTACGCAAAGGCTTCATGCCGATGTTTATTGTCATGATGCTGACTGGCGGGCTGCTGCTGCGCGAGCCGGATTTCGGCGCGTTCGCGGTCATCACGGTGATTGCGATGGGCATTTTGTTTCTGGGCGGCATGAACTGGAAGCTCTTTGCCGGGCTGATGGTCATGCTGGTGGCGGGCTTTGTGGCGTTGATTTACATGGCACCCTATCGCATGGAGCGCATGAAGGGTTTTATGGATCCATGGGCCGACGAGTACGGCAAGGGCTACCAGTTGTCGCACTCACTGATTGCCTTCGGGCGCGGCGAATGGTTCGGCGTGGGATTGGGCGGCAGTGTGGAAAAACTGTTTTACCTGCCCGAAGCGCACACCGATTTTCTGTTGGCGGTGATCGCCGAAGAACTGGGCTTTGTCGGCGTGCTGGCGATCACACTGATGTTTGCGTGGATCGTGTATCGCGCGTTCGCGATCGGGCGACGTGCCGTGCTGCAAGAACGCTACTACGCGGCGCTGGTGGCGCAGGGCATCGGCCTGTGGATTGGCGTGCAGGCCATTATCAATATGGGCGTGAACATGGGCGTGCTGCCCACCAAAGGGCTGACCTTGCCGTTGTTGTCGTTCGGCGGTAGTGCCATTGCCGCGACTTGCGTGGCGATAGCGATATTGCTGCGCATCGATTGGGAAGGTCGCCAGCTCGCACGGGGGTTCAAGGTATGAAACGGTTGGGCCGCACCTTGATGATTATGGCAGGCGGCACCGGCGGGCATATTTACCCGGCGATTTCGGTGGCGGAGTATTTGCGCGAGCAGGGCTGGCGCATTGTGTGGCTGGGTTCGCAGGCCGGCATGGAGGCGCGCATCGTGCCGCCGCATGGCTATGTGATGGCGTGGATACGCTTCTCCGGTCTGCGCAACAAAGGCCTGCTGCGCGCGCTGATGCTGCCGTTCAATTTGCTGATTGCGTGTGTGCAAAGCGCCGCTGCGATTTTTACCCATCGGCCTGACGTGGTGCTCGGCATGGGTGGTTATGTGGCGTTTCCCGGTGGCTTGATGGCGTCGCTCATGCGGCGCCCGCTGGTGATCCACGAACAAAATTCGGTAGCGGGATTAACCAACCGAGTGCTGGCGCGGTTGGCCAGCCGGGTGTTAATGACCTTCCCAAATGCTTTTAAAAACAACAAGTTATCCGAATGGGTGGGGAATCCAACGCGAGCAGACATTTGTCGCGTGGCACCGCCGGATGCGCGTTACAGCGAACGCAACGTACGCCATGCAAAACTCACTGTGATGGTGCTCGGCGGCAGTCAGGGCGCGGCGGTGTTGAACGACACCCTGCCGCGCGCATTGGCGTTGCTACCTGAAGCGCAGCGTCCGCAAGTGACACACCAGGCGGGCGCGGCAAACATAGCCGCACTGCGCGCCGCGTACGCCACGGCCGGCGTGCAGGCCGAAGCCCTGCCCTTCATCGACGACATGGCTGCGCGTTATGCGGCGGCTGATTTGGTGATTTGCCGCGCGGGCGCTTCAACCGTGACGGAAATTGCGACGGTCGGTGTGGCCGCAATCTTCGTGCCGCTGCCGTGGGCGGTGGACGATCATCAAACCACCAACGCGCGATTTCTAGCAGATCGCGGTGCGGCGATTTTGATGCCGCAGGCTGAATTTACGCCGGAGAAAGTAGCTGGATTGCTGCGTGAATTGTCGCGCGACAAGCTGCTCGACATGGCACGCGCGGCGCGTACCGCCGCCAAGCCCGATGCCACGCGCGTGGTGGGCGACATTTGTGTGGAGTTGGCCCATGCGGCATAAAGTCAAACAGGTGCACTTTGTTGGCATCGGTGGCTCAGGCATGAGCGGCATCGCCGAGGTGTTGCTCAATCTCGGTTACGACATCAGCGGCTCGGATTTATCGACCAACGCGGCGACGCGGCGACTGACAGGTTTGGGCGCCCAGGTGTTTGAAGGCCACGCCGCACAGCACATCGCCAACGCGGATGCGGTGGTGGTTTCCACCGCAGTGAAGGCGGATAACCCCGAAGTGATTGCAGCACGCGAAAAGCACATACCCGTGGTGCCGCGCGCGCTGATGCTAGCGGAGTTAATGCGCCTAAAGCAGGGCATCGCCATCGCCGGTACGCACGGCAAAACCACCACTACCAGTCTGGCGGCAAGCGTGCTGGCGGAAGGCGGGCTCGATCCCACCTTTGTGATTGGCGGGCGACTGAACAGCGCCGGCGCGCACGCTCGCCTAGGCGCGGGGGATTTCATTGTGGTTGAGGCCGATGAATCCGATGCCTCGTTCCTGCATTTGCAGCCGGTCATGTCGGTGATTACCAATATCGACGCCGATCACATGGAAACCTACGGTCATTCGCTAGATAAATTGAAGCAGGCGTTTGTGGATTTCACCCAGCGATTGCCGTTTTACGGCATGGTGATCCTGTGTCACGACGACGCTAATGTGCGTGCCATTTTGCCGCACATTACCAAACCCATCACCACGTATGGCCTGTCGCCGGAGGCGCAAATTCGCGCAGTGGATATTCAACACAGCGGCGGGCAAATGCGCTTTCGGGCGTTGCGCGCGGCCACTGGGAGTGGGCATGGGAATGCCAATGGGAATGGGATCCCCGCTGCGGACCTGGCCGTGACACTGAATCTGCCAGGCCTGCACAATGTGCTGAACGCGCTGGCGGCCATTGCCGTGGGTATGGAAGTGGGCGTGGCAGACAACAAAATCGTCAAGGCGCTGGCGGAATTCAAGGGCGTGGGGCGACGATTCCAACGCTACGGCGAGGCAGCGCTGCCGGGCGGCGGACACGCCACAGTGATCGACGATTACGGTCATCATCCGGTGGAAATGGCCGCCACGGTAGCGGCAGCGCGCGGCGCGTTTCCGGGCCGACGGCTGTTACTGGCGTTTCAGCCGCATCGCTACACGCGCACACGCGATTGCTTTGAGGACTTTGCCCGTGTGCTGTCCACCGTGGATGCGCTGGTGCTGGGCGAGGTCTACCCCGCGGGCGAAGCGCCCATCGTCGCGGCGGATGGCCGTGCGCTGGCGCGCGCCGTGCGTTTGCAGGGCAAGGTCGAGCCGCTGTTTGTGGATACCGTCGCGGCCATGCCCGACGCCATACGCGGCACCGCGCGCGATGGCGACGTGGTGCTGGTGATGGGTGCCGGGTCTATCGGCGGCGTGGCGGGCGCTGTGGTGGCGGGCGGACAATGAATATGGCCGACGCCATGAATTTGCAAACCCTGCGCGGCGAGTTGCGTTTGAACGAGCCGATGGCACGGCACGTCAGTTGGCGCGCGGGCGGCACGGCGGCGCGCACCTACGCACCCGCGGATAGGGATGATCTTTGTGCCTTTTTACGTGCAAATTCCGCTACGGGGGACTTGTACTTTGTTGGACTTGGCAGTAATCTCTTGGTACGCGACGGCGGGGTGCGAGCCACCGTCGTGTTTACGCATTGGGCGTTGCGGCAGATCAGCCTGCTGGCGCCCGCGAGCACGGGAGAGGACACCATCGAAATTCACGCCGGGGCCGGGATAGCGTCCCCCAAGGCTGCACGATTTGCTGCGCTGCATGGCGCGGAGGGGGCTGAATTTCTCGCGGGTATCCCCGGCACCCTCGGCGGCGCGCTGGCGATGAACGCCGGGTGCTACGGCGGCGAGACGTGGGAACTGGTTTCCAGCGTGACTACCGTTGATCGAAGCGGGCAATTGCATCAGCGCGCACGCGATGAATTCCGCGTCGGCTATCGCCGTGTGCAAGGCCCGGCAGACGAATGGTTTGTGGCCGCGACGCTCAAAGTGCCCAAAGGGGATGGCGCAAAATCTCGCAATAAAATCAGAGACTTACTGAAAAAGCGCATCGCCAGTCAACCGCTGCAGCAGCCAAACGCGGGCTCGGTGTTTCGCAATCCGCCGGGCGATCACGCCGCGCGCCTGATCGAAGCCTGCGGGCTGAAAGGCACGCGCATCGGCGGCGCAGAAATCTCGTTGAAGCACGCCAATTTCATCGTCAACACCGGCGGCGCTGATCGCACTAAGGCAGCAGACATTGAATCGTTGATTGAGCTGGCACAGCACACGGTGCGCGAAAAATTCGCTGTGACGCTGGAGCGCGAGGTGCGCATTATCGGGGATCGCGCATGAGCCTCGGCAAAGTGGCTGTCTTAATGGGCGGCAAAAGCGCTGAGCGCGAGATTTCCCTACGCAGCGGCAGCATGGTGCTTGCCGCTTTGCAGCGCAAGGGTGTGGATGCACACGCTTTCGATCCGCGTGATCTGGCGTTTGACCAATTGCTCGCGCAACGCTTTGCGCGTGCATTCATTGCGCTGCACGGGCGTTTTGGCGAAGACGGCACCGTGCAGGGCGCGCTGGAAGTGATGGGCATTCCCTACACCGGCAGCGGCGTCATGGCGAGTGCGCTGGCAATGGACAAGTGGCGCACCAAGCTGGTGTGGCTGGCGGCAGGCATCCCCACGCCGTGCTACGAAATACTCACGGCCGATTCCAATTCGGCGGACGTGGCGTTGCGGCTGGGTTTGCCTTTGATGGTGAAGCCTGCGCATGAAGGCTCTAGCATCGGTGTGAGCAAAGTGGCGTCACTCGAAAAAATCAGCGCGGCGTACGAGCTTGCCGCCCAACACGACGGTAGTGTGATTGCCGAACAGTTCATCGCGGGTCGTGAGGTCACAGCGGCAATTTTGAACGACGCCGCGCTGCCGTTGGTGCGCATCGAAGCGCCGCAGGGCAATTACGACTATCACAACAAATACTTCGGCGAGGCGACGAAATACCACTGCCCCAGCGGATTGCCGGAAGCCCTTGAGGCGCGTATTCGCGAGCAGGCGCTGGCGGCGTTTCGCGTGCTGGGTTGCGAGGGTTGGGGGCGGCTCGACGTGATGTTGGACGTCAACGACCAGCCGTGGTTTCTCGAAATGAACACCATTCCCGGCATGACGGATCACAGCTTGGTACCGATGGCGGCGCGGGCAAGCGGCATCCCGTTCGATGATTTGGTGCTGCGTATTCTGGAGGCGGCCCATGTGGGATAACGCCACTGCGCTCAACCGCGTGTCTGATTTGCTGTTCACCGCAGCGTTGCTGCTGGTGCTCTACGGCGCGGTGCGCTATGCCATTCACCAACCGGTGTTTGCGCTGCGTGAGTTGCGTGTCATCGGCGCGCCGGGTGCGGTTACCCGTGAGCAAGTTGAGGCCATCGCCACGCGCGATTTTCGCGGCACATTTTTCACCATGGACATTGAGCGGCTGCGCGCTTCGTTCGAGAAAATGCCGTGGGTGCGCAAGGCCGATGTGCGACGTCAGTGGCCAGACCGTGTGGATGTCGACATTGAAGCGCATCAACCGTTTGCACGCTGGGGCAGCGACGCGCTGGTCAACACGCAAGGCGAGGTGTTTAAGGCGGCTTACGATGCGCCGCTGCCGCTGTTTAGCGGGCCGGTCGGCACGGCTAGAGAAGTGTCGATCCAATACGAGGTGTTCCGCCGTGATTTCGCGCGCATCGGACGTAAGCCGGTGCAAGTGCATTTGTCGCCGCGCCGCGCGTGGCAGGTACGTCTGGATAACGGCATGACGGTGGACATCGGTCGCGAGCAGATAGCGCCGCGCATCACGCGTTTTCTCGCAGCGTATGCGCAAACCATCGCGCCGCTGGGACGCCGTGCCGATGCGGTGGATTTACGCTACAGCAACGGCTTCGCCGTGCGTGTGCCGGGGCTGGCGCAGATGAAAGAGCCGGGGGCAGCATCCTCGGCACCACCGGTAGCCGCACCCGCGCCCAAACCCAAAGCGTGATGCCTCGATGAACATGAGAAAAATATTGTGAGCAAGGCGCGCGAAAACAAAAAAATCATCGTCGGTCTCGACATCGGTACGTCGAAGATCGTAGCGATCGTGGCGGAGATTAAGCCCGAGGGTACTGCTGGTAGTGCTGGCGCTACCGGCGGCAGTGGCGGTTTTGAGATCATCGGCATGGGCTCGCACCCGTCGCGCGGCCTGAAAAAAGGCGTGGTGGTGAATATCGAAACCACGGTATCGGCGATTCAGCGTGCGCTTGAAGAAGCCGAGCTGATGGCAGATTGCAAAATTGATCGCGTCAATACCGGCATCGCCGGTAGCCATGTGAAGAGTTTCAATTCGCAGGGCATGGTGGCGATCAAGGACAAGGAAGTCGCGCAAATCGACATTGATCGCGTACTCGAAACCGCCAAGGCCGTGCAGATTCCGAACGACCAGCAAATTCTGCACATTCTTGAGCAGGAATACATCATCGACGGCCAAGACGATGTGCGCGAGCCGCTGGGCATGGCGGGCGTGCGGCTGGAAGTGAAGGTACACATTGTCACCGGCGCGGTGTCGGCGGCGCAAAACATCGTGAAATGCGTGCGTCGCTGCGGGCTGGAAGTGGGTGACTTGGTGTTGCAGCCGCTGGCGTCCGCCACGGCAGTGGTGTCCGAGGACGAGAAAGACCTCGGCGTGTGTCTGGTGGATATTGGCGGCGGCACCACCGATATCGCAGTGTTTACGCACGGTGCGATCCGTCACACGGCGGTGATTCCCATTGCAGGCGACCAGATCACCAGCGACATCGCGATGGCGCTGCGCACGCCGACCAAAGACGCCGAAGACATCAAGATGAAGCACGGCTGCGCACTGTCGCAGTTGGCGGATCCGCAGGAAATGATTGAAGTGCCCGGCGTGGGTGATCGCGGCAGCAAGCAGTTGTCACGCAAGACGCTGGCCGAAGTCATCGAGCCACGCGTTGAAGAGCTGTACTCGTTGATTCAGGCAGAGTTGCGCCGCAGCGGTTACGAAGAATTACTGTCGTCGGGCATTGTGCTCACCGGCGGCTCCAGCATGATGCAGGGCATGGTTGAGTTGGGCGAAGAAGTGTTTCACATGCCGGTGCGTGTCGGCCAGCCGTCGTACAGCGGCGGCCTCGCCGAAGTCGTGCGTCATCCGCGCTATTCAACGGCAATGGGCCTGTTGCTCGAAGGCATGCGCGATTACCGCGCACAGGAATTGGCGCGCACGCAGACCGGCACGGTGCAGCATGTGGTGGATCGCATGAAGGCCTGGTTCAAGGGAAATTTCTGATTTAAAGGCAAGCGGCAGCAATCAAGAATGCAGTGTAAGTAATTGATTTTAAACAGTTTTAATTTTAACAATCGACGCAAAAATGGAGGCACAAAATGATAGAGCTGATCGATGCGCAATCGCAGGAAGCAGTCATCAAGGTCATTGGCGTGGGGGGTTGCGGCGGCAACGCCGTGGATCACATGATCGCGCAAGGCGTGGCGGGCGTGGAATTCATCTGCGCCAACACGGACGCGCAAGCGTTGAAACGCAACAAGGCCCAGGTGACCTTACAGTTGGGCACCAGCGTGACCAAAGGCTTGGGGGCGGGCGCGAATCCCGAGATCGGCCGGCAGGCGGCGATGGAAGACCGCGAGCGTATTGCCGATTTGATCCGCGGCGCGGACATGCTGTTCCTGACAGCGGGTATGGGCGGTGGCACCGGCACGGGTGCTGCGCCCGTGGTGGCCGAAGTCGCCAAGGAACTCGGCGTGCTGACCGTGGCGGTGGTGACCAAGCCGTTCGCGTTCGAAGGCAAACGCCAGCGCATCGCGATGGAAGGTCTTGAAGCATTGTCGCAGCATGTTGATTCGCTGATTATTATCCCCAACGACAAGCTGACGCAGGTATTAGGCAATACCGTCACGCTTGACGAGGCCTTCAAGGCGGCTAACGATGTGTTGCACGGCGCAGTGGCGGGCATTGCGGAAATCATCAGCAGCCCCGGCATGATTAACGTCGACTTCGCTGACGTGCGCACGGTGATGGCGGAAATGGGCATGGCCATGATGGGTTCGGCCAAGGCCGCCGGCCCCGACCGCGCGCGCGCCGCTGCCGAACAAGCGGTGGCTTGCCCGCTGCTCGAAGACATCAACATTTCAGACGCACGCGGCGTGCTGGTGAATATTTCCGCCAGCAAGGCGAGCTTCCAGTTGCAGGAAATGTATGACGTGATGGAAACCATCAAAGCCTTCGCAGCCGATTCCGCCACAGTGATCGTGGGTGCCGTGTACGACGAAGAACTCGTCGACAACCTGCGCGTGACCATCGTCGCCACCGGCTTGGGCAAGCCCAACAGCCGCAGCCAGATGAAGCCGCTGCAAGTGGTTGCGCAAAAAACCGGCACCGATGATCTGCCGGTGAACTATGACGATCTCGATCAACCGGCAGTGATGCGTCGGCGCAATCGCGACGCCACCGTGGAAGCGCTCAAACAATCCGGTGTAGAAACGCTGGACATCCCCGCGTTTTTGCGCAAGCAGGCGGATTAACCGGGCAGCCGTTCAGCGGCGACTGGGGATTGCGCCAGTCTGCCGCCGCACCGGTTATACCTTTTGAGAGCCGGGCCGTGACCTGCGTCACGCCCCGGCTTTTTTCTTGTGCCTGAGGGATTCATCGTGATGTCACGGTTCACGAGAATCTCTGTGTTCTCTGTGTCCTCTGTGTCCTCTGTGTCCTCTGTGGCGAATGGCGTTTTTTAGAATAACGCGCTTGGCGCTACCGGTCACCGCAACGATGGGCGCAAACGGCCGCTACCCGTGCTATCGTAATGTTTTAGGACCATGTGATATGCGGGCTACTTTAACCATCGCGATAGCGTTATCGGCGAACTGCGCGTTCAGCGGTATTGCGCACGCGCAGCGCGCCGACGATTATCCGGCGCGCGCGGTACGTGTGATCATCCCGTTTGCGCCGGGTGGGCCGCCGGATGTGATCGGCCGGCCATTGCTGCAAAAACTCTCCGAGGCGCTCAACCAGCCCTTTGTGTTTGATAACCGCCCCGGTGCCAGCGGCTCGCTCGGCACGGACATCGTAGCGAAGAGCCCGCGCGACGGATACACGCTGCTCTACACCACCGGCTCGCACAACACCAATACGCTGTTGATACGCAAACTGCCGTACGACGCGCGGCGTGATTTTGCCCCCATCTCGCAGATCACACTGTCGTACGGGCAAGTGCTGGTGGTACACCCGTCGGTGCCGGCGAAAAACTTGGCGACGTTTCTCGCGCTGGCGCGGGCGCGTCCCGGCGGCCTGCATTACGGCACGGCCGGTGTGGGCAATATCACGCATGTGGGCATTGAAATCATGATGGCCGCCGCTAACGTCAAGCTCACGCATGTACCGTACAAAGGCGCCGGCCTCGCGCAAAACGATTTAATGGGCGGCCACATCGAAGTCATGCTGCCGAGCATTTCGCAAATCGGCCCGGCGTTACAGGCCAAGCGCGTGCGCGCGATCGCGCTGGCCGGCCCGGTGCGCGCGCCTGTGTTGCCCGATGTGCCAACCTTTGCCGAACACGGCTACGCCGCCGTGGACACGCCCGGTTGGCAGGCGCTGTGGGCACCTGCCGGCACACCCCACGCGCGCATCGTGCGCTTGCACAGTGAAATCGCCCGCATTTTGAAAGCGCCGGACATGCGCACGCGCGTTGAAGAATCGGGCTTGCGACCCATCGGCAGCACGCCCGAAGAATTTGCCGCGTTTATCGAGCGTGATTACGTGTTCTTTGAAAAAGCGATACGCGCGGCGAAAATTGAGCCGCAGTGACGTTGCAACCCATCGTGCCGGGCGTCGCTGTGAACGCATTTCATTTTTAACGGAGGCTTTATGACTATCTCAGAGCGGACCATCACTGACAGCACCGTTTTTTCTGCTGATTCGCACGTGTTTGAGCCGGTTAACTTGTGGGAATCGCGTCTGGATCGCAAGTTCCGCGAGCACGGCCCGCGCTTTGTGGCGGACTATCAGGGCAAGCCCGGCACGTATTTTGTATGCGAAGGCATTGCGCCGCGCGCCATCGACAGCATCGCCGCCGTGGGCATTGCCAAGGACGATCTCGCCAAATTCAAGAACGTGCATCACAAAGACCTGCGACCGGGCGGCTACGATCCCGTCGAGCGCCTCAAAGATCAGGATATCGACGGCATCTCCGGCGAAGTGCTGTACGCCACCTACGCGATGAATCTGTATGCCTTGCAGGATGCCGCGTTGCAAGAGGCCTCGTTCAACGCCTACAACGAATGGCTATCTGAAATGTGCAGCCACGCACCGAACCGTTTGGTGGGATTGGCGCTGATATCCGTCTATAACGTTGATCAAGCGGTGAAGGCCCTGCAGCACTGGACCCAGCGCGGATTGCGCGGTGCCATGATCGCCGCTGTGCCGCCAGAAGGCACCGAGTACAGCGATGCGAAATACGATCCGTTTTGGGCCGCAGCAGCGGAAATCGGCACGCCGATCAGCATTCACACGCTGACCAGCAATCGCAAAGCCGCGTATCGATTTGATCGCGCCAAGCGCGGTGCGGCGCGTTACCCGGAAAACCCGATGGAGGTGATGCTCACGCTGGGTGAAATACTCAGCAGCCCGCTGTTCGACCGCCATCCGAAAGTGCGGCTGGTGCTGGCCGAAGCTGACACCGGTTGGTTACCATGGCTGTTGCAGCGCGTCGATCGCGGGCACGAGCGTTACGCCAAGCAAAACGGCATTGTCACGAAGCTCAAGCCCAGCGAATATTTCCATCGCAACGTGTCGGCGTCGTTCATTGTCGATCGCGTGGGCGTGTTCAATCGTGTAGCGATGGGCGTGGAAAACCTGATGTGGTCATCAGACTATCCGCATACCGATTCCACGTGGCCGCAATCGCGGCAAAGCATCGCAGATGATTTTGTGGGCGTGTCGGACGCCGACCGCATCAAGATGACGTGCACCAACGCGGTGAAGCTGTACGGATTCAAGTAGGCGGGCGCACCGCACGCGTGGCGCGCGGCGTAGTTTTCAGCAAGTTACCCCTGCCCCTGCCCCCTGACACTGGGGAAAGCGTCGTGCAA
This sequence comes from Burkholderiales bacterium, assembly GCA_043743335.1. Classification (GTDB taxonomy): domain Bacteria; phylum Pseudomonadota; class Gammaproteobacteria; order Burkholderiales; family SG8-41; genus UBA5216. The sequence continues at coordinate 29,871 of JAYTWR010000085.1, forward strand.
CGCCCTCCCCCGTGCATCTGCAACGGATCGCAACCGATCAGTTCGCCGCGAAGCAATAAATCAAGCCATCGCCGCCGGTGGCGATCAGCGCCTTCTGCGTACAGCCGCCGCGCGATTGGTGCGACGAGTTCCATGACGTCGCCCACGCGTCTGGCACAGGCCCATTACGATCATGATGGCCCATGACCACGGCGCCTTCTGCGCCGCTGCGCGTCCAGTTGCCGCAGGTCATGTCGGGGTCACCCGGGCCGAAGGCCGAGCCGTCTGTGCGTGAGCCGGTCAGTATGTCGTGACGGTTCACCTTGTCGCCACGTCCAGCAACAATCGCCCCTTTTTCATCGAGCGCGGATTCCTTGTTCACATTGTTCGCGGCACTGTGCAGATGATCCACATCGCGCGCGATCATCACGCCCTTGGCGTTGTGCCACGGCCCTTTACCAATGCGATCACGCGCATTCACCGTTTGCGCGCCATCTTTGCCTTGCGTGCTTAGATACGCCTGCCAAGTTTTGCCGTTGCTGCCTGCTGCAGAAGCCAGTTTTTGGCAATGCGAATCCGCGCCAGCCAATCCACCCAAGTCAGCGCCTTTGCCGGAGCCGACGCTGGACACAAAAAACGACAGGCCGCCGCTACCGCCGTCATTCGTTCCCGTGCCCGTACCCGCACACGCCGCCACCACCAATGCCACGCCGGTTACTGGGGCGGGCAACAGCCATTTCGAATAATGCTTCATGCGCTCTCCTTGATGAGTGTGAAGTGGCGCCGTTGTTGATTGTTCTGCCTGCGCGGCACCGGTGAAAACAGCCACGATCGCCGCTTCAATTGAAGCATAGCAAAAAGCATGGACACTAGGCTGCGAGAACCTTGAGGAAAATTAAAAATGCCAATAAAAACAACTAGTTACATTATTATTCCCACTGCGACAGTTCGGTCCAGCTATTGGCCGCGTAGCCGCCACTGCTTCGATTCCACCAGCGCAAAAAAATCTTCGGTGAGTTTGTGCATCAGATCCGGCTCTTCGAGATTAACCAAGTGGCCGGTCGCCGACACGACAGAAAGCCGAACCGCCGGACTCACGCGCTTCATGAACAGCCCCGAGTCAATCGCGCCGGGATCTTCATCACCCACAATCACATGCGACGGCACTTTTAAGTCGCGCAACGGTTTTTCCATGCTGTAGAGCGAACCCCGGCGCGCCATCACACGGCGTGTAATGTTGGCGCAGCCCTGCGCCGAATGCAGCATGAAGCGTCGGCAGAAATCGTCAAACGCGCGCGGGTTTTTGTGCTTAAGTTGCACACGGTTCGCCGCCACGCGCAGGCCCTTCAACACGTCAGCGAGACCGCCTTCTTCATAGAGGCGCGCGCGGGCTTCGGCGTCGCGCATGAACACGGCCTTGTTGCGCGGATCGCCGCCGCTGCCGATGCCGATCATCGTGAGCGACAGCGCCATGCGCGGATAGGTCAGGCCGAAATCGAGTGTGGTGCGTGATCCCATCGAGCAGCCGATGATGTGCGCGCGACTCACCTTGAGGTGGCGCATCACCACCGCCACGTCGTCCACCGCGTGCTGGTGCGAGTAGCGCGACAGTTGCGTGGGCACCTCAGAGGGCGGATAGCCACGCGCGTTGAACGCGATGCAGCGATAGCGGCGGCTGAAATGCTGTATTTGCTTCTCCCAACTCCACAGATCGCCGGAAAATTCGTGGGTGAACACAATGGGCGTGCCACTGCCAGCTTCTTCGTAGTATAGGCGCGCCCCTGCAGACTGGATGTATGGCATGTGACCCTCCTCGGTTGAATGCGGCACTAATATAGCAGTGATATTACAGGCACGAGACAGGAATGACACGTTGGCGCGCGAGCGGCATAATGACTGCCACGCGCCAGACGACGACGCTAGAAACGGTAACCCGGGAGACCATCATGACCCTTGCACAGCAACTCGCAGAGCGCATCGTCGCTATGCGCGCGGACAATCTGCCCAAAGCGGCCCTCGACGCCAGCCGCATTGGCGTGATGGACACGCTGGGCTGCGCGCTCGCAGGCGTGGCGGACGAAGCGCCGACGAAGATCGCCGATGTGATCGGCGTGCAAATCAGTGGCGGCAATGCGTTAGTGCTGGGCACCGCCAGCCGCACCAGTGCGCTGGACGCCGCATTGATTAACGGCGTGGCCGCCCACGTGCTCGATTACGACAACGGCGGCGCCAACATGGGCGGCCATGCATCGGCGGTGATGGTGCCAGCATTGCTGGCGGCGGCAGAAGCCTTTGATTGCAGCGGCGAAGACGTGCTGGTCGCCCACACGGCGGGTTTTGAAACCGGCTCGCAACTGGGGCGCGCCGTGCATCCCATGCACTACGAATCTGGCTGGCACCCGACCTCTACCGTCGGCGTGTTCGCCGTGGCGGCGGCGTGTGCGCGCCTGCTCAATCTGACAGCAGAACAAACCACCACCGCGCTCGCCATCAGCACCTCGCTCGCGGCGGGCACCAAGGCCAACTTCGGCAGCATGGTGAAGTCACTGCATGTCGGCCAGTGCGCGCGCGGCGGGCTGATGGCAGCGCTGCTGGCGCGCAACGGCTACACGGCCAACCCCGATGCCTTTGCGCATCAGCAGGGGTACTTCAATTTGTTTAACGGCCCCGGCAAATTTCATCCCGAAAAAGTGTTTGAGACCTGGGGCGCGCCACTGGAAATTCTGACGCCCGGTGCCGCCTATAAACTTTATCCGTGCTGCTACAGCACGCATGCGCCGGTGGAAGCGGCGCTGAATCTCACGCGCGAACACGGCGTATTCAAAGCCGAAGATATCGCGCTTATTGAATCGTGGACAGCCCCTGCGCGCCTGCCGCACACCGACAGGCCGCAACCCCAAACCGGCCTTGAGGCGAAATTCAGCGTGCAGTATTGCGTATCACGTGCGTTGCTCAGCGGTGGCGTGTCGCTGCGGCATTTTGATGAGCCATCGCTGCGCGAGCCCGCGATGCAAAGTGCGCTCGCGTGCATGCGCGCCGCGCCGCATAGGGCGGGCCAGTTTGCGCCCGAAGACAGCCACGCGGCCGAGGTCAAAGTGACGTTCAAAGATGGTCGCAGCGTGGCATCGCGTGTGATGCTTCCGCTGGGTAGAACATCCGCAAACGCGGTTCCGCCTGCGCGACTCAAAGCCAAGTTTGAAGATTGCGCCGCCAGTGTGCTGCCCGCGCCGCAGGTGGCGCAGCTTTCGCAAGCGCTGGATCAATTCGAAACGGTTAAGTCGATGCGCGCCTTTATGCGTCTGCTGGAAACGTCGGCAGTGCAGCAGGGGCAGCGCAAAATCGCGTGACGCCGGCACCCGCTGTCAGCCTGCGAGAACAACGCGCGCCGCTAACCATTAACCATCGCCCTTTTTCTGGCGGTGATAATCGGCGACGGCGCAGTGCTGCACTACCCTGCGCAAAGCGTGTCGTCACTGGCCGTGTACGAACGCGGCTATCTCAGCGCGCCGGAGATTTTCAAATTCGGCGTTTGGATGACGCTCATCGCCATAGGGGTGGGCGTGGCTTTGAATGCGCCGTAGCGCTGCATAAAAAATCGTAGCTATTCAGCTTACCCGTAGGATGTCGGTGACGAAGGAACCGCATCAATCGTGGTGCTTACATCGTGATATGGCCTTGCGTACGCACGTCACGCGAACGATGCGGTTCGCTACGCTCACCGGCATCTTACGACGAAGCTAAGTAGTTAAAAAAATCAATGAAATCAATTAGTTATATAAATGTATGCCCTTATTGGTATCTTATCGGCCCTGTGATGTTCGTCCACGAGAATCCCTGAAAATGCGCCGCTCGATCTGCACCACACCCACAGCGCTTGTCGCAGCCGTGTTGCTCATGCCCACAGCCGCTCACGCACAGCAAGGCTACCCCACCAAACCCATACGCCTCATTGTGCCGTACGCGGCAGGCGGCTCGCCCGACATTACTTCGCGGTTGGTCGCGCACGAGCTGGGCCGCCAGATGGGGCAACAAGTGGTGGTGGACAACCGCGCAGGTGCGGCATCGCTCATCGGCACCGAAATGATTGCGCGTGCCGCGCCCGACGGCTACACCTTGGGCTACGTGGCGTTTTCGTTTTCCACCAACCCCGCGCTCTACGACAAGCTGCCCTACGACACCCAGCGTGATTTTCAAATGGTCGCGGCCATGCTCTATAGCGTGAATCTGCTGGCCGTGTCGCCCACGTTGCCCGTGCGTTCGGTGAAAGAACTGATCGAGCACGCACGTGCCAATCCCGACAAACTCTCGTACGGCACCACCGGCGGCGGCACCTCCGTCACGCTGAGCATGGAGTTGTTTAAATACATGACCAACACGCGCCTCACGGCGGTCGCCTATAAGGCTACGCAAATGGCCATCGGCGATGTGTCCGCCGGGCGCGTCGATGCCTTCTGCGACAACATGGCCTCCATACTGCCGCACGCCAGAGCGGGCCGCGTGCGCGGTATCGCTGTCACCTCGCTCAAGCGTTCGACAGCCATACCCGAGCTGCCTTCCATTGACGAAGCCGGTATTCCCGGTTTTGAAGTCACCCCCTGGTCAGGCTACATGTTCCCCGCGCGCGTGCCACGCGCCATCGTCATGCGGCTGAACGCTGAGATCAACAAAGCCTTGCTCACGCAAAACGTGCAGGAGAAATTTCTGGCCGTGGGCTACGCGGTTGGCGGCGGTACGCCGGAGCAGTTTGCTGAATTCAACCGGCGGGAGACTGAGAAGTGGGGCAAGGTGATTCGGGCGGCGGGGATTAAGCCGGGGTGATGGCTTAGCACTTGCGGATAAGCTGCGCATCACGCATGAGCACAAGCAATGGGCTAATCACTCACGGAAATTTGTGAAGTGAGTCTAGGAATACTAATAGTGCGAGACTCTCCGCCTTATGCTTGTTGGGGTACCCGTTCAGAACGGAATCACGATGCATTGAAAAAGAAATCGACTCCGGTACCTCGGGTTCCATAAGGCTTTGTTAGAGGCCGACGCGCGGCCTGTAGATATTTGCTTGGCCCTGCATTTACGACACGTGCGCTATAGACAGGCAATTTTTTCGTCGATTACTTCCATGGCTAGTGGTTTAGGCATTGCGACTCGTTATTGACTGGCGTTAGAATGCGCTGCGGCACCAGCCGACAAAAATTAAGACAATCGAGGATCAATGAGTCAATTGCGGGTGGCATCGTTCTTTGCGGGTATTGGAGGGTTCGATCTCGGATTTGAGCGCGCCGGCTTCAAGGTGAATTTTCAATGTGAGATTCAGCCATTTTGCGAAGATGTGCTGAAATCGCATTGGCCCGACGTCTCAGTCGTTCGCGATATCTCAAACGTCGAACCTTCATCCATTCCTGTGGCTGATGTCTGGTGCGGAGGATTTCCCTGTCAAGACTTGTCGGTCGCGAGAGGATCAAATGGTCGTCACGGTTTGAGTGGTAAGAGGTCTGGCTTGTTCTTTCGCCTAGCGGAACTTGCCGCCGTAAAAAAACCCCCTGTCATCCTGATTGAAAACGTGCACGGGCTCTTGAACTCGAATAATGGCAAGGACTTCGCTGAGCTGCTACGCACGTTGGGTAGCCTCAACTATGCCGTTTCATGGAGACTGCTCAATAGTCGTTTTTTTGGCCTGCCGCAATCACGCCCACGCGTATATATTTGCGCTTGGCTCAACAATCCTATTGCTGCTGGTAACGTATTGTTTGAGGATCGTCCGCCAAGTCATTCCAAGCATGAGAGATCTGCATTTGTTGAAACATCCTGGGCTGGCGGCACTGGCCCAATTGCGCCGAAACTCGCATTTTGCCTTGCTGCTACGTCTGGTCGCCACACTGGTACGGACTGGAGTCGCACCTACATTGCATATAAAGATGCGGTGCGCCGATTGACACCGCTGGAGTGCGAACGCCTTCAAGGATTTCCAGACGGTTGGACAAAGATTGACGTACCGTCATTGGACGCAGAACGATCTGATTCGCTTCGTTACCATGCGTTGGGCAACGCGGTGTCGGTATCCGTAGTTAAGTGGGTTGCGAGCAGAATACGTATGCAATTCGAACTTCATGCCAATTCTCGCAAGCCAAACGGTAAGTTCTCAATTCTTACTGAGTCCTTGGATAAATGGCCCGGGCTGCGTGGCCCGTCACTAGTAAGTGCTGAGCTAGAATCTGTTCGACACGGTTCCAAGAAGGTAAATTGGCCGACTGGTGGAGTGCTATGGAACGGTATTTTTGTTGTAAATCGCACCGCGCAAACATTGAGCAAGCCCGTATCCTCAGACTTGCTCGACCTTATCGAACGCACGCGTCCCGATCCGCGCTACTTTCTAAGCGCGAATGCTGCTGAGGGCATTTTGCGCCGAGTCGATTCGCAAGATAGACACCTGTTTCCACCCCTTCGCGAGGCACTCGAACGGCTGAGCGGGCGCAATACCGTAGTCAAACACAAGAGCCGCCAGGTAAGGCAATCTGAGCTTCAGTTTTCGGAAACGGAATGCGCATTGCCTTGAGACCTAGTGGTGGAAGAGGAGACTATGAACTCGCTGGTTCATACGGCTCACTGCATGCCTCAGATCTGTTGGACAAGCACATTTCGTTTCAAATAACCCCGAGCTTACTAATAGATGGCAAAGCGACGGCAAAGAGGCTTTCCGGTAAGCCAAGAATTCGCCCGGTAGGCGGTAAACACGCTTACGAAATCGTTTCCTCAATACTTCTACTGCCTGTCCCGCGACGGGAATTACTGAAAACGCCCGAGCAATTGCCGGAGCTTCGAGCCAGCGAGTACATCGTTGCCGGTATCGACATAGATGTAGTTTCGAAGGACTCTGCAAAAGTGACTTTTGCGCCGACCAGTGTTTGGGCGAAAAGTCGCGGCGGCGTGTTGAAAATTGATTTTGCGGAACGAATGGCTGTTATTACAACGCTTTGGAATGCGGCTGCATTGCAACACACCGAGCTACCGAATCTATTAAAGGCCCATCAGATAAGCGTGAAGTTCTCTGATCACAACGAGATAGCTAGATCGGCGACTGCAATACGAAAATACTTTGGCGTCGACGGTGACGTATTGCCTAGGTTGTTGCACGACCTTGGCCTACCAGACGCTACTGATCCGATTTACACAGGTGTCTCCGCGTCAACAGCTGGATTCGACACCGAAGATGATGCGTCAACTCCCGTTGAGTCAATGCGCGAGCGGGTAAGGCGCTGGCGACTGCAAGCAGACCGAGGCCCGGGAGCACGAGCATTCAGCACAAAGGTCAAAGAAGCCTACGACTTTCGATGCCTCTTCTCTGGTGAGAGATTCCCGAAACTTTCTGGGCTAAATTCCGCAGGCGTCGATGGGGCGCATATTCTGCCTTGGTCATCGCATCAGCTTAACTCCGTACCAAATGGTATTTGCCTTTGCAAACAATGCCACTGGGGATTTGATAACGGCCTCTTACTCTTGGATTTCGACTCCAAAGCGAATGCGTACGTTTTGTCGATTGCCGAAGGACTTGAAGTTGTTGCGCAGGAGGAAAAATTCGACTTGCTGCCATTTCTGAAAAATTCAGGAAAGATTGATTCAGTGCGACTTCCAAAGAATAAAAATCTCTGGCCATCTGCAAAGCATATTGCTGAACTGAATTCCAGCACATCGCTAGCCTAACGGCATTGCTTCTTGTGGAGCTGCAGCGTAACGCCGAGCGATACAAAGTCAAAGGAGTGAACGGTACCGGAGTCGCATAGATTTTAGCGAATGGATGCCGACAGCACAGAGTCAGGGCGTAGCCATGGAGTCATCGCTTGCCACATGACAAGGCTTGAGCCGTGCTGATAACGAATCAAAGCGGCCAGACCCGAACATTCCACTCGCGCGGCAAATCATCCCTATTTACGGTATCCACCCGCATCGGCAAGTCGCTTTCGCTAAACACTTCCTTGAGCAAAAAGGCTTGATGGAGTTTGAGTCGCGGACCTTCCAGCAGAAAGTCAATATCAGAGTGCGGTTTCAATAATATGCAGTCAGGCACGATATTCTGGATATATTTTATCGTCTCTGACCGTATATGTCTCACGGGCGGCGGGGATTAAGCCGGGGTGATGGCGTCACAATTGTGGATAAGCTGCGCGCACGATTCATTGAAAAAGAAATTGACTCCGGTACCATGGGTTCGAACGCATCCCAATGTTGCGAAAGCTACCCAATGCGAAAGCATCCCAATTGACCGCTCGATGGGACCGGGGTACATTGGAAGTAATGCGTCCTGATGGATTTAGATATCTCTAACGAGGCAATTCCGATGCCGGAAAAAAAATGTTTGCGAACGCTTGGCTTCGCTACGATTCTGCTGGTGCCTGTACTGGGCAGCCTTGCGGCCGCGGCTACCGGCTATCCGGACCGCCCCATCCGCTACGTGGTGGCATTCGGCCCGGGGGGCTTGAACGACGTTGTTGGGCGCGTCTTTTGCCAGAAGCTCGCCGAGTCGTGGGGGCAATCCGTCATCGTCGACAATCGTCCGGGCGCGGGCGGCAACGTCGGTGCCGATCTGGTCGCACGCTCGGCGCCCGATGGCTATACCATGCTGAGCATTAGCACAGCGCATGCCATAGGTCAGACGCTCTACCAGAAGCTCAACTACAGTCTCGAGCGCGATCTGGTACCGTTCGCGATCTTGGGTTCGTCGCCCCTCATGATGGTGGTCAATGCGGGCGTACCGGTAAAAACCGTGCCTGATCTCGTCACTTGGGCCAAGAGCAACCGGGCGGCCTATGCCTCGGGCGGGGTCGGAGTGATCAGTCATCTGTCGATGGAGATGTTCAAGCAGGCGGCCCATATCGACATGACCCATGTTCCGTACAAAGGGGGCGGACCGGCGCTGATCGACCTGCTTGCCGGACAAGTGCAGGTTCACACTAACGACATCGGTTTAGTCCTCTCCGGTGTGCGTGCAGGCAAACTAAGAGCGATCGGCATGATGACCGAGAAGCGGCATCCGCTGCAGCCGGATCTGTCAACGTTTATTGAGCAGGGCTACAAAGAGTTCGTCATGGGCAATTGGATCGGCGT
>JAYTWR010000086.1:0-1871 GCA_043743335.1 Burkholderiales bacterium
CGCCACCGGCACCGGCTTGAACAATACGGCCTTGATCATTTTGTTGAATAACAGCCCGAGCGCCGCCAGTGGCACAAACGCGATGGCCAGGTTGAGCCAGAAGCGCTGTGCGGCGCGATCGTGCATGATGCCGGCGACCGCCGCACCAAAGCGCGCGCGATACTCCACCACCACGGCGAAAATCGCTCCGCTTTGGATCACGATTTCAAATAGCTTCGCCTTGTCGCCGGTGAAGTCGAGCAATTGCCCGGCGAGAATCAAATGGCCGGTCGACGATACCGGTAAAAATTCAGTCAGTCCTTCAACGACGCCGAGGAGTGCGGCTTTGAGCAGTATGAGGGGATCCATCTGCGGATTTTAGTTGTATCCGCTGTTGCATACTACGGTTGCATACTCCTGTTGCTTCCCAATGCTTCATCCGGACACCGTAGGTCTGCCGTACAAACCCTCACGCACACGGCAGCGTCGATGGGATCAAGCTCAATACGGTCGATGTTTCCATGCGGCGTTGTTTCCAAGCTTGATGCAGCATCGATACGGACGCGGGCGCAGCAGAGCGGGTTCGACGTTGCAACAGCATGGCGCGATGCGCTCGCGCGCGGCGTGAGCGTCGATCTTGCGGCCTAATCGCCGCGCACACCGGTCTCACGCACAAACCGCGCAAACTTGGTTTGCTCACCGCGCAAAAATTGCGCGAAGGACTGCGCCGAGCCACCATGCGCCTCGAACGCGATGGCGCCCAATCGCTCGCGCATCTCGGCGGTCTGCAACAGTTTGTCGATCTCCGCATTCAATCGTGCGACGATCACGGCGGGCGTCGCAGCCGGCACAAACACGCCCACCCAGGTGCGGTCTTCAAATCCGGGAAACCCCGACTCTGCGACTGTCGGCACATCGGGCAGCGCAGCCGCGCGCTTGGGGCCGGTAATCGCAATGCCCTTTAACTTGCCGCTGCGGATCAGCGGGATCGCCGGCGATAATGCAACATTGACCAGTTCGACATTGCCGCCCAGCACCGCTGTGAGTGCCGGGCCGCCACCGTTGTAGGGAATATGCGTCACCGTCACGCCGCCCAGCACCTTGAACAAATATTCAGCCGCCAGGTGCGGGGAGGTGCCGTTGCCGGCGGTGCCGAAATTGAGCTTGCCGCTCCTGGCCTGGATTAGCAATTCGGCCAGATTGTTCGCGGCAACCGATGGATGCGCGACAATCACGCTCGGCTGCGAGGCGATCAGGCTCACCGGCGCAAAATCCTTTTCCGGATCGAACCCCGGGTTTGCCGTGAGACTGGATGCAATCGCGATGGCACTGGTGGTCAAGAGCACGGTATAGCCGTCCGCCGCGCCGCGTGCGGCCTGCTGCGCGGCCACGCTGCCCCCCGCACCGGCGCGATTTTCCACCACGACCGGCTGGCCGAGCGCGTCGCCGAGCCGCTGACTGATCAACCGAGCCACAATATCGGCCGGGCCGCCCGGCGCAAATGCCACCACCAGACGCAACGGTTTGGCTGGATACGCTGTACGCACTTCCTGGCCGTGTGTTGCCGACACCAATCCGGCTGCACAAGCCAGAGTCACACTCACGTCAGCACCGATGCGAAACAGCCGCGCGAAAAATAGTTTCATGAAAAATTGGCTACCTTGGTTAACGGACATGTCATGTCAATTGTAGACGCGCGCCGCGAACGAGTGCGCCACAAACTGGCAGATTGCTGCCGTCGGTTAGCCCACAGTCGGAGCATTTGCAGCGGCTACAATCGCGCAACCATGTTTGTAACCGGCGGTAACTCGCAGCAACTGTTTATGGTTCGCGCTGCCAAATCGCAAGCTTGCGACGGACGGCTCGATTTACAGAGGGTATTGCTGCATGAG
>JAYTWR010000087.1:0-1512 GCA_043743335.1 Burkholderiales bacterium
TTGAGCCGGGGCCGAACGAATGTCCGCAACTAGAATCCTCGACTCGCGCGCCAAGGCGCGAATGGATGCAGCGCTCGATGCGCTGCTGTATGGGATTTCCATATACGCATTGCCGGCGGTGATCGCTTTGGTCACCTTATTGGCGCTGCTCGCGTGGGATCAGAAATACCCCGCCACCGGCGCCACCGGTTTGGAGTTGAAAAGTATCGAGGAAAGTTCTACCCGTCTCAAGCCGGCCGAAGCGCTGGCGCAAATCGAGCGTGAAGCTGCTGCGCAACATCGTGATACGCGTTTGTCCGAACTGCCGTTCTGGGTGCGGTTCGACGCACCGCCAGCCGGCGACGAGGCGGCCGTGGTTGAACTGCCATCGCGCCACGCATCCCGCATCGAGTGCTGGACCGCAACCAGCCTGCAATCGCTGGGCAGTGCTGATCGTTCGATCGCGACCGGGCGCATGCGCGGCGTCAAAGCGGGCTTTGTATTAGACCTGGGGCGCCTTCGTACCTCGATGCCGTTGTTGTGCAAGATTGAAGCGGTCGGCCCCGCGCGTATCACTGCGCTGGTGTGGCCGGCGTCAAAGTTCGAGTCGTCGGTGCATGACTTTGACCGGAAATCGGGGTTACTTGACGGCGGACTGATCGTGTTGGCGCTGTTTGTGTTGATGACGGCGGTGATCAACCGGGAGCCGGTCTACGTCCTGTTTGCCGCTTGGCTGGTGTTCAACTTGCGCATGGCAGCCATTTCTGCGGGGTGGGATACCCAATGGCTCGGCCATGCGGTGCCGGCGTCGTGGCTGGCGCAAAGCCGGCTGCTGACTGTGGCTGCCTATTACACGCTGACCGGCACGTTGTTCCGGCAGATGTTCCGCGAAGAACTGGTGCGCTTTGGCTATGCGGTGCCGATGCGGTTGGTTCACGCTGGCTGCCTGTTGCTCTTGCCGGTGGCGTGGTTCGTCCCTTACGCGTCGGCTTTGCCCGTCATGTGGATTGCAGGGTCCGTCAGCATAGCAGGGCTGCTGTATTTTCTGTGGCGCATCTTGGCCAGGACGCGCTCTAGCGTGGCGATCTGGTACGGTGCGTCACTTGCGATCACACTGTTCGCCACATTTTATGAAGTGCTGGCCGCCGCACTGGGTGCGAAGGAGCTGATCGGTACGGTCAACAGTGTGACCGCTGCGTTATCGTCGAGCCTGATGGCGGCGTTTGCCATCGCTGAACAAATTCGGCTGGAGCGACGGCAGCGTCTAAGGGCCGAAGATGAACTGCGCGGCACCTATGACGCGATTCCAATCGGGTTGTTCACGCTCGATGCACGCGGCGGCATTGTCGGCGCCAATCCGGCTTTGAAGGACATGCTGGGAATGAATATTGCCGCACGCGCCGGCCTGCGGTGGAGCGATTATTTTGAAGATGGCGCGTGGTTGCGGTTACAGGAAAAATTGTCACCGTCAGGTAGCGGTGAAATTGAAATCGGTGGCGTGCAACCGGCTGATCAGCTCGAACGCAAACGCTT
>JAYTWR010000088.1:0-4618 GCA_043743335.1 Burkholderiales bacterium
CCACGACGGCGTGCCCAAGCCCATCATCGTCAACAACGCGGGCGGCAAAACGGTGGTCACCAATGCCGGATCGAACGGCAAATTTTTGGCCGTGCTCGACCTCGATGTGAAAGCTGGCGGTGTTGCGGACTTTCGCTATCGCCTGTTGCCGGTGTTCGCCAATTTGCTGCCCGCCGACACGGCCATGCAAGCCTTGATTGAGCGTGTGCGTGCGCCGTACCAAGCCAAACTGAATGAGCCGCTGGCGGTGACCGAAGGCTTGCTCTACCGGCGCGGTAATTTCAATGGCACCTTTGATCAGTTGATACTCGATGCGCTGATGACGCAGAAAAATGCCGAGATCGGCTTCTCGCCCGGCTTTCGCTGGGGCACCAGCTTGTTGCCCGGCCAGACGATACTACGCGAGCACCTGATGGATCAGACGGCGATTACGTACCCCAGCGTGACCGTGAATGAAATCAGCGGCACGGACATCAAGGCCATACTCGAAGATGTTTGCGACAACCTGTTTAACCCCGACCCGTATTTGCAGCAAGGCGGCGATATGGTGCGCGTGGGTGGCATGAGCTACACCTGTGAACCCAACGCAGCCACCGGCAAGCGCATCACGGACATGCGCCTGAACGGCAAACCGCTGGATGCCGATAAACGCTACAAAGTTGCCGGCTGGGCGCCGGTGGCGGAAGGCGCGAGCGGTGAGCCTGCGTGGGATGTGGTCGAGCGCTACCTCAAAGACAAAAAAACCATCACCGCGCGCGCGCCCAATGTGCCACGCTTGATCGGCATGGAAAAAAATCAGGGGCTTGCGTGACGCGTGCCGCTTTAGCGTTTGCGTTTGCGCTTGCTCTCGCTCTGACTTTGGGAGTGGCGCTGCCGGCTGCGGCGTTGGACACCATCAAAATCTCGCCTAGCGTGTACTACATACGCGGCAAAACCGGCGTGCCGTCGCTCGTTAACCGCGGCCACACCTCCAATGCCGGGTTCGTGGTGACACGAGAGGGCGTGGTGGTATTTGATGCGTTGGGCACACCAGTACTCGGCAAGGAATTCATCGCGGCCATACGCAAAGTCACGCAGGCGCCGATCCGGCGCGTGATCGTCAGCCATTACCACGCCGATCATTTTTACGGCTTGCCGCCGTTCAAGGACGTGGGCGCTGAAATCTGGGCGCACCCGGCGGCGGGCGTCTACTTGAAGTCGGACGCGGCGCAGCAGCGTCTGGCCGAGCGGCGTACATCACTCGCGCCGTGGGTGGACGCAAGCATGCGTTTGATCGCAGCGGACCGCTGGGTGGATAGCGAAGTCAGTTTCAAACTAGGCGGCCTCTCGTTTCGCGTGTTCCCCGTAGGCCCCGCGCACACACCAGAAGATTTGGCGATGGTAGTCGAAGAAGAAAACGTGCTGTTCGTCGGCGACTTGATGTTCGGCGGACGGTTGCCGTTCGTGGGTGAAGCCGACAGCAAGGCGTGGATAGCCGCCATAGACAGCATCATCAAATTTAGCCCGAAGGTAATGGTTGGCGGGCACGGTAATGTCTCACGCGATGCGGCGGCTGATTTGCGGCTGACACGCGAATATCTGGTCTATCTTCGTGAGAAGATGGGCGCGGCGGCGGATGAACTTGAAGAGTTTGACGTGGCCTACAAGAGAACCGACTGGTCGCGATTCTCGCACTTGCCCGCTTTTGAAGAAGCCAACCGGCGTAACGCCTTTAACACCTACATCCGTATGCAAGGAGGAGACAAATGATGAAATCCCTGAAACGCAATTCCTTGGTGCTCTTGGTATTGATGCTGTTGGGTATCGGCGGCTGCGCAAGTAGCGGTGGTACGAGTGATCCCGCCGGCCCGGACAAAGTGGTTTACCACCTTAACTCCGGCCTGGAGCAAGCCACCAACGGCTTGCGCAATATTCGCAATCACCTGGAGGTCAATCCCAAAGCGCGTATCGTGGTGGTTGCGCATGCGCAAGGCGTTGATTTCCTGATGCGCGATAAAAAAGACGCCAACGGTAATCCCTACGAAGTTGCTGTTCAGGAACTGAAGGCGCAGGGCGTGCAGTTCGATGTGTGTTTGATTACGCTGCGCAATCGCAAACTCGAGCGCAAACAATTTATCGAGGAAGTGACTTTTGTGCTGTCGGGCGTGGCCGAGGTGGCGCGTTTGCAGCAACGTGAAGGATATGCCTACCTGCGGCCTTGATATAGATAGACGCGAGTTGGCCTAATGTAGAGAGGAGATGTTTATGCGTAAGCTATTGATTTTATTAAATTTTTTATCGATCCCCAGTGCGTTTGCCATGGGTGACATCGTTGACACAGCATTTGTTGCACAAGCACTGGAACGTGGCGCCATCGTGTGGGATACGCGTGCACGTGCGGATTACCTGAAGGGCCACATTCCAGGCGCGGTCAATATCGGCAATGCTGCGCAGGTGCTGCGTAACGTCAACATGGAAGACTTTGTGCCCACCGCGCAAATTGAAGCCTTGTTGGGCAACGCAGGCATCGACCCGGCAAAAGAAGTCATCGTGTACTCGACGCGAGGGGATGCCAACGCGTATTTCGGTTTGTATACGATTCGCTATTTTGGCGGGCGGCAGGGGCGCGTCTATCATGATGGCATCGACGGCTGGCGCGCGGCGGGGAAAGAAGCCAGCAGCGCGGAACACAAACTGCCGCCGGTTGCGCTCAAGCTCAAGCCTGACGCTGGCATCAGCATTAGCACCACCGAGATGCTCGCCGCCGCCAAAAAATCCGGTGTACAACTGATAGACGTGCGCACGCCCGGCGAATTTACCGGCAACGACATACGGGCCATACGTGGCGGCCACATTCCCGGCGCGATAAACATTCCGTACGAGCAAAATTGGGCCGATCCGGAAACACCCGGCAAACTTGCGCGCAAACAAGTGGCGGACAATACTGGCATGTCACTTAAATCGCGGGAAGCATTAAAGAAACTTTACGCGAACCTCGATCCGGAAAAAGAAACCATCGTGTACTGCCAAAGCGGCACGCGCGCTGCGGAAACGGCTACCGTGCTGGCGCAACTCGGCTTCAAGAACCTGAAGCTTTACGACTCATCGTGGCTGGGCTATGCAGGCGTACTGTCTGCACCAGCTGATAACGAAACCTTCTTCAACGTAGGGGCGTTGAACGGACGGCTGGCGGGCATGCAGCAGCGTATCGAACAACTGGAGCGAGAACTGACGGCAGCGAAGGCTGCGAGTGCTACGAAGTAGCGCAATCGCACTCGCCGCGCAGGGCCTTCGCGCGGATAAAGCGCGTCGTCTGATGTTGTCGCGAACGGACATTTTCAGACTTTGGCAAGCTGACCTTAACATGCGTGCCAGTTTCAACAGGAGCGCGCATGGATCAAATTGAAAGATTGATAAGAGTTATCACTCTACCCCTCGCGCAGCATAAAGATCAATTGCACTACCCACCATCCACGCATCACGCAAGCAGGTCATGAAGTCACCAACCTGATAACAATCACCGATGGCGACAAGCGGCACTCCTGCGGTCTCCAGTGTTGAAGTAACAAGCGTATTGGGATGAGCACCAACGGCAATGATCAAATCCTTCAGGCGTGGTGGGTTCGGGCGCGACACCTTCCGCATTCAGACATTTCACGATCAACGGCGAACGCATGGCCTGCGCTAGTGTGGCGTTGCGTTTGTCAATATCGGCGCGCGGTGTGCAGGCGGATGCCAGCATGGCGTACCACGCGGCCGAGTCAAAGCCATGCATCACCGCTTCTGCAATGGTTGGCACATCTGGCATTGCGGGCGAACGCGCCGCGCCCGACACCGCCCAGCGCACGCACTTGCCCCGCGCGCACCTGCGCCATGATGGCCACCGGCGAGGCTACGCTGGAGTCGATCTCCTTCGGCAGCAGCGCAATCATCGCCGGTCTCGCGCCCTTGTACGGCACGTGGGTGAGTTCAATGCCTGCTGCTGAGCGGAACAATTTCGTAATCAAATGATTCACGCCGCTTGAGCCGGATGAGCCATACGTGATTTTGTTCGGGCTGGCCTTGGCGGCGGCGACCAGCTCTCGAACCGATTTCGACGCCGCGGTGCTGTGCACCGTAATCACCGACGGCACCTTGGTCACCAGCGATACAGGGGCCAAGTCTATTTGCGGGTCATATTGCGCCATGCCACTCAACATGTGCACATTGAACACCAGTGGCGACAACAACGTCAGGGGTATAGGAATACTAGACCGCCTTTTCGCATAACCGCCAATGTATCCGCGCGCACGCGAGCGGTCAATTTCCACGAATCCTCTCGGCCACTGCCCGCCCCGAAACGCCAAATCAGCCCACTAATCCCACTTGGCAAAACACACTTAACTATCTGTTTTAACTCGACTTTTTTACCTCCACGTTGGCACAACCCAAGCGCCACCCTCGCCCCCGGTAAAACCCGTTCGCGATTGTTTGTCTGCACGGTAATTTCCCTCACGCCGCCTCAAACAACTCCCCAAACTCCGCCCGCCGCGCTGGTGCTATCGGCGGCGGTTGCGGGTCAAGACCCAGGTGCTTGAGTATTTTCTCAATCACGTCCGGCTGCTCGATGACGGCGATGAATTTGAGTTTGCCGCCGCAT
>JAYTWR010000089.1:0-1544 GCA_043743335.1 Burkholderiales bacterium
GCGCGCGCCTTCCAGAATCAGGCGCGGCGTGCTGTCAGTGACCGGGCGCTTGAAACCCATGCCGACCTGCTTGCGCGAACCGAGATAGGCGCCGGTCAAGGTGTCTGCATGCTTTAAATCGTCCGGCGTGCCGTCGAACACGATCTGGCCGCCCTTCTCGCCCGGGCCGGGGCCCATGTCGATCATGCGGTCGGCCGCCATCATCACGGCCGGGTCATGTTCGACCACGACCAGCGTGTTGCCCGCGTCGCGCAGCCGGTGCATGGCCTGCGTGATGCGGCTCATGTCGCGCGGGTGCAGTCCGATGGAAGGCTCGTCGAGCACGAACAGCGTGTTGACCAGCGAGGTGCCCAGCGCGGTCGTCAGGTTGATGCGCTGCACCTCGCCGCCCGACAGCGTACGCGACTGCCGGTCCAGCGTGAGATAACCCAAGCCCACATCCATCAGGTAATCCAGCCGCGTGCGTATCTCCTTCAGCAGCATGGCCGTGGCATCATCCGCCATGCGTGGCATTTTCAGCTCGCGCATAAGATCACGCGTGCGCGCGATGGGCTGCAACATCAGGTCGTGTACGTTGTGCGTGGCGTCCTTCGTCACTAACTTCCAGCACAACGCTTCATCCTTCAGGCGCGCGCCATGGCAGGCGGAGCATTCGGTGTAAGCGCGATACTTCGACAACAGCACGCGCACATGCATTTTGTAGGCCTTGCTCTCCAGCCACTTGAAGTAACGCGCCACGCCGTACCACACGCCCGGCCATGACTTGCGCCAGCTTTCCCACTGCGGTTCGCCGTGCAGTACCCAGTGGCGCTGCTTCTCGGTCAGCTCGCGCCACGGCGTATCGAGTGGTATGCCGCGCTTTCGGGCGTAGTTGATGAGATCGTCTTGGCATTCTTTGTTGCTGGGTGTTTGCCACGGCTTTACGGCGCCTTCACGTAGCGTTTTCGCTTCATCTGGGATCACCAAGCCGTAATCAACGCCGATCATGCGGCCAAAGCCACGGCACGTATCACACGCACCCAGCGGTGAATTGAAAGAAAACAAGCTGGGCGCGGGGTCTTGGTAGTGGATGTCGCAATCGGGGCAATGGCGTGCCGTGGAATACTTCCACGGCTGGGTAGACGCGTCTGATGATAGGGGTGCGCTGTGAGTGTCGGCGGTAGGGTAGATGTTGATTCGCCCATGTCCCACCTTGAGCGCTGCCTCTATCGCATCCACCACACGCGAGCGCTCGACATTGCCGGCACGAAAGCGGTCTTGTATGACCTCAAAGCCTTGCCCGTTTTCGCCGTGAAAGCGTGTGTAACCCTGCGCTTCAAGCAGTTTCTTCACTTCAACCGCAGTAAAGTTACTGGGCACCGGCACCGGAAATGTCACCGTCAATCGCGGGTCACCCTGCGCCGTGGCCCGCTGCATCAGCGCAGCCAAAATCGACTGCGGCGTATCTCGCGCCACCTTGGCGCCACAGCCTTTGCAAAACAATTCCGCTGCGCGCGCATACAACAGTTTCAGGTGATCGTTCAGCTCCGTCATCGTGCCCACGG
>JAYTWR010000090.1:0-1577 GCA_043743335.1 Burkholderiales bacterium
GGGCAAGTCTCTTTTGCCTAGTGCGGAGGCTTGCGCATACCCCAGCGTCTTGAACGCGGTTGAGCAAATGGTTAATGCCGCGATCCCGCGTTTCGTCATCTCTACACTGTCGTGGATACTCCACGACGTGCACGAGCCTCAGTCGCCCGACCCGGTAATCACCAGGTCGCATTGCTCGACGTATTCTTGGTACACCGCGTCGGGTGCGGGCACCGATGCCGCGCGCTTGCGACGCTTTAAAACCTGCTTCACGCCGTACTTGCTCATCAACAACGCGCCAATGTCGTCGGCGAGATGATTGAAATTGGGCTTGGCGTTGTCGATAAAGCCCACCACTTTGCCGGTGAGAGATTCCAGCGTGGGCTTGGCGAATTCCACCTTGGCCGGCACCTTCGCGCGCGGGGCGGTGGGGTCATACAGCATAATGCTTTCAGTCATGAGCGGCTCCTGTTGCTGATCTGCGGCGCTTAATCCAGCGCTTATTGCAGTGATTACTGCGGCGCGATGTTGGTCTTGCGTATCAAATTCATCCAGCGATCGATTTCTACCTGCGTGTAGCGACGCGCTTCCTGCGGCGTGCTGCCCATCGGCTCGCCGCCTTGCACCGCCAGTTGCTCAATAAAATCCGGCATTTTCAGCACGCGATTCAGTTCTGTATTCAAGCGTTTGACGATGGCTTCCGGCGTATGGGCTGGTGCGAGCATTTGGTACCACAGCGAAGCCTGATAACCCGCAAACCCCTGCTCGGCCACGGTAGGGATTTCCGGTGCGGCACGTGAACGCTTCGCACTGGTCATCGCCATCGCGCGCAGGCGGCCCGCTTTCACCTGCGGCAGGATGGCGAGCGGGCTGGTGCACATAAATTGCGTCTGCCCGCTGATCAAATCGGTAATCGCCGGCCCCGCGCCTTTGTAGGGCACATGAACCATATCGATAGCGGCCAGACTTTTGAGCAACTCAACGGCCAAATGCCCGCCCGTGCCCGGCCCCGACGAGGCATAGCTGATGCGCGCCGGTTTTGACTTGGCAATGGCCACCACGTCTTTCAGATTCGCCGCGCCCAGCGTCGGGCTGGCCACGCACAGCAGCGGCGAATCGGCGAGCAGCGTAATGTAAGTGAAATCTTTGATCGTGTCGTACGGCAGCTTCTTCAGCAGCGCGGGATTGATGGCGTGCGTGGCGCTGGCGATGAACAGCGTGTAGCCGTCCGGGTTCGCGCGCACGGTGAGCTCAGAGGCGATGACATTGCCGCCGCCGGGCCGGTTGTCGTTGACGAACTGCTGACCCATCGATTCGGTCAGTCGCGCGCTCAACATGCGTCCCAGAATATCGCCCGCGCCGGCGGGTGGAAACGGAATGATCATGCGCACAGCACGCTGCGGGTAGGTCTCGGCGGCGTGCGCACTGATGGGCATGACGAGCGGCGCAGCCGCCAGCAAGCCCGCACCAAACCATAACAATTTATTTAATAAAATCATATAGTTAGTGCCTGACAGAAAACCCCCAATTTTTGAAACACGCAGCCTCAATTTTCAGCACCGCACGTGCTGATTTTTGTTTTTTTGGCACGAGTGCCA
>JAYTWR010000091.1:0-62895 GCA_043743335.1 Burkholderiales bacterium
GCTACACTTCTTGTCTATCTTCGTGGTCGCTTTCGCCTTCGAACATGCCCCCGCTGCGAGGGGAAATCGGCTCTTGATAGGGTTTTCGGTCAAGCACTAATTACCGGCGCCTCGCCAGCCGCAACAATGGGCATGCCGTGATAACGCGCGTAACCCGCTATCCGTAGGGTGCCAGCGAGGGTGTGCAAAGCGCAGCGTGCCCACGCGAACAAGCGCGCGTGATAACGTTGCTTCATGTCGCTATTGAATTGCTGAAATGTCTTGAGTCTCTCTTCAACCTCTGCGCCCTCTGTGGCCAATGCCGGTTTACGGTAAAACCTTCACGTGTGTCACTTCACTCTGTAGAATAACCGCCATGTCCACACCATCCGCCATGAATGATCGCGCGCAACTGCTGCTGAAAACGCTGGTGGAGCGCTATATCGCTGACGGGCAGCCGGTGGGTTCGCGCGCGCTGTCGAAGATTGCCGGGCTCGATTTATCGCCGGCGAGCATCCGCAATGTGATGGCCGATCTCGAAGACATGGGCTTCATCGCCAGCCCGCACACGTCTGCAGGGCGTGTGCCCACCGCGCGCGGCTACCGCTTTTTTGTTGACACGCTGCTCACCATCAAGCCGCTCGATCGCGTCGAAATCAATCAGCTCGAAGGCCAATTGCACCCCGACAATACGCAAAAGCTGGTGGCGTCGGCCTCGCAGATGCTGTCGGAACTCACCCGCTTTGCCGGCGTGGTGGTGACGCCCCGACGTAGTGCGGGCTTTCGCCACATTGAATTTTTGCGTCTTTCAGAAAAACGCCTGCTGCTGATTATCGTCACCCCTGAAGGCGACGTGCAGAATCGCATTATTCTCACGGAAAAAGCCTATGCACCCGCTGAGTTGATCGAAGCGGCCAATTTTCTGAATCAGCACTACGCCGGCCTGACCTTTGCCGACATCCGCACGCGTATGCAGCAAGAGCTGCGCCAAATCCGCGAAGACATGACTCTGCTGATGACGGTGGCTATGGACGCTGGCAGCCAGGTCGAAACGGAAGCAGAAACCGAAGTGCTGATTTCCGGTGAAAACAAGCTCTTGAACATCGACGATTTGTCGTCAAACATGTCGCGACTGCGCAATCTGTTTGACCTGTTCGAGCGCAAAACCGGTCTGCTGCAACTGTTGGAAATTTCCAACCGCGCGCACGGTGTGCAACTCTTTATCGGCGGCGAAGCGGGCCTGTCGCCACTGGATGAATGCAGTGTGGTCACCGCGCCGTATGAAGTCGATGGCAAAATCGTCGGCACCGTCGGCGTCATTGGCCCCACCCGCATGGCGTATGAGCGCGTGATTCCGATTGTGGATATCACGGCAAAGCTCTTGTCGAGCGCGCTGTCGCAGCATTAAATCAGTGAACGGGTTAACGCGTAACACCGCAGGCAAAGCGCAGTGACCCGTTCACCCGTTCATCCGTTTTCCCGTTCACGCGGTAGCTAAGAAGTGCGCTCCGCCATCCTCCTCATCAACCTCGGTACGCCCACCGAGCCTACGCCTACCGCAGTCAGAAAGTATCTGAAGGAATTTCTCTCTGACCCTTACGTCGTGGAAATTCCGCGTCTGATCTGGTGGGTGATTCTTAACGGCTTCATTCTGCCCAAACGCAGCAAAGATGCCGCGCAACGCTACGCATCGATTTGGACCAAAGAAGGCTCGCCGCTGCGCGTACACACTGAAAAACAAATGAAGTTGATGCGCGGCTATCTCGGCGAACAAGGCCATGGCGACATTGTCGTCAACTACGCCATGCGCTATGGCGAGCCATCTATAAAAACGCAACTAATTGATTTAAAAGAGAAAAATGTAGATCGCCTGCTGTTGCTGCCGCTCTACCCGCAGTACGCGCGCAGCAGCACGGCCACCGCTATTGATGCAGCAACAGCCGCGCTCGCTGCGCTGAACTACCACCCGGACGTGCGCACCGTCGAACATTTTTTTGATCACCCCGGCTACATCGCGGCGCTCGCCAACAGCGTGCGCGAGTTCCGCACGCGCAGCGCGGGCCGACCGGACAAGCTGGTGATGAGCTTTCACGGCGTGCCGCAATACACCATCAATCGCGGCGAGCCGTATCAACAACATTGCCTCACCACCGGCAAGTTGCTCGCGCAGGCGCTTGATCTTGCGGAACACCAATACCAGATTTGTTTTCAGTCGCGCTTTGGCCGTGCTGAGTGGATCAAGCCCTACACCAGCGACGTGCTCACTGCGCTCGGCCAACAAAAAACCGCCCGCATCGACATGATTTGCCCCGGCTTCGTGGGCGACTGCCTCGAAACGCTAGAAGAAATCACCATCGAAGGCAAAGACATTTTCCACACGGCTGGCGGCGGCGAATATAACTACATTCCGTGCCTCAATGAGCGTCACGATTGGCTGCAGGCGCTCACCACAATGGCACTGGAAAAACTCGCATGAAAATGATTTTGCTGTGGCTCATCAACGCGGCGGCGCTGTTCGCCCTGCCATGGGTTTTTGACTCGATTCGCATCGACACCTTCACCACCGCACTGATCGTGGCGCTGATACTCAGCATCATCAACACCATCATTCGGCCCATTTTGTTTGTGCTGACACTGCCCATCACGGTGCTCACGCTCGGGCTGTTTATTTTTGTGCTGAACGGACTGCTGCTGTGGTTCGTCGCTTCGTTCGTCAGCGGCTTTTCCATTGCGGGCTTTTGGCCAGCGGTGTTTGGGGCGATTGTTTACAGCATCATCAGTTGGGCGGCCAGTTCGCTGATTTTGGGCAAGGACAAAGATTCATAACTAATTGATTTTATTGAGTATTTAGTGATGGTGCCTTGGGATGCCGGTGGGCGTCGCGAACCGCATCAATTGCGCGAACGATGCGGTTCGCTACGCTCACCGGCATCCTACTCAGCGTCCCGCCGTCTAATCACGCGCTTTTCCCTGCCACCCGGTGCGGGTCCAAAATCATCCGCGCCAGCGCAATCAACGGAATCAGCCCCACTGCCACAATCGTCAGCGCTGCTGTGGAGGCCTCCGCCAAACGTTCATCTGAGGCGAGGTTGTAAGCCTGCACCGCCAGCGTATCGAAGTTAAAGGGCCGCATCACGAAGGTCGCGGGGAGCTCTTTCATCACGTCCACAAACACCAGCAGGCCGGCGGCCAGCGCGCTGCGCCAGAGCATGGGCGCATGCACGCGCGCCAGCGTTGCCACCGGGCCCAGCCCGAGCGAGCGCGCGGCGCTGTCCATATTCGGCGTTATTTTCGACAGCCCCGCCTCCACCGCCTGCAATGACACCGCAAAAAAGCGCACCAGGTAGGCATACACCAGCGCCGCCACGCCGCCGGTCAGGATTAAACTTGGCGCGGCACCGGTGAGCGACGTCATCACGGCCGCCAGCGCATGATCTAGCCGCGTCATCGGAATCAGCACGCCTACCGCGATTACCGCGCCGGGCACGGCATAGCCCAAACCGGCAATGCGATTCGCCGCGCGCACCGCGGTGCTGCCGGAACGCGCGGCGTAGCCCACCGCCAGCGCCAAAAATACCGCGAGTGTGGCCGTCAACGCAGCCAACGTCACGGTGTTGAAAGTGAGCTGCACATAGCGCGCGCCGAACTGCGCGTCACCAGCGGTCAGCGCCATATGCAGCATGATGCTGGCAGGCAGCAAAAACCCAAACACCACCGGTATCGCACAAAACACCACCGCCAGCGGCATCCACACGCCACGTAAGGGGTAGACATTGCGCAGTTGTTTGCGGTGCGAACTGGAATGGAAACCCGCGCGCGCGCGCGTCAAACGCTCAATCAGCAGTACCAGAAATACAAAGCCCAGCAGTGCCGCTGATAGTTGCGCTGCCGCCGTGTGATCGCCCAGCGAAAACCACGCACGGTAAATGCCCGTGGTGAAAGTCTGCACGCCGAAATACGACACCGTGCCGAAATCTGCCAGCGTTTCCATCAGCGCCAGCGCCGTGCCCGCCACAATGCCTGGGCGCGCCAGCGGCAACGCCACACGCAAAAAAGTACCGGTGACGCTGTAGCCCGATATGCGCGCCATTTCCAGCATGCTGTCGCTTTGCTCCAAGAACGCCGCGCGCGCCAGCAGATACACATAAGGGTAGAGCACCAGCGAGAACATCACCACTGCGCCGCCGAGCGATCGCACATCGGGAAACCAATATTGCCCCGCGCGCCAATCCATCCATTCGCGCAGTGCCGTTTGCACCGGGCCGGAAAATTGCAGCAAATCGGTGTAGGCATAGGCCATCACATACGCCGGCATGGCCATCGGCAGCAGCAGCGCCCATTCGAACACGCGCCGCCCCGGAAAACGGCACATAGTGGTAATCCAAGCGGTCAACACGCCGCCGAAAATCACCCCCACCGCCACGCCAGCCATCAACAGTAGCGAATTAACGACGTAATCGCCGAGTACCGTCTGCGCGAGATGCTGCCACGTGCCTTGCGACGGTGCCAGCACGTTCTGCAGCACGGCCAGCACAGGCACTGCAATGGCCACGGCGACGAGAATGGCACTCACCGTCAACAAAGCGGGCCGCAGCACGAAAGCTAAACGGTTAGCGGAGGGCCGCGCGAGCGCGTTGGAGGCGGTAGGCATAGATCCTAAAATATCGCGCCTAGAAGGGGTGCGGGCCACGGAGATAACGCTAGAAATAACGCTAAATACAACGCTAAATACAACGCTAAAATAACGCTAAGTATCAGAATAAAAACAACAATTTATTGTAACAAGAATCATTATCACTTGCAATCCGCTATAATGACGGCATGTCCGGCACGCTCGCCATCAACCACATCAGCCAGTCGTACGGCGCACGCAAGGTGCTGAACGACATCAGCTTTCAATTGGGCGACGGCACCATCGCTTGCCTGCTGGGTGCCAGCGGCTGCGGCAAAACCACCGCGCTGCGGTGCATCGCGGGCTTTGAGCAAGTGAGCGCCGGCGAAATTGTGATTGACGGCACTGTGGCCAGCCGTCCGGGCTATGTGCAACCGCCTGAAACACGCCGCATCGGCATGGTGTTTCAGGATTACGCGCTTTTTCCGCATTTGACCGTCGCGCGCAATGTCGCCTTCGGCCTGCACGGCGCGGATGACATCACGCGCAACGCACGGGTGAACGAGCTGCTGAATATTGTCGGCTTGGGCAGCGTGGGCCGCCGTTATCCGCAGGAACTCTCAGGGGGCCAGCAACAACGCGTAGCGCTCGCCCGCGCGCTCGCGCCGCGCCCGGCGCTGATGCTGCTGGACGAACCGTTTTCCAATCTCGATGTGGAAATGCGCGAGCGCCTGAGTCTGGAAGTGCGCGACATTTTAAGAAGCCAGCACACCACCACCATTCTCGTCACCCACGATCAAAACGAAGCCTTCACCTTCGCCGACGAAATCGGCATCATGCTGGAAGGCCGCATCGCGCAATGGGCCACGCCCTACGCGCTGTATCACGAGCCCGCCAACCGCAAAATCGCCGAATTCATCGGCCGCGGCGTGTTCCTCCCCGGTACCGTCATGCCAGGCAACAAAGTCAAACTCGAAGTAGGCGAACTCACCGGCGATACGCCCATCAATGCCGCACCCGGCGCCACCGTCGACGTGCTGCTGCGCCCCGACGACATCCTGCACGACGACGCTAGCCCACTGCAAGCCAAAGTGCTGGGTAAAGCCTTTCGCGGCGCGGAGTTTATTTACACGCTGGAGCTACCCGGCGGCGGGCGCGTGATGTCATTCGTGCCCAGCCACCACAATCATGCTATCGGCGAGAAAATCGGCGTGCGGCTGGAGATCGATCATTTGGTGGCGTTTGCGCGGTAGGTGAACGGGCCGCGAGCTGTCCGATGCGACCCGCTCCCTTCCGTGTTATCTCTCGTTAACCGGGTTGGTTGTCTGAATCCTGCGTAGCAGCCCGCACCCGCGCCACCACGTCCGCCGGTGCCTGCGCGGCCACCTGCGGCGTCCCGGTCACCACATCGGCGTTCTGCGCACGGTGACGCAGCGCGTGATCCATCAACGTCAGCGCCATCATGGCCTCGCAAATCGGCGTGGCGCGGATGCCCACGCAGGGGTCGTGGCGACCATGCGTTTCGATGGTGGTGGCGCTACCCGCTTTGTCGATGGTGTGGCGCGTGAGGCGGATGCTGGACGTGGGCTTCACTGCGACGTTCACGACGATATCCTGCCCGGTGCTGATACCGCCGAGAATGCCGCCCGAGTTGTTGGTCAAAAAACCCTCCGGCGCCATTTGATCGGAATGCTCGGTGCCGCGCTGCGCCACCGCTGCGAAACCTGCGCCGATTTCCACACCCTTCACCGCGTTGATGTTCATCATGTTGTAGGCTAGGTCGGCGTCGAGCTTGTCGTACACCGGCTCGCCCCAGCCGACCGGCACGCCGGACGCAATCGTGGTGATTTGCGCACCCACCGAATCGCCAGATTTACGCAGCTTGTCCATAAATGCTTCCAACGGCGCAACATACGATTCATCCGCCGCGAAAAAAGGGTTATCGTGAACGCAAGACCATGTTTTAAAAGGGATTTTTATGGGGCCGAGTTGCGACATGTAGCCGCGAATTTCGATGCCGAATTGCTCGTGCAGCCACTTGCGCGCTATCGCGCCCGCCGCCACCCGCACCGCCGTCTCGCGCGCCGACTGCCGCCCGCCGCCGCGATAATCGCGGATGCCGTATTTTTGCCAGTAGGTGTAATCCGCATGGCCCGGTCGAAACTTGTCGGCGATCTTCGAGTAATCCTTGCTCTTAGCGTCGGTGTTGCGAATCAGCAGGCCGATGGGCGTGCCCGTGGTGCGCCCCTCAAACACACCGGAAAGAATCTCGACTTTGTCTTCTTCGCGCCGCTGCGTAACGTGGCGTGACGTACCGGGCTTGCGGCGATCGAGATCCCGCTGCAAATCGGCTTCGGTCAACGCCATGCCCGGCGGGCAGCCATCCACCACGCAACCGATGGCTGGGCCGTGGCTTTCACCGAACGAAGTGACGCAAAAAAGCGTGCCGAGTGTGCTGCCGGACATGATGTAAAAACCTCAATGAAATCAAAGGGTAGTTTAACACAGCCCCTGTCAGGCAATGTCGTTCCAACGTCGTTCGCCTATCGTTTCCCTATCGTTCCCCTATCGTTCCATACACCGCAGAATATCCCCATCGCCTGCCACGCCATCGCTCGCGGCGGCGGCGATTGGCGAACGCTTGGGTGTGACTGGCGTTACAATAACGGCTGCGAAGTAAGGCCAGCGCGATGCCTCTCAAAAACAGGAAACAGAATGAACAATAATCGATCGATTGACCGTTTCAAGATAATGACCGTACTGACCTCGACGGCACTCGTTTATGGTCTGGCCCTGTCAACCGCGCAGGCGCAGAGTACC
Source organism: Burkholderiales bacterium (assembly GCA_043743335.1). GTDB lineage: Bacteria > Pseudomonadota > Gammaproteobacteria > Burkholderiales > SG8-41 > UBA5216. The sequence goes on from JAYTWR010000091.1 coordinate 7,412, forward strand.
AATCTGGCCACCAAAACGGGCCACGAAATCGGCGTCACAGGCTCGGCCTATAAATACACGGAACCCGGGCTGGTGACGATCAAAGCGAACAAGCTGGGACTCGATTACACCGGCACCTATGCCATCGGTTCGCAGTGGCCCAATCGCAGCGAAGGCTGGTTCCTGCGCGCTGATCTACGCTACGCCAACGGCAAAGGCGATTACAGCAGCAGCATCAGCGGCGCGATTAAGAACGCGCCAGATTGGTACTACGAAGTCAGGGGCCTGGTCGGCAAAGACTTTGACCAAGGCGGCTACGTTTTGGCGCCCTATGCGGGCATCGCTTTTCGCCATTTGGATAACGATTTACGCGGCGTTTCCACCACGGGTGCCAAGGGCTACCGCAGGGAAAGCAACTACACCACCATCCCGCTTGGCGTCACCCACAAAATGAAGCTGGACCGTCAAATGCAGCTCGATACCACCGTGGAATACGCCCACTTGGTTCGCGGCAAGGCCGACAGCAAACTGTCAGACGCCCTGCCCACCCTGCCAGATGTCTCGCTCACGCAGCGCAACGGATATGGCTTGCGTTTGGCCACGATGGTGCGGTTCGGCGCGTGGTCGGTGGGCCCTTCCGTGATCATTTGGCGGATTAAAGATTCGGATCGTGCGGGCACGCTGGCTATCATCGAACCGAAAAATAATACCGTAGAGGTCGGGATTAAAGCGGCTTACAGCTTTTAAGCTCTGGGCACCAATCCCAACCAAGCGTCTTACGCGTGGCATCGGATTTGCTGAAATTGGCCTGCTTTCCTAGGCATAATGGCCGAATTAGACGCCAATAACGCTTCCTGCGATCTAAATATTCACACTTTCCATGACATTTCGCCTATGCAGTTTGTCGTTTAGGCATTTGGCAGGCTGCGAACAGGGCAATTTTGGATAAAACCCCCTGTTTTACGGTGTCACTTTATGCAGCAAGAACACGGTAGCCTGCTTGCGCAGTTCCTAGAATTACTGTACTCTTGTCGATGATTCTTCTCAATCTGATTTTTTAACTGCAACGCAATATTAATTTAATAATAGAGGGCCTGAACATGTTTAAGAAAAAAGTGCTCGCAGTCGTAGTGGCATCGCTGTTCGCAGCTAATCCGATTTATGCGCAGGCCCCCGCCGGAGCAGGCGACGCTCAAGCCGGTGCTGCCGGTGGTGTTACTACCGGTGCCGTGGTCGCAGCCGTAGCCGTGGTGGCCGTTATCGCTGCCGCATCAAGCGGTGGCGGTGGCGCAATCGGCGCAGGGCCGGTAGCCAATACGGCTGCCCTTGGTGCCGCGACCACCAGTGCCGCAACCAACACGACTACCACCGCTACCAATGCCACTAGTGCGAACGCAAACACCGATGCGGCTGTCGCAGCCGGCGGTGTCGGCAGTGCCGCGCTTACCGCGTTACAAACCACAGCGCGCGCAGATGCACTCGCAGCGACGGCAGCGGCGAACGCAGCCAGCACCGCTGGCTCGAATGAGAGCGCAGCGAACGGTGTTGCCATTGCTGGTGTCGTTAACCCCTTTAATAATCAGACTATCTGCGCTGCTGCTACCACCTGCACCCAAGCAGAGATCGTCGCCTTGAGCACTGCGGCTTTCAATGCCGCCCGCAATGCGGCGACTACAGCCGACAGATCCTCGCGCTCCGCGTCTAATTACTTTTTTGCAGTGCAGACGGCGGTTAATGCGTTGCCGGCTGGCGTTGCTAAGTCGAACGCCTTGAACGCCATAAATACAGCTAGTATTTTTCTTAATTCAGCTTTAAGTGGAGCGCTAGCCGCACAAGCCGATGCCAACAACGCCCTTACCGAACTCAATCGTCTCCTAGCCTCGTTTGGAGCAACGGGCACCACCACCACTGCATTGACCGGCGCTACCGGCACCACCGGTACACGCTAAGTCGTCATTGTCGGGCGGTTTCTGACAGCGCTTGACTAAGGCTCCAAGGCACTTACCCTTGGAGCCTTTTCTTTTTTGCCCACCCTAAACAAGCTCTCCGCTTGGCGTCGTTGCTTGGGAGTTGGAGTTGATTGTGATCCGTTTGTGCTTGGCGCTGGCTTTGCTTTTGATCGCTGGCTGCGGGCATACGCCGGTGACGCGCACCCTGTCGGACGCTTTGGGCAGCAGCAAAAGCGCCGATAACCTTCCGCTCAACCCAAAATTGCGTTATCTGCGCGTTACCGTTCGCGGTCGCGTGGCGTTGATGGTACTAGGCTACCTTGAGCCTGCCGTTGGCGGTGAGATCGAAACTTGGTATAGCAGCGAAGGCGAGTTACTGCGCCTGCAAAATGGCCGACTCGTAGCTACCGGCGGGCTTGAAACGGACTGGCGCTTCGCAAAAAACGTGGCATTTCCCGCATGGAAAGACTTGGTCGGCCCCAAGCCCGTGACCTACCAGCGCGAACGCGACGAAATGCCCGGTTATCGATTTAGCATCGTCGAAACAGTGTCGCTCTACCCCATACCAGTACCGACCAATGCCCATCTGGCAGGATTGACCGCGCAAAATTTACGCTGGTTTGAAGAATCTGTCATTCGTCAGACTGATGTTAAGCCTGATGTTAAGCCTGACGTTAAGCCCACCGGCCTGCCATCAGCACGTTATGGCCTGCTCGCTGGCGAACCCCGCGTCATGTACGGGGAACAATGCCTGTCACCGACCCTGTGTATTGCATGGCAGCCGTGGCCCGCCACACCCTAATGTCGCTCAAGCGCTCGATGGCGGGCGTTCTAGCGAGCAGCGTGATGGCTTGCTGGAGTGCGGCGTGGGCGCAACCCGCGAACCCGGTGGCAGCACCCGTCGAAGGGGAACGCCTGAGCGACTGGCTGCTGCGCCAGCCCGGCGACCCACGCGTCTACGCTACCGCGCTGCTCTGGCAAGTGCCCTCAGCGCAGTTGGCCCAAGAGGAACTCAAACGCGAACTACTCGACTGGTTGGCCCTGTCTACCACGGCCCCCGAAACAGCGCGCGCGAACCTGTCCCGAATGATCGACACCCTGCCCGTCACCGGGCGTGTGCGGGTGCCTGTGGCGGAGCCACGCTGGCTGCAGGCGCACCCGAAAGAAGATCCCGTGCTCAAACGCGATCACGTACTGGTGTTACCGCAACGCCCGGCAACCGTCAGCATCGTCACTAACGAAGGCAATCGCTGCACGCTACCCCACAGGCCCGGCAGCGAGGCCCGTGATTACCTGAAAGCCTGCGATCCTGCGAACATCAACCGCATTGATCGTGTCTGGGTCGTGCAGCCCGACGGCTCGGTTCGCCATCGCGGCATCACACAATGGAACGCCGAGGCTCAAGATGAAGCCGCACCGGGCGCGCTGATTTGGGCACCGGCCCGCGACAGCGGCTGGTCGCCACAGTTTTCAGCCCTGTTCGTGAAGTTCATTGCCACGCAAGGCTACGAGGCGCTGCTGTCGTCTACAGAGCCCGCTAGCGTTACGCCTGCCGCAGCTACCGTCGTCGCGCCCGGCGAACGCGCGCGCGACCCCATGCTCACCGCCAACGATTGGGGCGTCATCGGCCTTTTGCAAACGCCGACGGCGCGCATGGCCCCAATGGGCGAGGGGCGCTTTCATTACAGCCGTGTTTACCCCTACGAAAAAAGCAACGTCATGTTCCAGCCGCTCGATTGGCTGGAAGGCGGGTTTCGCTACACGAATATCGTCAACCGGTTTTATGGCCCGCCTGAACTGTCGGGCACCCAAAAGAACAAAGACAAAAGCGTCGACTTCAAGATCCGCTTGCTCATGGAAACGGAGCTTCTGCCGCAGATCGCCGTGGGCATTATCGATATTGGCGGCACCGGGCTCTTTTCCAGTGAATATGTGGTGGCGAACAAGCGCTTGGGTAATTTCGACTGGAGCCTCGGCATCGGTTGGGGTAACTTGGGTACCAGCGGCAATATCCGCAACCCGCTGGGTCTGATCAGCAAGCGCTTCGATACGCGCCCAGGATCGACGACAGCGTCGGGCGGCACGTTAGGCACCAGCGCGTTTTTTCGTGGCAATGCGGCGCTTTTCGGCGGCGTTCAGTACCACACGCCGTGGGAGAAATGGGTGCTGAAGGCCGAGTATGACGGCAACAGCTACCAGCTCGAGCCACAAGGTAATAATCAACCGCAAAAATCACACTTCAACTTCGGCGCGGTCTACCGCTATAACGCATCCGTCGACTTTACCGTTGGGGTGGAGCGCGGCAACACAATGATGCTGGGCATCACATTGCATACCGCCTTGAACAAGCTCAACGCACCCAAGGTGTCGGATGCCCCTACGCCCAAGGTTATTGCAAGCGCCCCAACCGTCGAACCGATTTGGTCAGGGACGGTCGGCGATATTGTCGCCATGAGCGGCTGGAACGTGCGACAGATCAGCCGCGAAGGCAACACACTCCAAGTCGCCATTGAAGGCGCATCGGGCGCGCACTGGAACGACCGTATCGAGCGTATCACTGCCGTGCTGCACCGCGATGCGCCAGCGTCTGTCACCGAATTCAACCTGATCTTTCTGGAACAGGGTATCCCGCTGTCAGAGCGCGTCATCCTGCGCGAGCCATGGGTAACGCCGAATGTGCAGCGCGTGGCGAAGTCTGACCAAATTGAGGCCATGGCCGACACCGCCCCTAGATCGGCCTTGCCTGATGCGCCCCTGTGGGATAACAAAGCCCCTCGCTTTGGTTATGCGTTCATCCCCAGTCTGCAGCAAACCTTGGGCGGGCCTGACGCCTTCGTATTGTTCAGAGCCGGTGTTTCTGCGGCGTTCCAGTTAAAGCTCTCAATGGACACATCGATTACCGGTGCCGTCAATCTGGGCCTGCTGGATAATTACGGCAAATTCAAATACACCGCGCCGAGCAATCTGCCGCGCGTACGCACCTTTGCGCGGGAGTATTCGACGGGGGCGCACCTGACCCTGCCCAATTTGCAGATCACGCACATGGGCAAGCTCGACCGCGACCAGTTTTACAGCGTCTACGCGGGGTACTTGGAAAGCATGTACGCCGGCGTGGGTGGCGAATGGCTACATCGCCCGTGGCACAGCGACATCGCGTTTGGCATTGACGCCAATTGGGTGCAGCAACGCAATTTCCGGCAGGACTTTGAATTTGACAAGGCCGGTTCGCAAACCCGCTATCGCGTGGCAACCGGCCACGCCTCAGTTTACTGGGACACCGGCTGGAATTCGACGCTAGTGACCTTGAGCGCCGGACGTTATCTTGCTAAGGATAGCGGCGTCACCGTAGACATTGGCCGCAGTTTCGACAACGGCGTTCGGTTGGGCGCTTGGGCGACGAAAACCAATGTGTCAGCCGAGAAGTTCGGCGAAGGCAGCTTCGACAAAGGCATCTACCTCAAAATTCCCTTCGATGTCATGACCACGGTGCGCGGCGGAGGCGTCGCCAATCTGGCCTATCATCCGCTGACACGGGACGGTGGCGCGAAGCTCGACAAAGGTTTTAACCTGTACAGCGTAACCACCGCACGCAGCAAACGGGATACCAGTTATTCCCCTGCCGGCTTGAGAGCGAGCGCGCTGGAAGACTAGGGCTTGACTAGTACTTCATCAGCCGCCACGCCATCACCCCCATCACCAACACACCGAAGCCTAGCACGCCCCACAGGCTCCAGCGCTTCCAGTCGGTTTGCTCTTGCAGGCGCGCCTCGCCGCCTAGCGCTTGTTGCGTTTGCATCGCGGCGGCTTGCACGTTCACCGTGGGTTTCGCATCGGCCTTAGCCGCGCGCACGGTGGCACCCGCGTCGTCGCGATAACCCGGTATCAACGATTCAATCGCCAGCGCACCCGGTTGCGCAGCGCGATTGCCGTAGGCCAGCGTAAACGGCGGCACACCCCGCGCGGCGAACACCAGTTGATGCGGCATCCAGCCTGCGTTCAATGTCGGCATGCTGCTGCCTAGGCCGCCACCCCGTTGATCGACGCGGATCATCCACCAACGCCCAGCCTGCGTGCCGATGTGAATGTCGGGGCTGACGATTTCGCCACCTCCTTGGCGCAAGCGATACGCAGCAACACGCGTGATGCTGCGCCAAGGCTGCTCGGCTTTGTCACGCGCCAGCACCTCAATCTGTACCACGGTGTTTGCTTCAGGCAAGCCCAAGCGCAACCGATCTACTGGAAATTTTCCTTTTAAATCAAATACATACTCCCCTGCTTTTTCGCCGGCGACTGCGCTGAACGAGGCCCACTCACGCGGCGCTTCGATAAATTTCTCCGCCAGTTCGCCGCTGGCCGCGGTGAGTTCCGGCAGGTTTTTAGCGTCCTCTTCCTTGACCCACGCCAGCCGCAAATACTTCGCCTTTTGCTGCGGCAGCTCAATGCGCTTTTGTTGCAAGCGCTGACCGGCGGCTTCCAAGTTCAACAACGGCGCGGCGGAAACCAAAGTGCGCCAAGTCGCCAAATTATCACTGGCATCGATGCGCATTTTGCCACTGAAACCTTCGGCATTTTTCCAGTCGAGATCGATTGCACGCAAAGCGCGATCCTGCGTGGTGAGATCGATCAAATACGCCACCGTGGCCTTGGCAGCCACTGGCGCGCCCGGCGATTTCACGTCCACACTCACCGCTCCGTCCGCGCTGCGCCGCACGCTGATGGCTAGGCCATCAAGCGCAATACCCGCCGCCGCTTTCAAGGCAAACAAGGTCAACGGCACCGTAGCACCCGCCTCGGCTGTCTCCGTGCGACGCGGGCGCAGCGCATGCGGCACCACTTCCCCCGCACTGTTAAACACCCGCACATCACCTAAATCACGGCGCGTGACGCCCTGATACACCGCTGCGGGTAAGGCCACGTCGTAGAGTGCCTCGCTACCGCTGGCGTCGATGCGCAAACCGTAGGCGTAATCCGCAGGTTTCTCGGCGGCGACTGCGCTGAGAGAGGCCACAAAAAACCCCATAAAAACAAATAGTTGTATCATTTTTCCTCCATCACAATCGCAGCCTTAGGCGGCACCGGCGCAAAGTAGCCGATCACCACACAGAACAAGCCCACACCGATGAACGACACAATGCGCTCTACCGTGCCGGTGTTCGACAAATCCACCAGCACCAACTTCACGATCACCACCGCCAGCAGGCCCGCGCCCACAAACCACAGCACGCGCAGCCCGCGTTGGGTGGCGAAGAACATCGCGCCCAGCGCGAGCAAACTCCAGAACAGCGAGAACGATGCCTGCACCAGCACATTGCCCATCATGGCGTTAAAGCGGAACGGCACGCCAGCGTAATGATGCAGCGTGCGCAGCAGCACGCCGTTCAACGCGATGAACAGCACCATGCCCAGCAGCGTCAGCGCCGTTTTCGTGCTGGGTAGTTTCACACCGGGAATATCCATGCGTCGCACCGACACGTACCACGTCGCCAGCGCCAACAGCGCGCCGAATTGCGCGATATCCAGCGGGTTCAACAGCGGCACATAAGGCAGCGGATCGGGATTGCCATTGCTGATGAAATTCGCCATCACCACCCAGCACAGCAAAAATACCGCCAGCGGCAGTGCCCCCCAATACAAATACCCACGGCGGTGTGCGCTGACCGGCCAGCCCAGCATCGCGCCTCGCGTGGCAAACGTGGCGATCAACGCACCCGGCACAATCCCCCACGCAATCAGCAGCCACACGCGTCGGCCTGCGACAAAATGGTCGATCTGCCAACCGACTTCCCATGACGCGACGAACGCCAAAATCCAGAACCCTGCCGCGTGCCACCCCGCGCGCCATGCGCTGCCTGCATCCTCACCAGCTTCCCCGCCTGCTTCTCCGCCTGCTTCTCTAGGGCTCTGGTGCAATCGCAACACCCACAAGTGCACCGCAAACACCGCCAGCCAACCCGCGTAACCGTGATATTGAAACGGATGACGCACGCCATCCACCAACGAGCCGATCAGCATCACCGCCATCAGTGGCAGTATCGCCAACGCCGCCCAGCGCGCCATGTTCCAATCCAGCCGCCGCCACAGCGCTGCGAATGCCGCGCACGACGCTGCAACGAACAGCAGATTCACCGTCCACGACGCACGGCTGTTCAACATCATGCGCTCAATTTCCACTAGACCGCCCACCAGCCACCACACGGCACCCCACACAAACAACGCGCGCGTCACCAGCACCTCGTTTGCGCCCACCACGTCGCGCCGCTTCTCGGCATAGGCGTTGATGAACAAAGCGGCCACGCTCACCATCACGCAGCCCAGATAATTGGCATTGAGCAGCGGCAGCACGCGCTCCGGCTCGACCATGGTGCCTGCCTTGGACAAAAACGACAGGCCCGCAGCAATCTGCAACAGCATGCCAAACGCCCGCGCCAGCCGACGATTTTGCCGCACGCCCACCCACACAATAGCTGCCCCCTCCACCGCCCACACCGCCGATGTCCAGCGCGCATCCAGCGCCAGCGGCACCGCCAGCGTGGCAAAACCCACGCCAAGCGCGAGGAACGATTCCACCAGCAGCCGCAGCGTGTCGCGCTGCTTCGCCCGCAATATCGTGGCCAACGTCAGATACAACGCCGCCACGGCTAGGGCGCTGAACGCCGCACCGAATGCCGTGTGCTTCATCATCGCCGCCTGCATACCGAACGCCACCAGCGGCACGCCGAAGACTATCGTGCCGTCGACGTAATGCGTGAGCGTCGGTGCCTGCCGCAAGGCAAACAGCACGGCAATCGCCACATACATGAGAAAAAACAAAATCAAAAACGGCTCGGTGCTAGCGAAAAGGTCAGGCTGATAGCGATCCGCGCCCCACGCCAAACCGATCAGCGCGGTAAACACAAAGCCCACCAGATTCAGCTCGCGCCAGGCCTTGAACCACGCGATAAACAAAATGCCCGCGTTGAGTACCGCATAAAAGCTGAACAACGCCACATGACTGCCGCCGCCGGTGGATGCCAATATCGGCGCAAGAAAGCCGCCTGCTGCGCCGGTGATCGCCAGCGCCTTCGAATCTTGTGCGATGGCGAGCACCGCTGAAAAAAACGCCATGCCAGCCAGCAAAATGAACGCCAGCGTGGGCGGCAGCAACTGGTACAGCCGCAGCGCCGCAAACACGGTCAGATACAAAATGCCGATACCGCCGCCCTGCAACATCAAGGCGTAATCCGCACGCTGGCCGCGCAGCCGCCAGCCCAGTACCAGCAGCGCAATGCCGCCTGCGGCCACACCCGCCAACCGCAGTTGTATCGGCACAAAGCCCTGATCTACCGCGTATTTGAGTAGGAACGACACACCGACAAACAGCACCAAAATGCCGATGCGCACCAGGGTGTTGCCGCCGAAGAAAAATTTCCACAGGGCTGATGGTTCACGAGGCACCGCCGGTTCCACCGGCATAACTGGTGCGATACTGTCGGGTGCAACACTCGCGTCGGCTTGCGAACGCACAATCGGCACCGGGACATCCGGCACCGCTGGCACGCTCGCTGCAACCGACAGCGTAGCCGCAGCCGTAGCGGGTGCAAGCCCCTGCCCGGCCTCCAGCGCCGCCACCCGCAGCTTGAGGCGCACGACCTCGGCTTCGAGTGCCCCGAGGCGATCACCCTCCGTCACCACGGCGCTCTCGATTGCAGCGCCGGATTCAATCGCGCGATCACCGGACTTGGGCTTGCTGCCCCAAACGCCGCCGATCACTGTACCCACGGCAGCCCCAAACATTGCGCCCGCAAAGCCGCCCACTGCGCTACCGATTACCCCGCCCAAGATCAGCCCGAGAAACCACATAACATTCTCCTAACTAATTGTTTTTATTGACTATTTAATTACTATTTTTGATCGCCACGCAATTGCGCCACCAGGGTTTGCAGGCCCTCCGGCGTCACCACGCTGGCGGGCACCGGCGCGCCCACGCACATGCCCACTTTCGCGAACAGGCCCAGCCGGAACACGCGCGTGATCAACGCCCCACCCTGTCGTCCGAAAAAACTGCCCCACAGCCCGCGCAGCGCAATCGGCACCACCGGCACCGGCGTGCGGTCAATGATGCGTTTGATGCCGCCGCGAAACGGATTGATTTCCCCGTGGCTGGTGACACGGCCTTCGGGGAATATACAAATCAGGTCGCCTGCCTCCAGCCCTTTGGCGATTTCGTCGTACGCGCGTTCGAGCATGGCCGGGTCTTCTTTCGCTGGCGCGATGGGGATCGAACGCGTCGCCTTGAAAATAAAGTTGAGCAACGGCGTTTGAAAACGCTTGTGATCCATCACATAGCGGGTGGGCCGGCGGCACGCGGCAGCAATCACCAGCGCATCAATGAACGTGGGGTGATTCGCCACCAGCATGGCAGCGCCTTCTTCGGGGATGTTTTCCAGACCCTGTTTATCCAACTGGTAAATCGAGTGAATCAACAACCACACCAAAAAACGCATGAGGAATTCCGGCACCAACGTGTAGATGTACACCGCCACCAGCGCATTGAGCACGGCGGTCAGCAAAAACAATTGCGGAATGGTCATGCCGAAACTCAGACCCAACACCGCCACGCCCGCAGCCAGCACCATGAAAAACGCGTTCACAATGTTATTGCCCGCGATAATGCGCGACTGATGGCCCGGCTCACTGCGGCTTTGAATCAGCGCATACAGCGGCACGATATAAAAACCGCCGAAAATCCCGATCAGCGCCAAATCAAACAACACACGCCAACTGCCGGGCTGCTGTAAAAATGCCATCGCGCCCAGCGGCGTGGCGGAATGAGTAACCGGGCTGGCGAAAAACAAATCAACCGCAAATAGTGTTAAGCCTATCGAGCCAAAGGGCACCAGACCAATCTCGATTTTGTGACCGGACAATTTCTCACACAACAGCGAACCCAAGCCGATGCCGACGCTAAACACCGCCAACAGCAGCGTCACCACGTGCTCGCCACCGCCGAGCACTGCTTTGGTGTAATTCGGAAACTGCGACAAAAACATCGCGCCGTAAAACCAGAACCACGAGATGCCCAGTATCGACAAAAACACCGTGCGATTGGTGCGCAAGAACTGCAGATTCGCCCAAGTCTCGGTGAACGCATTCCAGTTCACTTTTAAATCCGGCGACGGCGCAGGCGACACCGGCACGCCACGGCTCACCCAATAACCCAGCACGGCAATCACAATCGCGCTACCGGACACCCACATCGCCCCGGAAGGCTGAATGCCGATCAGCGTGCCGCCGAGTATCGTGCCGAGCAGAATAGCAATGAACGTGCCCGCATCAATCAAGCCATTGCCGCCGACGAGTTCGTGTTTCCTCAAATGCTGCGGCAGATACGCATACTTCACCGGGCCAAACATGGTCGAGTGCATGCCCATCATAAACAGCGCGACCAACAGCAAATTCAGATTGAGAAAATAAAACCCCAGCGCACCCACCAGCATAATCACAATCTCAAACAACTTCACCAGCCGCGTGAGCAAGGCCTTTTCGTACTTGTCCGCCAACTGCCCCGCTGTCGCCGAGAAAATAAAAAACGGCAAAATAAACAGCCCCGCGCACAAATTCACCAGCAGGCCCGCACTCAAAGTCGTCATGCTCGCCGCCTGAAACGTAAGCATAATCACCAGGGCGTTTTTGTAAACGTTGTCGTTAAATGCGCCCAAAAACTGCACGCCAAAAAACGGCACGAAACGACGCTCTTTTAGGAGGTCAAACTGATTGGGTTCGGACATGGCCGGTCTCTTTATGGGGTCTAGGTTAATCGCGCGACTGTCACACATGGGCTCGTAGGTGCGCGAGCACGGTCTGCAACGCATCGATCACAAACGGCTTCGCAATCCAAAAATACACTTCCTTACCTTCTTTGACACTCTCCAGCACGCCCGCCTCGCGCAAGATGCGCAGATGGTGTGACACCGCCGAACGCGACAGCGTAGACACTTGCACAATCTGCGCTACGTTCAGCCGCTCGCCCGCGTCGAACGTCAGCAGTATGCGTTGCCGGTGTTCGTCGCCCAGCGCGGTGAACACTTTGGAAATATTGCGCCACTCAATGGGGATGGCGCGCATGTAATTTTTATTCATAACTATATAATTAGTTATTTGGTTATATAGTTATATGAGTATAGATGTCAAGCACCACCAACAAAATTACACTAACTATTTTTTTTTATTGACTATTTATTTAATCAATTGCAACAACGCCACGCCCCACCCCACCCCAAAGCCCGTACAGTCGCTGCCCACTGCGCCCAGCCCGCCTTTGCAACTGTGCGCCGACAAATCAACGTGTATCCACGGGCGCTTCTCGGTAAAGCGCTGCAGCAGCCGCGCGGCAAGAATGTGATCGGCCTCGCCGTCCAGCGTGCACTGCTTCACATCGGCGATGCTGCTGTCGAGCGCTGAATCGTAATCGTCGTCCATTGGAAACGCGCACACGCGCTCGCCTGACGTGACGCCCGCCGCAATCGCGTCACGCGCCAGCGACTCGCTGGTGGCAAAAATGCCACTGTAGCGCGACCCCAGCGCCACGTGCATGCTGCCGGTGAGCGTGGCGAAATCGATCATCACATCCGGCTTGTTGGGCTTGGCGCGCGCGGCCAGCGTAAGTGTGTCGGACAGCACCATGCGCCCTTCAGCGTCGGTGTGGACGATTTCAATCGTCGTGCCGTTCAGCGCGGTCACCACGTCATTTTGTTTATACGCGCGCGGCGAAATATGGTTTTGCGCCAGCGCCATCCAGCAATCAATATTCACCGCCATCTTCGCGCGCGAGGCCGCGAGCAAAATGCCCAGCGCGACAGCGGAACCGTTCATGTCTTCGTGCATGCCCTGCATATAGCGCGCGGGTTTCAGGTTGTGCCCGCCGGTATCAAAGCAAATGCCCTTGCCCACCAGCGCCACCGTTTTCGTCGCACGCGGATGTCGATACTGCAAATGCACAATGGCCGCATCGCGCTCATCACTGCCCTGCGCCACCGCGCAGAACGCGCCCGCACCCATTTTGCGCAGCCGGTTGAAATCAAATACCTCAAGCCGCCAGCCGTGTTCTTTAGCCAGCGCCTTGACCCGCCCGCGATAATTGCCCGGCGTCAACTCATTCGGCGGCAGCACCGTCAGCTCGCGACACAGCACATTGCCTTCGGCTTGCGCGCGCAACGCGGCAAAGCCCGACTCGTGCGCATGGCCATGTAGTACGATAGTTCGCAAGTAATTGTTTTTATTCAGTTTTTTACGTTCGGGCAATTTACAGCCATTGACCCACGCGGTATAAACCGCCAGCGCCGCGTGCGATTGCCGCTCGCCAGCATCGCCCAGCACTGCGATGTCAATCTGCTGTGGCTCCTCCGCCAGCAGCAACGCCAACGCCTTGCGCATCGCGGTGTGTTTTTCAAACGTCGATTGCGCGTCATCCATCATCACCCACGCCACCAGCGCGCCGTTGCCGGCATCGGCCGATAGCGGTGACTTACCGAGATCTGCGAATTTCTTTTTGCGTCGTGCCAGCACTGCGGTGAGCAGCGACGCGTGGGGTGCTTGCGCGTCGGGCTTTGCGACTTTGGGCAGCACGATCAGCAGGTGTTGTGCGCGCTTTGCCGCTGCTGCGGATAAGGGCTTAGCGTGTGGTTCGAGCTTGGCTAGGGTGGTGGGCATGGCGTTCAATGGGGTTAAAATTGTTCATTCGATTATAGCGGCACGGGTTTCACGCGGTTGCCGTTGAAATCCAGCGGACGCCAGCTTGCCGCTGCTGACCACCAATGACTGACTCAGCCCATTGGGACGCGACTCGCGATAACGCCGTGGCGATTGCGGTCTGGCATGGGGATGCACGGACATATTGCGCCGGGTGCAGACCCACGTTACGCTCCGGCTCGCGCTGTTACGCACGCCGCTGCGACAACGGCGCGGCGTCAGACAACTGTGCGAAATACCGAACTACTATGGGAACGTTAATGCCTCGACAAAAGCTCATCGCTTATTTTTTTGCGTTCCTCGCCGCAGCGGGTTTGGCGATGTACGGGTTGCTACCGGAAGGATCGGAAATGCGGCTGTTGGGCATTGTGCTGCTGATTTTTTGTCTGCCCATTGCGTTGCGCTACGCGCTGCGGAACGCCCAGTATCCGTCGCCATCGCCGTCGCCGTCGCCAGTGGCGGCACCGCGTGCGGTCGCTCCGCGCCCCACCTTCGGTGCGCGCGAGGTGAACCTGACGGTTGAGGGAAAGTTTCTCAGGCTCATCCCGACGAATGCCATGCGCGTACACGGCAATATTCTGGATTTGCCTTGCCTGCTGGTGCTGGGCAGCGATGGGTTCAGCAGCCGACTGTGGCGCGTAGATAAAATCACCGGCCCCTGGCCCAATGATGAAACGCTGCTCCTGAATGCTGAGTTTCTGGTGCCGGAGCGCGCCTTGCCGCACTTTCCGGCTGGCACGATAGCGCACGTGTTACTGGGCAATACGGCTATCGGCAGCATTACGGTACTGCGCAACCACGCAGAAGATATCCCGGCATCCAACGTCTCCGTCTAACGAATCTGTTTTAGAATTCGCCCTGACAATCATCAACACGTTATGCGCCCCTATCTCAATCTCCTGCAACAAGTCCTCGACCACGGCACCGCCAAGGGTGACCGCACCGGCACCGGCACGGTCAGTATTTTCGGCGCGCAATTGCGCTTTGATCTCGCCGCCGGCTTTCCGCTGCTGACCACCAAAAAGGTACACCTCAAATCCATCATTCACGAACTGCTGTGGTTTTTGAAAGGCGACACCAACGTCAAGTATCTCCAAGACCATGGTGTGCGCATTTGGGATGAGTGGGCGCGGCCCGACGGCGATTTGGGCCCAGTCTACGGCTACCAATGGCGTTCGTGGCCCACGCCCGATGGGCGGCATATCGATCAAATATCACAGGTTATTGATTTGCTTGCGAAAAATCCAGATTCTCGGCGCATCATCGTGTCCGCTTGGAACGTGGCTGACCTCGACAAAATGGCATTGATGCCCTGCCATGCGTTTTTTCAGTTCTATGTGGCCAATGGCAAGCTGTCGTGCCAGCTCTATCAGCGCAGCGCAGACATGTTCCTCGGCGTGCCGTTTAACATCGCCTCGTATGCGCTACTGACGCTGATGGTGGCGCAGGTTTGCGGCCTCAAACCCGGCGACTTTGTGCACACCTTTGGCGACACACACGTCTACAACAATCACATGACGCAGGTGCGCGAGCAGCTCTCACGCGCACCACGCGCGCTACCGGTGATGAAACTCAACCCTGCGATCAAAAATATCTTTGATTTTAAATACGAAGATTTCACGCTGGAAGGCTACGATCCGCATCCGTTGATTAAAGCGCCTGTAGCCGTGTAATGACCTCGCGCATTGCCATCATTGTCGCGATGGGCAAAAATTGCGTCATCGGCGCGAACGGCGCGATTCCCTGGCGACTACCGAACGAGCTGCAGCTCTTCAAGCGCGTTACCATGGGCCATCACATCATCATGGGCCGCAAAACGTGGGAATCCATCGGTCGCCTGCTGCCGGGGCGCACGACGGTGATTGTGACGCGTCAGCGCGATTACGCTGTGCGCGACGCTATCGTTGTGAATTCGTTGACCGCTGCCATCACACAATGCGCAGGCGATGAAGAAATTTTTGTCGTGGGCGGCGGCGAGTTGTATCGCGAAGCCTTGCCGCTCGCCAACCGGCTATATCTCACCGTAGTCGATGTTGCGCCCGCAGGCGACACCGTGATGCCGGAAATCGATTACACCCAATGGCGCGAAATTTCAGCAGAGCAGCATGCCGCCGACGAAAAGCACGCGCACCGTTATCGTTTTAGCGTCTACGAGCGCGTGCGCACCTGACGCCGCAAGCCTAGAATCGCGTTACTTCACTGCCACCGCACCGGTAACCGCTGCCGTACCCGCCCGCAAGCCATACGACGTAATCACACCATCCCGGTTTGCACCGCCGATGACATATCCGGTGGCCTTGCCTGCGCCTGTGCCGCCGCACAGCGCGCAATTCACATTCAGGTTTGTGCCTGTGCCGCTACCGCCAGCAAAGTTCGCCAGCGACTGTGATGGCGTGTTCAGTGTGGCCAGCCAGTTGCGTCCCGCCGCATCCTGCACGCCAAGGTTATACGCGGTGACGCGCGGATTCGCACCAAACGCTACACTCACCGATAACAGCACGTTGCCGCCCAACTGCCCGGCTTCGTTAATCGGCTTGGTAAAGCCCACCACCGAATTGTAGGTGGCGTTGCCCGGCAAGGCCAGTTCGGCAACGCCGGTGACGTTACCGGTGCCCATAAAATAAAAGTATCGGGGCGTGCGCGTCACATCGCCATCAAAAATCGTACCGCCGTCGTAAATACCCCAGTTCACACCCGTGCCGTTGATACCCGCCTGCCCGGTATCCACTAGGCGCGCGAAGTCGCGGGTATAGCGGAACCCATCACCAGGAATTCCGATAAACACGGGGGTGTTGTTCGGCCCCAGCAACACCACGTTGTTGTTAACCGCCGACACCACCAGCCCGCCATTTTCCTGCACGGCGGTAGCGGTGAATCCGCCGACAATCGCGGTTCCCGTCGGCGCGACTGAAAACGCTTCTTTCGCGGGCACACTCAAATCCAGCCCGCTACCCGCAGCGTTGACCGCCAGACGCACCAGCGCGCGCGCCGCACGGGCGCGGTCCTCGTCACCATCGACCCGGTCAGCCATGCGTGATGCGAAGCCCTGACGCCGTGTCATGCCGGCGTCGTCAGAGAGTTCGCCGCGATCCGGTGCGCCCACCGGTGCCGGCGCGTTTCGCATGAAATTGGGCAATACACTCAGCCGCAGCGGCGGCCTGCCCGGCGCGGCTGGTGCAAAGCCCGCCTCGTTCGGCCCCAGCTCGATCGTGCCCGACGCGTTGCGGATAAAAGTCGCCCCGACGTTGACCTTGTTATACGTGCCCGGCTCACTTTGACCGGGCGCTACGGCCTCGCCGGGCGCGGGCGAAGCGATGTAATGCGGCTCATGATCGGTGCCGCGTATGCCGATGGTTGCGGTGGGCGTGTTAACTTGGTAGTTCTCTTTTTCGCGTCGCCCGATCACACCCGTAATCGTGCGAAAGCCGCCGCGCAGCAACGACAGCGCGCTGCGCTCCAAACCGTCTTCCTTGCCATTCCAGATAAAGCGGTCCACGCGCAACCGCGTATCCGGGCGTAGCGAAATAAACCCCGTGTCGCTCATGCGCATATGTACCGCACCGGTCTTGCCTGTGACCACGGTATCGCCTTCGCTGATTTCGCCGCCCTTTGCCGCAGCGCGCGCGTTGCCGTCGGCACCGATGATTTGCGCCTCACCGATGGCAAAAATAATGCTGCCCGCAGGCGCAGCCTGCGCTGAAGTCACCGTCATCAGCAGCGCTGTAACAATAGCCGAAAAATAGCGTAAGCAATTGATTTTAAACAACTTCATTTGAAGTCCCTCCGCAGCATGATAGACGCTTCGTAGCGGTCAAACTGGTTGATATCGATATTCGACGCATTGCGCGTGTAGGTCACTTGCGGGCGCAGCATCCACGCCCGATCAATGCGCCACACCGCACCCACTACGGCATCGGCCAGCTTGTCGGTACGTTGTTCATTGAACACCACATTGCGCGTTTGGTAGCGACTGGGTTGATACCCCGCGCCGACATACCAATCAACATTCGCGCCCCAACCGGTTTGCGCGCCAATGCGCAAGCC
Organism: Burkholderiales bacterium; assembly: GCA_043743335.1. Classification (GTDB taxonomy): domain Bacteria; phylum Pseudomonadota; class Gammaproteobacteria; order Burkholderiales; family SG8-41; genus UBA5216. Next base: position 25,111 of record JAYTWR010000091.1, read on the forward strand.
ATACAGCTTGCGGTCGCCATCCACGCGCTGCCCCACATCGCGCTCATAGCCGGCAACGCCACTCACCGACACTGTGGTGCGGCGTTGCGCATTCAACACGTGCGTATAACCCGCGCCGAACACGCCGAGGTTAGTGTCGTTGGCGACTTGGTTAATGTCCTTGTAACGCACTCGGTTCCCCGTGCCGAACAAGGCAATCTGGTGCGTCTCAGACAAAGCATGCCGCCATTCGAGGTTCAGCCCGCTGGTGCCGCGATAGTTGATGTTGTCGAGATAATATTGTTGATGCGCCACCGACGCACGCAATTGACTCGCGGCGCTGAAGGCATGCTGCACACCGCCGCGCACATCAAACTGGTTGTAGTTAAACGTATCGGCATTGCGGTTAAACCGCAGGCGTAAATCGGCACCTGCAAACAGCGAGGTTTGCTTATTGAAATCATGCGAGACCTCCCCGCCACCGCCAAGCGACGCGAAGGTATCCGCAGTGCGCTGACTGGTGGGCGACAGTTGCACATTGAAGCCAAACACCGGCACAAACACCTGCCCCAAGCTGGTGGCATTGTTGACGTTGCTGTCGCGCCCGGCGGTGACATCGAGATATCCCGACGCGCGCGTTTTGCCACCCAGAAAACCATTACCCTCCATACGCGTCAGATACGATTGGATCACGCCGCGCGCCGCCGCAGGCGGGTCTTGCGACAGCACGATATTGAACTCAGTGCGTGCGCGTTCGCGGTCGCCCAACGCGAAATACGCGCGCGCGAGATCCAGTCGTGCGCCCGCGTGATTGGGGTTCACCAGCAGCGCGCGCTCCAGCAAGATTGTCGCGCGACTGGCATCGCCCGCCTCCAGCGCGGCGACGCCAAGGAGATAATCGAATTCAAGGTTGCCAGCCTGCGCGTCTTCGTGCGGCCCCAGCAGTTTTAACGCAGCAGCCGGTTGGTTGGCGCTTAGCAAGCTGCGCGCCTGCGCGAGATCAGGCGCAGCTTGCGCTTGCGCGCCAGCGTTAAATAAAATACTCAATAAAAACAAATAGATACGATTCAATTCGCACTCCAAAACTCGGTAAATTCTGTCAATTACCCCGCCACGCAATCAACAGCGTAACGCAACACTTTATCGCCGCTATCTTTAACCAAGCCATGAATGTCGGTTTCAAAGCCGGGGAATTTCTGGTTGAAGTCGCGCGCGAATTTGAGGAAGCGCACGATGGTGGCGTTGAAGCGCTCGCCCGGTATCAGCAGCGGAATGCCCGGCGGATACGGCGTCAGCAGCGAGCTGGTGACACGACCTTCAAGCTGGTCGATTTCCACGCGCTCGATCTCGCGGTGCGCCATGCGCGACCACGCTTCAGCCGGCGGCATCGCAGGCTGCATGTCCGACAAATACATTTCGGTAGTGAGCCGAGCCACGTCGTTGGCTTTGTAGACGTCGTGGATCTGATCGCATAAATCGCGCAGGCCGGTCTTTTCGTAGTGCGGAAATTTCGCCACAAACTCCGGCATCAAACGCCACAGCGGCTTGTTGCCCGCGTAGTCATCTTTGAACTGCTGCAGTTCAGTGACCAGCGTATTCCAACGGCCCTTGGTGATACCGATGGTGAACATGATAAAAAACGAATACAACCCGGTCTTCTCAACAATAATGCCATTCTCTGCGAGATACTTGGTCACCACCGCCGCCGGAATGCCCGTCTTGGCGAACTTGCCGGTAACATCCAGCCCTGGTGTGATGACCGTGGATTTAATCGGGTCGAGCATGTTAAAGCCCGGCGCGAGTGCACCAAAGCCATGCCAGCGCTCGTTCGCGCGCAGCATCCAGTCGTCGCGATTACCGATACCTTCATCGGCAAGCCGTTCCGGCCCCCATACCTTGAACCACCAATCCTTGCCGAATTCGGCATCAATTTTGCGCATGGCGCGGCGAAAATCCAGCGCTTCGAGGATGGATTCCTCCACCAACGCCGGTCCACCCGGCGGCTCCATCATCGCGGCCGCCACGTCGCACGACGCGATAATCGCGTATTGCGGCGAGGTGGAGGTGTGCATCAAATACGCTTCGTTAAACGTGTGTTGATCGAGTTTGCGCGTCTGGCTGTCCTGCACCAGAATTTGCGAAGCCTGCGACAAACCCGCCAACAGCTTGTGCGTGGATTGCGTGGAAAACACCATCGACGTTTTGCACAACGGTCGGTCGCGCCCGATAGCGTGCATACCTTTGTAAAACTCATGAAACGTCGCGTGCGGCAACCACGCTTCGTCAAAGTGCAGCGCATCGACATGGCCATCAAGCATGTCTTTTAGCGTATCCACGTTATACACAATGCCGTCGTAGGTGCTTTGCGTCAGCGTCAACACGCGCGGCTTGCTCTTGGCTTTGCTGGCAAACGGATGCGCCTTGATTTTTTTCTCAATGTTTTCCCACTTGAATTCTTCCATGGGAATCGGCCCGATGATGCCGAAGTGGTTGCGCGTGGGCATCAAAAACACGGGAATCGCGCCGGTCATGGTGATCGCGTGCAGTATCGACACATGGCAGTTGCGATCCACAATCACCACGTCGCCCGGCGCCACATTCGAATGCCACACAATCTTGTTCGATGTCGATGTGCCGTTGGTCACAAAAAACAAATGATCGCAATTGAAAATGCGCGCCGCGTTACGCTCCGATGCCGCCACCGGCCCGGTATGATCGAGCAACTGGCCGAGTTCATCCACCGCATTGCACACGTCGGCGCGCAGCATGTTCTCGCCGAAAAACTGGTGGAACATATGCCCCACCGGGCTCTTCAAAAACGCCACGCCGCCCGAATGCCCTGGGCAATGCCATGAATACGAACCATCCTGCGCGTAATGCGTTAGTGCGCGGAAAAACGGCGGCGCAAGGCCATCGAGATACGATTTGGTCTCACGCACGATGTAGCGCGCAACGAACTCCGGCGTGTCCTCGAACATGTGAATAAAGCCGTGCAACTCGCGCAGTACGTCGTTTGGTATGTGCCGCGACGTTTTGGTTTCGCCGTAGAGAAAAATCGGGATATCGGCATTGCGAAAGCGAATTTCTTCGACAAAGCCCCGCAACTCCGCAATGGTCGATGTCGCTTCTTCGGTCGAAAACTCCTCGTCGTCTACCGACAGAATAAACGCCGACGCACGACTTTGCTGCTGCGCGAATGACGACAAATCGCCGTAACTGGTCACGCCCAGCACCTCAAGACCCTCTCCTTCAATGGCCTTGGCCAGCGCGCGTATGCCCAGCCCGCTGACGTTTTCAGAGCGAAAATCCTCATCAATAATGATGACGGGGAAGCGGAATTTCATGAGGTTCTCCCTGCTGCGCGGGTGCGCAACACGTTTGCAAAAATCAGCAGAAACGAACTAGGTGTTCTGTACGACGATCTTCGGAAACACCGAAGAGTGATCCTGCTGCTTCTCGGCGATTTTCACCGCCACGCGGCGCGCGATTTGCTTGTACACCTGTGACGCGCGACTGTCGGGGTCAGCCACCACCGTCGGCGTGCCTGAATCAGCCTGCTCGCGGATATGAATATCCAGCGGTAGAGAACCCAGCAATTCCATGTCGTAATCTTTGCTCATTTTTGCGCCACCGCCTTCACCGAAGATGCGCTCTTCGTGCCCGCAATTCGAGCACACGTGGATCGACATGTTTTCCACAATACCCAAAATCGGAATGTTCACCTTCTCGAACATTTTCAAACCCTTGCGTGCATCGATCAACGCAATGTCCTGCGGCGTGGTCACGATCACAGCGCCCGTCACCGGCACGCGCTGTGCCAGCGTGAGTTGAATATCGCCCGTGCCCGGCGGCAGATCGACTATCAGGTAATCAATATCGCGCCACTTGGTTTCATTCAGCAATTGCTCCAGCGCCTGTGTCACCATCGGCCCGCGCCATACCATTGGCGTTTCGATATCAATCAAAAAACCGATCGACATGGCTTGTATGCCGTGACCTTCCATCGGCTCCAGCGATTTGTTGTCCTTGCTCACCGGCTTGCCCTTGATGCCCAGCATCATCGGCTGCGACGGGCCATAGATATCCGCATCCAGCACGCCCACATTTGCCCCCTCCGCCGCCAGCGCCAATGCCAGATTCACTGCCGTTGTACTCTTGCCCACACCGCCCTTGCCTGACGCCACGGCGATAATGTTTTTGATGCCCGGCACCAGCTTCACGCCGCGTTGCACCGCGTGCTTGATAATGTGCATGGTGACATTCACTGTCACATTGCCCACACCGGGCAGCGCTTTCAGCTTGGCGGTTATTTCATCACAGATCGGCGCAAGCTGGCTTTTCGCCGGATAACCCAGTTGCACATCCAGCGATACGTTGTCGCCGTCCACCTTGATGTTGCGCGCGGATTTGCTGGTGAGGTAATCCTTGCGCGTGTTGGGATCGATCAGCGTTTGCAGCACGTCTTTAACCTGCTGTTCGGTAATGGCCATGAGCATTTTTCCGGTTCTGCGAATGTCAGTTTAATCAATTTACTACGGGCCGAATTGTAAGGTCATTCGCACGGCAAGTGTGGATTTACCGGGCAGTTTGGCAGGGGATTTTGTTACAATTCAAGCCTTTAGCTGCATCTCCTGCCGTGAAGCCATGACTCAACGCCGCCTCTTCGTTACCACCGCATTGCCCTACGCCAACGGCGCGTTTCACATCGGGCACATCATGGAGTACATCCAAGCCGATATCTGGGTGCGGTTTCAACGCATGCAGGGCAACGAGGTGCACTTCGTTGGTGCGGATGACGCCCACGGCGCGCCCATCATGATCGCCGCCGAAAAAGCCGGCAAAACGCCGCAGCAGTTCGTCGGCGAAATCGCCGCGGGCCGAAAGCGCTATCTCGACGGCTTTCACATTGAGTTCGACAACTGGCATTCGACCGATTCAGACGAAAACACCGAGCTGTCGCAGGATGTTTACAAACGCCTGAAAGCCGAGGGCCTGATTGAGATCAAACCGGTCGAGCAGTTTTACGATCCAGTCAAAGGCATGTTCCTCGCCGACCGCTACATCAAAGGCGAGTGCCCCAAGTGCAATGCCAAAGATCAATACGGCGACGCCTGCGAAGTGTGCAGCTCGGTGTACGCGCCGACCGAACTGAAAAATCCGTATTCAACACTTTCCGGCGCAAAGCCAGAGTTACGCACGTCAGACCACTATTTCTTCAGGTTGTCCGATCCGAAATGCGTGGCGTTCTTAAAAAGCTGGCTCGACGCACCCGGTCGCCTGCAACCGCAAGTCGCCAACAAAGCGCGCGAGTGGCTACAAGGCAGTGGCGATCAGGCACTGGGCGACTGGGACATCTCACGCGACGCACCCTATTTCGGCATCCCCATACCCGATGCGCCGGGCAAATATTTTTACGTGTGGCTGGACGCGCCCATCGGTTATCTCGCCAGTTTGAAAAACTATTGCACCAAGCAAGGCATTGATTTTAAACAGTTTTTGGAAGACCCCGCGACCGAGCAAATTCACTTCATCGGCAAGGACATCATCTACTTCCACACCCTGTTCTGGCCCGCCATGCTGGAATTCGCCGGCAAGCCCTACAAAGTACCGAACCACATTTACGTACACGGCTTTATCCAGATCGGCGGCGAAAAAATGTCCAAGTCGCGCGGCACCGGCATCAGCCCGCTGCGCTACCTCGATGTAGGCATGAACCCGGAGTGGCTGCGTTATTACATTGCAGCCAAGTTGAATGGCAGCGTAGAGGATATTGAGTTTAATCCCGACGACTTTATGGCTCGGGTGAATAGCGATTTGATTGGCAAGTATGTGAATATTGCTAGTCGGTGTGCGGGGTTTATTGAAAATCGCTTCGACGGACAACTGACCAGCAAAGGAATAGACCCCGCAGCGTTTAAACTTTGGGCCGATATAGGAGCGCCAAGCTATTGGACAGAAATCGGTTTGCTTTACGCAGACAGAGACTATGGAAAAGCCTTGCGCGAAATTGGCGTAATGCTGGATCGAATCAACCAATACATAGACACTGCAAAACCTTGGGACTTGGCAAAAGTCGAGCTCAGCCGAGACAACCTACATCAAGTTTGCTCGACCGCAATCAATGTGTTTTGGTATATCTCCGTCATGCTTGCGCCAGTGCTGCCGAAAACAGCCAAAAACGTTCAGCAATTTCTGAACCTAGGCCCCGAGCATTTTACATGGGGACAACACAACGCTCTTCCCGTTGGCCACAAGATCAATCGCTACTCCCATCTAATGACCCGCGTCGAAGAAAAACAACTCGACGCGCTATTCGAACTCAGCACAGAAAGCCCCAAACCTTCCCTCATCCCCAACCCTTCTCCCGCAGGGAGAAGGGAGCCGTCCGTAAGCACCACTCCGAAAACTATGACGGGAGCGAGTGCCGTTCCCCCCTCTCCCTCCGGGAGAGGGGCCGGGGGTGAGGGAAAGGGGTCAAAAAAGCCGCTCCCCGAAGACCTCCTCGCCTTTGCAAAAAAGCTGCGCACCGAGCAAACCGACGCCGAGCGCTTGATCTGGTCTTTGCTACGCAACCGGCGCTTGGCTGATGCCAAATTTCGTCGTCAGCATCCTATCGAAATAAGCAGCAAGAAATTTATTCTTGATTTTTACTCACACGATTTGAAGCTCGCCATCGAATTAGATGGCGGGCAACATCAAGACGCAGCGCCGCGTGACGAGGCCAGAACCGCTGCGCTGAACGCCGAAGGCATCAGCGTGTTGCGCTTTTGGAATAACGATGTGCTTCAGCAGACCGAAGCGGTACTCGAGTCTGTTTGGAATGCCGTTATGGACAAAACACCGGCTGCTTTACCGTCAAAATCTCCCTCACCCCTAGCCCCTACACCGGGGGGAGAGGGGAAAAGTACAGGCGCTGATGCGCCCATTTCAATTGACGACTTCACCAAGATCGATCTGCGCATAGCCAAAATCGCCAACGCCGAACACGTCGAAGGCGCCGACAAGCTGCTGAAACTCACGCTCGATGTCGGCACGCTGGGCACGCGGCAGGTATTCGCTGGTATCAAGTCCGCTTACGACCCGGCGGCGTTGGTCGGAAAGCTCACCGTGGTAGTCGCCAATCTGGCCCCGCGAAAAATGAAGTTCGGCCTGTCCGAGGGCATGGTGCTCGCCGCCAGCGGTGACGCGCCGGGCTTGTTTTTGCTGTCGCCCGACAGCGGCGCGCAGCCGGGCATGAAGGTCAAGTGAACATAACTACTTGATTTAATTAGGCTTTTGCAGAAGCCAGTCGATGGATTTCTGCAGCGCGCTCACGCAGCTTGGTGGCCTCGTCCTTGCGGCCCTGCGCTTCACACACCTCAGCCAAATTCACCAAGGTATGTGCAACGCTTTGGTTCATGGAACCCAAGGTTTTTTCTTTCATGGCCAGTGCGCGCCGCAGCAACGGCTCGGCCTCTTTGTGGCGCTCCTGCATGCGCAGATTGGCACCCAGATTATTCAGCGCAGTCGCGGTTTTCGGATCGTCGCCATGCACCTTCTCGAAGATTGGAAGCATTGCGCGTTGCAGCTTTTCCGCCTCGGCGTATTTTTTTTGCACCTGCAACACGTCAGCAAGATTCAACATCATCAGTGCCGTCGCCGGATGCGCCGCCCCCTGTGATTTTTCGCGCAGCGCCACCGCACGCCGGTAGTGCTTTTCAGATTCTTCGTAACGCTTTTGAAAGCGCAGCACCAGCGCAAGATTACTGGCGCTGGTCTCCGTGTTGCGATGCGTGGGGCCAAACGATTTTTCTGCCATCGCCAACCCTTGGCGGGCGAACTGCTCCGCTTTGTCGAGACTGCCGCTGGTCATGTGCGGGACGACCTGATCGTTGAGCGCCTTCCACGCAGCCTCATCGGCTATGGCCAATGACGTGAAGCACAAGCCGGCAAGCACCGCCCCAATCACGCGCCACTTCGGCGCAACACCGTCACGCTGCGGCAAGCAGAGCCTCCATGTCGCGCAAATATTGCGCCGCCTCGGGGGCACCTTCGGCCGGCGCAAACAGCGCCAGCTCCGCAGGGGTATGCGGCGCGTAAGGCCCGCCTTTTGCCTCGAAAATAACCGTCGGCATTAACGCTACCGCGGTGTGATACACGCTGGTCGGAATGCTCACAGCACGTACCGGGCCGTTTTCTTCGAGCTTCATTTTGCCGGTCACCGCGCCGTTCGCGTCGTACAGAATCACGCCCAAGCAGCCGCGCACTATCATCATGAATTCTTCTTTGTTTTCAGCAAGATGGCGATGCGGCCGCACATACGACCCAGGCCACATCGCGTTGAGAAAACGCTGGCACGGATGCGTTTCGCGCGCATGAAAATTCAGGTTTTTGCGCTGCCTCGGCAAGGCCTGCGCCTGTGCCAGCAAGCCGTCTACCATGGCCGTATCGACGGCCAATACTTCATCCACGTTAATCATGGTTGTCTATCGTTGTTCATTACTGTATTGAAATTTGACGTTCTCGGGCCGCAACCATTCCGCCAGCGAGGCGTAAAGCTCATCGCGCGGATGCACTTTCCATTCTTCACCCAGGCGGATTTCGCAACTCGCGCCTTGATTGTGATACTCGATTTCCACTGGGCACGTGCCTTTCAGATGCGGCGTCAGCAACGCCCGCAGCTTGTCGCCCGAAGATTGGCCGTTGCAAGTGATTTTGAGCGCACGCGCAAATTGCTCGCGCGCCTTTTGCAGGTCGTAGAGCTTTTCCGCCGAAATGCGCAGGTTTTCTGAATCATCGAACATGGATTTGCTGACTTTGCCTTCGACCACGATCAAGGTATCTTCTTTAAGCCAATGCCGGTGTTGCTCATAGAGTTCGTTAAACACCGTCAGTTCCAACCGCGCGTAGCTGTCGTCGAGCACCAGCACGCCCATGCGGCCACGCCGCGTCATTTGAATGCGCTGACTCACCACAATCCCCGCGAGCATGACCGTGCCCGCTTGCGCGCTCACCTGATCCAGCCGCGTCGGCGCAAAGCCGCGCAGCTCGGCCTCAAAGGTGCGGAACGGATGGCCTGAGAGGTAATAACCCACCGCCACCTTTTCCTGCTTCAGGCGCTCCAGATCGCTCCAGCGCGACACCTTGGCGATTTGCGCGGTGGGTCGGTGGTCTTCAACATCACCGAAGAGATTCGTTTGATTCGCGCTGCGGCTGGCTTGCTCAGCGCTTTCGAGCGCGAGCCCGACGGACGCCAGCAGCGCGGCGCGATTGTCGTCCACGCTGTCAAATGCCCCCGCGCGCACCAGCGATTCGACCACACGCCGATTGACCACCCGATTATCCACACGATGGCAAAAATCGAACAAATCCTGGTACGGGCCGCTCTCGCCGCGCACTTCGATGATGTGATTAATCGCGCCTTCGCCGGTGCCTTTGATCGCGCCCAGCCCGTAGCGTATGCGTTTTCTATCCACCGGCGCAAAGCGGTAGCCGCCGCTGTTCACATCCGGCGGCAGAATGTCCAGACCGTTGGCACGCGCATCTTCATGCAGTTGCTGCACTTTGTCGGTGTCGTTCATCACCGCGGACAAGTTGGCCGCCATGAACGCGGCTGCGTGATGCGCTTTCAGATACGCGGTTTGATACGCCACCAGCGCGTACGCCGCAGCGTGCGATTTGTTGAACCCGTAGCCAGCGAATTTCTCCATTAAATCAAAAAGTTCGTCAGCCTTGCGCGGTGTGAGGCCGTTCTTCGCCGCGCCCTCGGCAAAGATGCCGCGATGCTCGGCCATCTCCTCAGCCTTTTTCTTGCCCATCGCGCGACGCAACAGATCGGCACCACCCAAGCTATAGCCGCCGATGATCTGCGCCATCTGCATCACCTGCTCTTGGTAAATCATGATGCCGTAGGATTCGGTGAGGATGTCTTTGACGCGCGGATCAGGATACTCAAAGCGCTTGCCATGCTTGCGCTCGCAAAAATCAGGAATCAGGTCCATCGGGCCGGGACGATACAACGCCACCAACGCGATGATGTCGCCGAAACGGTCGGGCTTCGCGCGCCGCAGCAAATCGCGCATGCCGCGCGATTCAAACTGGAATATCGCGGCCGTATTGGCAGTGGCAAAAATTTTATACGACGCCGCATCGTCCAGCGGGATTTCATGCAACGCTAGGTGCGAATCGGGATCGAGCTGCTTGATATAGCGCACGGCCCAATCCAAAATGGTCAGCGTGGTGAGGCCCAAAAAGTCGAACTTCACCAGGCCGACAGCTTCGACATCGTCCTTGTCAAACTGGCTCACCGCGGAATCCGAGCCGTCCGCCACATACAGCGGGCAAAAATCCGTGAGTTTGCCCGGCGCAATCAGCACGCCGCCCGCGTGCATGCCGACGTTGCGCGTGAGACCTTCCACCTTTTCCGCCAGCGCCAATAACTCAGCGACTTCTTCTTCGTTTTGCTCACGCTCCTTTAACTGCGGCTCCATCTCGCGCGCCAGCGCGAGCGTGATGTGCTTGCCGGGCTGAAATGGAATGAGTTTGGCAATTTGATCGCAAAACGTATACGACATTTCCAGCACGCGCCCGACATCGCGCACCACCGCTTTTGCCGCCATGGTGCCAAAGGTGACGATCTGCGACACGCTGTCGGCACCGTAGCGTTGCTTGACGTAATCGATCACGCGGTCGCGCCCGTCCTGACAGAAATCGATATCAAAGTCGGGCATCGACACACGTTCGGGATTCAAAAAGCGTTCGAACAGCAGGTTGTAACGCAGCGGGTCCAGATCGGTGATGCCCAAGCTGTACGCCACCAGCGAACCGGCACCGGAGCCGCGCCCCGGGCCCACCGGCACGCCGTTGTTTTTGGCCCAGTTGATAAAGTCGGCAACAATCAAAAAGTAGCCAGGAAAGCCCATTTGCAGAATCACCTTGATTTCAAACTCAAGGCGCTCGACGTAGCGCGGTAAGGCCTTGTCACGCGTCTCTTCGCTGGCATACAAGCCCAGCATGCGTTCCGTCAAGCCGGCATGCGCGCGCAACCTGAGATACTCATCGAGGCTCTCGTTGTTGGGTGTGGGAAACAGTGGCAACTTGCTTTTACCGAGTTCCAGTTTCAAGTTGCAGCGCTTGGCGATCTCGATGGTGTTCGCGAGCGCATCAGGCAAGTCTTTGAAAATATTAAGTATTTCTGCCTGATTCAGAAAATACTGCTGCTCGGTAAAAAGCTTCGGACGGCGCTGATCCGACAGCATATGCCCTTCGGAAATACACACGCGCGCCTCGTGCGCACGAAAGTCATCCGCGCGCAAAAACTGCACCGGGTGCGTGGCCACCACCGGCAATTTCGCTTTCGCCGCCAGCTTTAACGAGCGCTGCACACAGACTTCAACGGGCACCGCCGCCGCACCCGCCGTCATAGCGGCTGCGCCGGGCCGTTGCACCTCGATATAAAAACGGCCGGGAAACAAGGTTTCCCAATCGCGTGCCAGTCTCGCCGCAACAACGTGGTTGTCGGCAATCAGGGCCTGCCCGATATCGCCATGATGCGCGCCGGACAAGGCTATCAGTCCGTCGGTACTGGTTTCGGTGAACCATTCGCGCTTGACTTCGCAATGCCCGCGATACTGGTTCGTGCGATACGCACGCGTGAGCAACTCGCACAGGCGCAAATAGCCCGCATGATTTTGCACCAACAGCAACAGGCGAAAAGGCTTGTCGCGATCGGCGTCATTGGTGATCCATACATCGCAGCCGACGACGGGCTTCACACCCGCGCTGCGCGCCGCTTTGTAGAATTTGACCATGCCGAAGAGGTTCGACAAATCGGTGAGCGCCAGCGCCGGCATGCCATCCGCAACCGCCGCGGCCACCGCGTCGTCAACGCGCACAATACCATCCACAACGGAGTATTCGCTGTGTAATCGAAGGTGGACAAACTGGGGCTGCATGGCGGTATTTTAGCGGCTTGTTTCGCGGCTTGTGCGAGGTTATTGCATAATCGCAGCGAACCTTTGCCATCCGCAGTAAAAATCAGAAAAAACCAAATGAAAACAAGCCGTTCCGAATTTCACGCCATCCGCGGTATCCGCTATCACGTGCGTTTGTGGGGCGATGCCTCGCGCCCCAAGCTCTTTTTGCTGCACGGCTGGATGGATGTTTCGGCGTCATTCCAGTTTTTGATCGATGCGTTCAAGCACGATTGGCACATTATCGCGCCTGATTGGCGCGGCTTCGGCTTGAGCAGTTGGAGCAACGAAGGCTACTGGTTTCAGGATTACTACGCCGATCTGGACGCGCTGCTCGACATTTACTCGCCGGATCAGCCGGTACATTTGATCGGACACAGCATGGGCGGCAACGTGGCTTGCAGCTATAGCGGCATGCGTCCGCAACGCGTACGCAACCTCATTTCGCTAGAAGGTTTTGGCGCCGGACGCAGCAAGCCGGATATGGCACCCGCGCGCTACGAGCGTTGGTTAAATGAGCTGAAAGATCCGCCGCGCTTCAAGCCCTATGCCACGTTCGACGCGGTCGCGGAAAGGTTGCGCAAGAACAACCCACGCCTCAGCACTGAGAAATCACGCTTTCTCGCCCAACACTGGGCGCGAACGTCAGACAACAATGAAATCGTGCTGTGCTTCGACCCGCGGCACAAAATCGTCAACCCGGTGATGAATCAGGTGGAACAGTTAATCGCGTGCTGGCAGCGTGTCACCTGCCCGGTGCTGTGGGTGGTGATCAACGACATCGATCCGCGCAATTGGCGCAAAGACACGCCCGCGCAATTCGCCGAGCGCAAAGGAGCGTTCAAAGATTTCAGGGAAGTCCTGCAGGAAGACAGCGGGCACATGATGCATCACGACCAGCCGGAAAAGCTGGCCGCGATCATCGAAACGTTTTTACTACAGGGCTGACCCGCTCGCCCGCGAGCCGCCTACGCTTTACTCGACGAAGATGTTCGGGAACGCAAAGCCGCCAGTGGCCAGCATGACGACCACTTTACCCAGCCAAGTCACTTTTTCGCCGGCTGTCATATCCATAAAACGCTTACCTGTTGATACTACGGGCGCTGCGGACGGTTGTTGATCTGCCATGTGAGTCTCCTGATATAACGCACTGATTTAAAAGTGAGTAACTACGCGCCAGAATCGAGACTTTAAACACGTTACTCGACGCTACAAGCGCAAGCCGCGCAACAATTCAACCCACATTGTGGCGCAGGATTACTTACCCCAAACTTACCGAAGCCGGGCGCGATGCTAGGCACGTCAGGCAGTTACCCAGCGAAGTTTAGTCTTCCGCTTCGGCCTTAAGCCGCCGCGCACGCACGCCGGCGGCCAGACCATCGAGCATGGCACGGGTTTCTTCCCAGCTTACGCAGCCGTCGGTAATGCTCACGCCGTAGGCCAGCGGCTTGCCGGGAACCAAATCTTGGCGTCCGGCCTTCAGATGGCTTTCCGCCATAATGCCGAAAATACGCGCATCACCCGCTTCGATTTGGCGCGCCACATCTTGCCCGACGTCGATTTGCTTGGCCGGTACCTTGCTGCTGTTGCCGTGGCTGAAATCGATCATGATGCGCGCCGGTATGCCTGCCTCGGCCAAACCTTTGCCTGCTGCATCCACATCCGCCGCCGAATAATTCGGCGCTTTGCCGCCGCGCAAAATCAAATGGCAGTCTTCGTTGCCCGTCGTGGTCACAATCGCGGAGCGACCTTCTTTGGTCACCGACAAAAAGTGATGTGGCGCTTGCGCAGCGCGAATGGCATCCAGCGCGATTTTAATGTCACCGCCGGTACCGTTTTTGAAGCCCACCGGGCACGACAGGCCCGACGCCAGTTCGCGATGAATTTGCGACTCAGTGGTGCGCGCACCAATGGCACCCCACGCCACCAAATCGGCGATGTATTGCGGCGTGATCATGTCCAGAAACTCGCAGCCCACTGGCATACCCAAGCTATTGATTTCCAACAACAATTGCCGTGCCACGCGCAGGCCTTCGTTGATGTTGAAACTGCCGTCGAGCTTGGGGTCGTTGATCAAGCCCTTCCAGCCCACCGTGGTGCGCGGCTTTTCAAAATACACGCGCATCACCACCAGCACATCGGCGCTGGCTTTGTCGGCATATTCCTTGAGCTTGCCCGCGTATTCTTTGGCTGCCTTCACGTCGTGTATCGAGCACGGACCGACTATCGCCAGCAGCCGGTCGTCGGCACCATGAATAATGCGATGGATGGCCTGACGCGTCTCCGCCACCGTCTTGGCAGCGGTTTCCGTGATGGGAAACTCGCTCAGCAGCTTGGCAGGCGGCGCGAGTTCTTTGATTTCTTTGATGCGCAAATCGTCGGTTTGGTACGGCATTGCAGTCTCAATTCACTGTAGAAACAACAGATTATAGCGGATATCGCATTGCAGCATTCCGCGCCGATACTGACTGTCACGGCGCAACTACTGTGCCGTGCCGCCCACCGTCAGCCCGTCAATACGCAGCGTCGGCTGTCCCACGCCCACCGGCACGCTTTGACCTTCTTTGCCGCAGGTGCCCACGCCGGGATCGAGCGTCATATCGTTGCCTATCAGCATCACCCGCGTCAGCGCATCGGGGCCATTGCCGATTAAAGTGGCACCCCGTACCGGCGAAGTGACCTTGCCGTTCTCGATCAAATAAGCCTCGGAGGCCGAGAACACAAACTTACCGCTGGTGATATCCACCTGCCCGCCGCCAAAGTTGGCTGCGTATAAACCATTTTTCACAGAAGCAATAATTTCCTGCGGGTCTTTATCGCCATTTAACATGTAAGTATTGGTCATGCGCGGCATAGGGATGTGCGCGAACGATTCGCGGCGGCCATTGCCTGTAGGCGCAACCTTCATCAGTCGCGCGTTAAGACTGTCCTGCAAATAGCCCTTTAACACGCCGTCTTCAATCAGCACATTGCATTGCGTGGGGTTGCCTTCGTCGTCGATATTGAGCGAACCGCGACGGCGCTCAAGCGTGCCGTCGTCCACCACCGTCACGCCTTTAGATGCCACGCGCTCGCCCATGCGCCCGCTGAATGCCGACGTGCCTTTGCGATTGAAATCGCCTTCGAGCCCGTGGCCAATCGCCTCGTGCAACAGAATGCCCGGCCAGCCCGCGCCCAGCACCACCGTCATGGTGCCCGCTGGTGCCGCTTGCGCACCCAGATTCACCAGCGCCTGATCCACCGCCTTGCGCGCGTAATCGTGCAGGATTTCCTCGGTGAAATAGGCGTAATCAAAACGTCCGCCACCGCCCGCGCTGCCCTGCTCGCGGCGGCCATTTTGTTCGACAATCACCTGCAAGCCCACACGCACCAGTGGACGCACATCGGCCGCCTGCCCGCCATCGCTGCGCGCCACCATCACCACTTCGTATTCACCGGCAAGCGATGCCATCACCTGCGTCACACGCGGGTCGAGACTGCGTGTGTAGCGCTCAAGCCGCTCCAGCAACGCCACTTTTTTCGGATCTTCCAGACTCGCCAGCGGGTCCTGCGGCGAATACAGATTACGCCCGCTGTTGCGGTGAGCAATTTGCGTCGCCTGCGAACCCCCCTGCCGTCCAATCGCACGCGTCGCCTGCGCCGCGGCGGCCAGCGCATCAAAACTGATATCGTCCGAATACGCGAACGCCGTTTTTTCCCCGCTCACGGCCCGCACGCCTAACCCTTGATCAATGCTGAAACTGCCCGACTTGACGATGCCCTCCTCAAGGCTCCAGGATTCACTGCGGCAGTACTGAAAATACAAATCCGCGTAATCCACCTGATGCTGCATGATCTGGCCGAACACCGTGCCGAGCTTGGCGTCGTTCAACGCGTACGGCGCCAACAGCGTGTCGTATGCCGTAGCGAAATTCAGGGTCGGATCGGTGGTGCGGACTTCCACGGGTGATGACACAAAATATCCTTTAAAAACAATTAGTTACTAAACAATTTCGATTGGCGATGTGCAATCACCCTGGGCGTGAACTGATGCGGCATTATAGCCCCTGCGAGTGTCGTGGCTGCGAATGCGCTGCGTGCGGCGGGTAGTGAGGTCGGTAGTGAGGCCGGTAGTGAGGAGGCGAGAAAACATGACGCCTTTCGTTCTGCGCCCTACTCCACCCGAATATTCGAATCCCGCACCACCTTGGTCCACTTCGTTAGCTCGCTCCTGATATAAGCGCCGAATTCCGTCGGCAGCATGCCGCCGATTTCAGAGCCTTCGGCGAGCAGGCGTTTGCGCAGTTCGCCGCTGTTGAGCGCGACGACCGTTTCGCGGTGCAGTTTGTCGATCACCGCCGACGGCGTGCGCGCGGGTACTACGAGGCCCTGCCACGACGCCGCTTCGTAGCCGGGCAGCGCTTGCGCGATAGGCGGCGCGTCGGGCCATGAGGCGTGGCGCTTGCGGCTGGTGACGCCCAGCACTTTGAGTTTTCCCGCCTTGGCTTGAGCCAGCATGACCGGCGGTTGGGCAAAGGTGGCATGCACTTGACCGCCCATCACGTCGGTCACCGATTGCGCCGAGCCTTTGTACGGCACATGCACGAGGCTAATTTTGGCTAAAGTGCCAAACAGCGCGCCCGCCAGATGCGCGCCGCCGCCGGTGCCGGACGACGCATAGTTCACCTCGCCCGGCTTCGCGCGCGCTGCTGCGATGAAGGCCGGCAAGGTGTTTGCCGCGAACGCCGGATGCGTGATCAGAAAATACGCATTGCTGCCGGTCATGGTCACCGGCGCGTAGTCGCGCAGGGGGTCGTAGGGCAGGTTTTTACTCACCGCCACGTTGGTGGCGAGCTGGCTGATGGTGGCGAAAAAAATCGTGTAGCCGTCAGGCGGCGCGTCTTTGACCAGCACCGACGCGATCACCCCGCCGCCACCCGCGCGATTGTCGACAATGACCTGCTGGCCGAACGCCTCGGACAGCTTTTGCGCGATAGACCGCGCCATCAGATCCGTGCCGCCGCCAGCCACAAACGGCACCACCGCACGGATCGGTTTAACCGGGTACGGTGCCGGCACCTGCGCCCATGCCGCGCCACTGAATAGCGCTATGAGTGGCCATGCTGCCCGCTCGTGCATAATAAATTTAATGTTTAAAATCAATTAGTTAAGTATGTATTATCAGCAGAAAAAACTTTACCGAAGCATGCGGTGATCCAACGCTGGCAAACTACGACGCAAGCCGCGCATGCGCTCCAGATCAATGTCCGCCAGCACCACACCGGCACCGCTCGGCAAACGGTCAAGCACCACACCCCACGGGTCGATAATCATCGAGTCGCCGTGCGTCTCGCGCCCGTTGGCGTGACGTCCGCCCTGCGCGGGGGCGAGCACGTAGGCGAGGTTTTCAATCGCGCGCGCGCGCAGCAGCGTCTCCCAATGCGCGCGGCCGGTGGTCTCCGTAAACGCTGATGGCACGAGAATAATGTCCACGTCCTTCATCGTACGATACAGCTCAGGGAAACGCAGGTCGTAGCAAATGGACAAGCCCAGTCGCCCGAACGGCGTATCTACCGTCACCGGCGTATCGCCCGGCTCGATGGTGCCGGCTTCGTGATAGCGCTCGTCACCCATTTGAAAGCCAAAGAGATGAATCTTGTCGTAACGCGCGACCTGCCGACCATCGGCGTCAAACACCAGGCTGCTGTTACGCACCTTGCGCGGATCAGCCGACACCAGCGGCGCAGAGCCGCCGACAATCCACACCCCGTGTTTCTTGGCCGTGTCAGACAAAAACGATTGGATCGGCCCCGCGCCCGGTGCCTCACGCACGTCCACCTTGTCGGTGTCTTTCATACCGAGAATGCCGAAGTATTCTGGCAATGCCACCAACTGCGCGCCACGCGCAGCGGCTTGCGCGATCAAGCGGCCTGCTTCGATAAGGTTGTCCGCAACTTTGGGGCCGGACACCATTTGGATGGCGGCAATGCGAGTGGCCATGCTTTTAATCCTGTTAAATATTATTCAATAAAATCAATTAGTTACATCAATCACTGCTGCGTGTCGGTGCTGCGGCTACCGGCACGACTTTAGTCACCACGGGATCAGCCCAGTTGCCGGTGATGACGTAGCGAAACGAGGTGAGTTCGTCGAGCGGATCCTTAAAAAGCTTTTGTGCCACAAACGCGGCCAGCGCCGCAATCGGCCCACCCAGCAACGCAGACGCAATCGACACGCCGTCCGACACATGCGGGCTCACTTTTACCTGCAGGTTTTGCGTTTCACGATTCAAATCCACTGAGCCGCTCAGCAGCACTTTTGCCGACGGCCCGCCGATAAAAAACTTCTCCGAGCTGGCGAGGCCCTGCTCCAATCTGACTTCACCCAGAATTTCATCGAAGGCAAAGCCGTCGCTGAACACGTCACGAAAATCCAGCGTGAGGCGTCGCGGCAACGACTGCAAACTGAGGATGCCCAGCAGTTTGCCGATGCCCGGCTCCATTCTGACGAACTGCCCCTTGACCGCGCGCAACGCAAGCTTGCCCGTCAGGGACGCGTAATCAATCTGCTGCGGGCCGCCGTTCCAAGCCAGCGTGCCGCCCAGCTCGGCGGTGCCGCGCCGCACACCATCCGGGTACCCCAAACGCGACAAAGTCTTGCCGACATCGACGGTGCCCCATTGCACATTCAACTGGGTGCGCGGCGTCGCAAGGCCGGTTTGCCACACACCGTCAACGCTGAGCACGCTTTCACCCGCCGCGGTTAAACGCAAATGGTCAATGCGCCAGTCGCGATCCTGCGGTGCGGCTTTGACTTCCAGCTTGCCCAAGGGCGACGCGCCCACCTGAAAATTCTCCACCACAATATCCAGCGCAGGCAAGTTCGACGGCCCCGCCTCGCGCGCCACGGGTGTCGCAATGGTATTGGATACCGCCGGGGCTGCGTTGGCCGCTGCTGCGGGCACGTTTAATTTTTGCAGCCGCGCCTGCAAACGGCCGCGTCCCTGCTGGCTCCACTCCAGCGTGCCTTCGACGTCGCGTCCTGACAGCTTGTAGCGCGTGGTGTCGGCATTCACCGCCGACGACGCCACGGCCAGATCGCCGAATTTGCGCTCCAGCCATTGCAATTCACCAACGCTCACATCCAGATCGGCGACCCGATAATTCACGTCGCTGCTACCCGAACCGGGGCTCATCAGCTTCATCCAAGCGTCGGCGTTGAGTGATTTCAGATTGCCGGAAATAAACAAACCATTGCGGCTTTCGTCGGGCTCCGCCGCCTGCCCGCCGCCCAAGCGCACTGTGCCGCGATCCACCACAATGCGCTTTCCCTCGGTGTGCCGCGTCAAGCGGGCGCTAACAATATCACCCACCGTGAGCGCCAATTGATCGCGTTCGTTGCTCAAAAACCGCCGTTCAAAACGCACCGGTAGCGACTCGGCCGCCACCTTGGTCAACGGCGCAGGCAGGCTGGAGGCCAAACCCTGCAAGTTCGATTCAAACACCACATCCACCGTCTTGTTGCGCACGGTCACGGCACCATTCCAGTCCGCCGTGCCGCGCACCTGCGTGAGCCACGGCGGCCCACCCGCGCGGCGCGCGGTATCCGGGTTTGCGCGCCCGCTCAGGTTCAGCCGAATCGTGCCGTCGCGCTGGGTGGTGCCGGCAATGGTCAGCGGCCCGCCAAAAAACAGGGCATTGGCCGACGGCACATTGACGCCGCTCTCGCTGAATTCAATGCGGCCGTTCAACTGCTCCAGCGGCGGCAGCGATGCGTCAACCAACAAACGATTGTCGCTCATCTGATAGCCGCCCGTCACGCGGGTGCGCTCCAGATTGCGCAGCGGCATTTCCAGCCGCAGATTCAGTTTGCCCGCGCCCTCACCCTGCATACCGTCTGTAAAATGACCGATGTAGCCGCTGACCGGGCTGCTCGCGATGAGCTTTAAAAATTCCGCCGTCTGGCCCTCAGCGTCACCCGACACCGTCAGCACCCGCGTCGTGTCCATATCAGGAATCTCCGCACGCACGTTGGCTATCCGCACCCCCAGCGTCACGCCCTGCTTCGCCAAGATGGACATGCGCTTGCCCTGAAACCCCAGTGTGCCGTCGATGTTGTCGATGTTCGGCCAGCCATCAGCGTAGTGCAAGGCAACGCCGCTCACGGTCGCGGTCACCAAAAATTCACCCAGTTTTTCGTTCTCAAACGGAAACCCGCTCAAGTCACCCTTGAGTTTGAACTTCACATCGTTAGACGCGCCCGCTAGGAACGCCTTCTCCAGCCAATCTCGTGCGCCGCGCGCAGCCGGCACCGGCAGATAACGCACCACGCGACTGGCCTCGGCGCGCGACAGGCTGCCGGTAAAATCCGCGATGCCGGCTTTGCCTGGCACGCTTTGATAGCTGCCTTGCAAGACGCCCGCGAGATCGCTGTTGGCAAAAGCGATATTGGACAGCTTCAGGTTAAAACGCAGATCGTCCGGCGCGTTGCCTTTTTCCAGCGCTCGCTTTTCCAGCGTCCAGTGCGCCTGACCACCCACCGTGTCGAACTCCAACGGCGTTTTGAACAAGGCCGGCATATCAAACTTCATGGTTTGCGAAGCCAACACCAGCGTGCCGCCTTTTTCCGTGGCCGACACCGTACCGCTGATGCCCTTCAAACCGGGGAGTTTCTCGTAACGCTCGACCGACAGCGCTTCGAAACGACCGCTGGCGCTGTATTTGACGGGATCCAACAATTCACCTTCCCAAGTGGCTGCCACGTCGAACAACTGCCCGCGCGGCGACAACGCGTCCAGCCGTTTGCGCGTTTCCGGCCCCAGCGGCAGATGATCCGCGAGCGACACCAATGGCGCAATGTTGATCGCATTGACTTTGAGCTGGTTGGACAACGGTTTGCCCTGCGCGTCCGTGGCAGCCTTGAAACTGAAATCCATGGGCGGCAAACTCAGCTCGCCAGCGGCGGTGGCTGTCGTGAGGCTTAGCTGAACGGTAGAAAACTCAACGCTTTTTGGCGTTTTTTTCCACGCCACGCGACCGCTCAACGTAGACACATCCAATGCAGGCAAATCCTTGCCAAGGCGGGTACGTACATCGGCCAAACGCACATCGGCCGTCAATTCCTGCAGCGTCTGATTTTTGAGTACTGCCCAAGCCCGCACGGCACCCGCACCGCGATTCAGCTCAAACGGAAATGGTGCCCAAGTGCGCCATGCGGCAATATCCGCGTAATCCAGTTGCGCAAACAAGCGCCCGCTCCAGTCGGTGGGATTTTTCAGCGACTTGCCGGAGAGATCACCGCGCAAATCCAGCGCGCCCGCCAGCGTTTCGGGCGGCACCGCTTTCAAGCCGAAACGATGCCGTTCGCCGCGATTCACCAGATGCAAATGCACTTGTCGCAAGGGCAATGCCGGTGCGCCGCGCTTTTCGTCTGTCCACACGACGGTGGCGTTGTGAATTTCGATATCACGCTGACTCAGCACCCAGTCGGAGAACCCGCCTTCGCTGCTGTCGCCGTCCATCTCAACGCCGCCCACGGAAATCCGGCCCGCTTTGTCGCGCCGGATGTCCAACTGAGGCTCATAAAAATCCAGCGCATAAAAGCGCGGACGCCACATCGCCACCGACAGCCACGACAGTGTGCTGTCTACACGTTGTAGCGTCAGCGCCGGACGGCCCGCCTTGTCGTACACCACCACATTGCCGAGATTCAGCCGCGGACGCAGGCCATCCCAATCCGCCGTCATCCTGCCGATGGCCACCCGCTGCCCTGCTGCCTGACTGACCGCCTGCGCTACTTGCTCGCGATAGCTATCGGCGTTCGGCAACACCCAATAGCGCAGGGCCAACACGCACGCCGCGATCAACAACACACCCAGCACAACGATCCACACCGCCTTGTGCCACAACCATGCGAGCAGACGTGTGCATCCTCTGATGACGGGATTGAACGTCACCTCGCATCACCTGATGTCACCGGCGCGCTCAAATTAATCCTGCCTCCGTCGGCATTGCCTGATAAAATATCAATATTAACAACAACTTAGCTTCACTACGCGTATGACGATTCTACCGCGTTTTGCGCCGCACGAGAGTAACGCGACTGGGGCCTCGCGCGTAGACAGCATCGAGCACGCTGTCACAAACGCAACGCAATTTAGCCTTTACTTCGCACGACTGTTGACCGCTGATCCGCACCTGCTCGATTCAGTAGACCTGCGCGCCCCGTGTGTAGTTTCATTGGACGGCAGGCCCCCGGATTCGCCAGCGGCTCTTTTTCAAACGTTGCGCAAACTGCGTCAACGCACCTTGGCCACGTTGATGGTGCGCGATCTGGCGGGTTGGGCGCCGCTGGCCGAAGTCACCCAAACCATGACCCTGCTGGCCGAGGTGTGCATACAAACGGCGCTCGACTGGATTGCGCAGGATCTTGCCGCCACCGCCGGTACGCCACGCCATACCGGCGGTGACGTGCAACATTTGATCGTGGCCGGCATGGGCAAGCTCGGTGGTGCGGAGCTCAATGTGTCGTCGGATGTCGATCTGGTGTTCATCTACCCGAGCGAAGGTGACACCGACGGCCCGCGTCCGCTCAGCCATCACGAGTATTTTTCGCGCGTGGGGCGCGCCTTGATCGCGGCCCTGTCCGAAATGACGGCAGACGGCTTTGTGTTTCGCGTCGATATGCGCCTGCGACCCTACGGTGACAGCGGACCGCTGGCGATGAGTTTCGACATGCTGGAAAACTACCTGATCACGCAGGGCCGCGAGTGGGAGCGTTATGCGTGGATCAAGGCGCGCGCGCTCAGCGGCGACCGGCGCGACGATTTGATGGCGCTGGTACGGCCCTTTATCTACCGGCGGCACCTCGATTACAGCGCCTTCGGCTCGCTGCGAGAGCTGCACGCGCAAATCCGCGCCGAAGTAGAGCGCCGCGACCGCACGGGCAATATCAAACTCGGACGCGGCGGCATCCGTGAAATCGAGTTTATTGCACAGCTATTCCAGTTGATACGCGGCGGGCACGATGCCGCTTTGCGCCGTCAACCGACGCTGGAAGTGCTGGCCCTGCTCGCGGAACGCGATTTACTGCCGCGCCCGGTGGCCGATGAACTCTCGCAAGCCTATGTTTTTTTGCGCCATTTGGAACACCGGCTGCAGTACCGCGACGATCAGCAAACGCATACCCTGCCCGGCGACGAAGCTGCGCGCGAGCACATCGCCGCCAGTATGGGATACGCCAGTTTCGCGACATTGCTCGCCCAACTCGATCAGCATCGCCACACCGTTGCGCGGCAGTTCGATACGTTGTTCGGTAGCGCAGGAAGCACCGGCGGCGCGGCGCCTCCACACCCGCTGGCGGCACTGTGGATGCAAGCAGCAGACGCGGCAGCGGCTACCCGCCAGCTCGCGTCACTGGGCTTCGAGCGGCCCGCCGATATGCAGGCACGCCTCATGCAAATGCACGGCTCGGCGCGCTATCGGCAAATGCCGGCGGTCAGCCAATCACGTCTCGACCGAGTGGCGCCGTTTGTCATCGAAGCCGCCGCCGCAGGCGAGAATCGCGACGCCACACTCGAACGGCTACTGTATTTTCTGGAAAACATCAGTCGCCGTGAGTCGTATCTTGCGTTGCTTGAGGAATACCCGCAGGCGCGCACCCATTTGGCCGAGCTGATGCGCGCGAGCCCGTGGGTGGCGCAGTATCTGGCGCAATACCCGATTCTGCTGGATGAACTGCTCGATGCGCGCACGCTCCACACCCCGCCCGACTGGCACGCGCTGGCCGGCGAACTGCGTGCCACGCTCGACAGCGCAGAGGGCGACGCCGAAAAGCAAATGAACGCGCTGCGCCATTTCAAGCACGCACAAACCCTGCGCCTGATTGCACAGGATTTGTCCGGCAGTCTGCCGCTGGAAACCCTGAGCGACCATTTGTCCGATCTGTCCTGCACCGTCATCAGCGAAGCGCTGCGGCGGGCCTGGCAAAGCATGCGTCCCGCGCACCCGCGAGACAGTGCGCCTGCACTGGCCGTTATCGGCTACGGCAAGCTCGGCGGCAAAGAACTCGGCTACGCATCGGATCTGGATTTGGTATTTCTGTGCGACGACCACGCCCGCGATTCAACAGAAGACCTTACACGCCTCGTACAGCGTCTCAATACCTGGCTCACCAGCACCACGCCGGCGGGGACGCTGTATGAGACGGATTTCCGCCTGCGTCCCGATGGCGACAGCGGCCTGCTGGTGAGCACGCTCTCGCGCTTTGGTGATTATCAGGAGCAACGCGCGTGGGTGTGGGAACATCAAGCGCTGACGCGCGCACGGTTTGTGGCGGGAGACGCCAACCTCGGCGTGCAATTCGAAGCACTGCGCGACAAAATCCTGCGGCGTAGGCGCGATATCAACCGGTTGCGCGATGACATCACCGGCATGCGCGAAAAAATGCACGCGGCGCATCCCAATCGCAGCGGGCTGTTTGATGTAAAACACGACCCCGGCGGCATTGTCGACGTGGAATTCATGGTGCAGTTTCTGGTACTTGGTTACGCGCATCGTTACCCGGTGCTCACCGGCAACATCGGCAATCTCGCGCTGTTAAAGCGCGCTGCAGAACTGGGCTTAATCGCCGCAGCGCCCGCCGATGCTGTGCGCGCGGCCTATCGGGAGTATCGCCGCCTGCAGCACACGCTGCGCCTGCAAGAGGCACGTTACGCCCGCGTGTCGCACGATGCCGTGCTCGCGCACATCAGCGGCGTACGCGATCTGTGGCGGAATATCATGGCCACGGCAGAACCGCCGTCGGCCTAGTTCAACGAGCGCGCCGTGCCGTATTCGGGCGTGCCTTCTTTCCGATGCAACAAGCGGTAGGCGGTGACCGCACCCTTGCCACGTACGTCTATCGTTTCTGCCACATCAAACTCGTACAGCCCCTTCATGCGTTCGTAGGTTGTGACATCAACCAATATACAGTCTGCTTTGGCTTTGTCGGTCACGCGGCTCGCCATGTTGACGGTGTCACCCCACAAATCGTAAATGAATTTCTTGGTGCCGATCACGCCCGCCACCACCGGGCCGGTGCTGAGTCCGATATGCACCTGCAACTGCGTGGTGCCCACGGGCGGCAGGGTTTTCATGTAGTCGAGCATTTCCAGCGCCATGCCCAGCATTGCATGCGCATGCTTCAAGCCATCCACCGCAAACGCCCAACCCGGTGGCGCAGACAGCCCGCCCGCCACCATATAAGCGTCGCCGATGGTTTTGATTTTTTCGAGATCGTATTTCTCCACCAGCGCATCAAAGTGCGAGAACACACGATTCAGCGACTCGACGATCACAATCGGCGGCTGATCACCCGACAAGCGCGTGAAATCCTTGATGTCCACAAACATCACGGTCACATCGGCAAAGCCGTCGGCGATGGTTTGGTTGCTGGCCTGTAAACGTCTGGCGATGGGCGCGGGCAAGATATTCAGCAGCAAGCGCTCGATCTGCGCCTGATCTTCCACCAGCAGCAGATGCTTTTCATGCAGCTCCGCCTGCAGTTTTTCACGCTGCTGCATGAAGTACGTCACCAGCACATAAATGAGGGTGGACATCGCGACGAAGTTCAGCGCAAAGAACACCGCAATCGACTGCATGGAGACGTTTTTGGGTAGCTCGCTCGCCAAGTAGTAATCGAATACGCCGGACACTGCCGTCATCACCACGTAAGCGACAAACCACGGAATCGACTCGCGCGCGCCGTAAATCAGAATCGCGCCCACCGGCGCCAGCAACGCCCACAGCATGACACCTGACGAACTGACGTAGCTCCCGATACTCCACTGCATCACAAACGGCACAAACAGAAACAGGCTCACCTGAATCAAGCGAAACACATCGAAGTTCAGCGTCCACAAATAAATGCTCAGCGAAATCGCCGTGGCCAGAATGTAAAGGAACGGCACTGTCGCCGAAAATTTGATGCCCATCGCCCAGTAGATCACCAACCACAGCATCGACCCCAAGCCCATCATGGCGCTGGCGAAAATCAGCAGCGATTTGCGCAGACGATCCTGCTCACTGTCGGTCTCTGAGATGACGCGGTTGCCGAGGTCGGCTAAGCGTTGGCGTAATGTATGGATCACCCGCATGCCTTGATTGAGTTTGGAGGCTGACGCAGCGCGCAGATTCAAGTATGCCTGCATTCTATTAGAGTGACTGACATAATGAAACCGGTGTGAAACCCGTCCCGGGCCGTCTGAAAGCGGGGCCGTCCTCGCCGTGACGTCACTGCGCGCATCGCAAATGCGCTAAAATATTGTCTTTGAACGAACTCAGGATGGAGCATTTCATGTCGATGGCAGACCGCGACGGATTTATTTGGCACGACGGCAAACTCGTGCCCTGGCGCGAAGCAACCACTCATGTGCTGACGCACTCCCTGCACTACGGTTTGGCAGTATTCGAAGGTGTGCGCGCCTACAACACCGTCAACGGCACGGCCATTTTCCGCCTGCGCGAGCACACGCAGCGCCTGCTCAATTCGGCGCATATCTACCTGATGAAAATCCCCTACAGCATCGACACGCTGATGGAAGCGCAAAAAGAAGTGGTGCGCGCCAACAAGCTGGAGTCATGCTACCTGCGCCCGATTGCGTTTTATGGCTCGGAAAAAATGGGCGTGTCGCCCAAGGGCAACACCGTGCATGTTTCCATCGCGGCTTGGCCGTGGGGTGCCTATCTTGGCAACGATGCCATCGAAAAAGGCATCCGCGTAAAAACGTCGTCATACATGCGCCACCACGTCAACGTGTCGATGACCCGCGCCAAGTATTCCGGCACCTACGCCAACTCCATACTCGCTAATCTCGAAGCCACCGAACACGGTTACGACGAAGGCCTGCTGCTGGATGTGGACGGTTTTGTCGCCGAAGGCTCCGGTGAAAACCTGTTCATGGTGAAAGACGGCAAGATTTACGAACCCGAGCTCAACAGCGCGCTCATCGGTATCACCCGTGATGCCATCATTACGCTGGCGCAAGACATGGGCTATACGGTGGGCACGAAGCGCATCACGCGCGACGATCTGTATATCGCCGATGAAGCATTTTTCACCGGCACCGCAGCGGAAGTCACCCCCATACGCGAGCTGGACGGCCGCAGCATCGGCAGTGGCCAGCGCGGCCCCATCACGGCCCAACTGCAAACCGCATTTTTTGATTTGGTCAACGGCAAGTCCGCCGCACACCGCGACTGGCTGACGCCGGTCGCCGCGTAGCCGGTAAAGTTACCAAGAGCCCATCATGGCCGAACCCACGGAAAACAAGTCGCGGCACATCGAAGTCACGGCAGCGGATTTGCCGCTGCATTGCCCGACGCCGGCCATGCTGTTGTGGAATGCCCATCCGCGCGTGTTTTTGCCGGTCGAGAAAACCGGCGAAGCGCTCTGCCCTTATTGCGGCACGAAGTACACGCTGGCGGGCGGGCCGGGCAAGGGCGGACATTAGGACGAGCGGCCCGTCGTTTAGGGTGCGGTGTTCAGGGCTTAGTGAGGCGAGCGTCTTGATTTTGGACAGATACGTGTAGCCCCAACTCACTACCCCCAACTCACTACCCCCAACCCACAACACTCGCCTCTCTGCGCCCCTCGCCACCCCTCGCCACCCTCGCCACCCCTCGCCACCCCTCGCCACCCCTCGTCAAGTCAACCATGAAAATTCTTGTCGTCGCCCCGTCTTGGGTCGGCGACACCGTGATGGCGCAGCCGCTGTTCCGGCTACTGCATGAGCGCCACGCCAACCTTGCGTTGGACGTACTGGCGCCGCCCTTCACGCTGCCGCTGCTGGCACGTATGCCGGAAGTGCGCCGGGGCATCGTTGCCCGCTTCGGTCATGGCGAACTGAAATTCAATGAACGTCGCCGGCTCGCGCGTGAGTTGCAGACCGAGCGTTACGATCAAGCCATTGTGTTGCCCAATTCGCTGAAGTCCGCGCTCATTCCACTGCTGGCAAAAATCCCGCTGCGCAGCGGCTTTCGCGGCGAAATGCGCTATGGCTTTCTGAACGATGTACGGCGGATGGATGAACGTGCGCTACCCAAAATGGTGCAGCGATTTGCCGCGCTGGCGCTGGATCCCGGTGCCAGCCTGCCGCGTCCGCTGCCGCTACCCCGGCTTTCTGCCAGCTTGGCCAATGCAGAAATAATCGTTAAAAAACAATTACTTAAGATTGATTCGCCTATAGCAATCTTCTGCCCCGGGGCCGAGTACGGCCCGGCCAAGCGCTGGCCTGCCGAGCACTTTGGCGCGCTCGCCGAACGGGCCCAGGCGAGCGGCTACACCGTATGGCTGGTCGGTTCCGCTAAAGATGCGGCCATCGGCGATGCCATCGTGCGCGCGAGCGGCAACGCCTGCGTGAACCTGTGCGGCAAGACATCGCTGGAAGACGCTATTGATCTCATCGGCATTGCAACGCTGGTGGTCACCAACGATTCCGGCTTGATGCACGTGGCTGCCGCACTCGACCGACCCACGCTGGCGCTGTACGGCTCCAGCAGCCCGAGCTTCACGCCGCCGCTGTCGAACCGCGCGACCGTGATTAAGGTCGATATCGAATGCAGCCCCTGCTTCAAACGCGAATGCCCGCTGGGGCACTTTAACTGCATGCGGCAATTGACGCCGGATCAGGTTTGGCAGCGTGCGCCTGCTGCGGTAAAGTCTGCCGCCTCTGTTGAATTGCGCCAACTTTCTGGAGACGCCTGATGCACAACCTCCGCCGCAAGTTCCCCGTGCTGATGGGTGCTGTATTCAGCGTGGCGGCATCCGGCACCTGCGCTCAATCGACGCAAAAATACCCCGTCAAACCCATACGTCTGATTTCGCCGTTCGCACCTGGCGGCGGCACGGATATCTTGTCGCGCGTGATTGGTCCGCGCCTGACGGCGGCCCTGGGTCAGCCGGTGGTGGTGGATAACCGGCCCGGTGCCGGCGGCGCGCTGGGTGCCGAAATCGCCGTGAAGTCCGAGCCCGACGGCTACACCTTCATCACGGTCTCGGGCAGCTACGCCGCGACCTCCGCTTACCATAAGCTTTCGTACGATCCGGTGTTTGGCATACAACCGGTGATCCTGCTCGGCACCACTGGCATGCTGCTCATCACCAATCCGCAATTGCCGGTGAAAAGCGTGAGGGAACTCATCGACTACGCCAAAGGCAATCCCGGCAAAATCAGTTACGGCACCGTCGGCGTGGGCAGCGTCACGCATTTATTGCACGAGCTGTTCAATCTCGAAGCCAAAATCAACACCGTACACGTGCCGTTCAAAGGTGCCGGACCGGCGCTGGTGGGGCTGATCGGCAACGAAGTGCAAATGGCCGCCATCAGCGCCGTGCCCGCACTGCCGCATCTGAAAGCGGGTCGCCTGCGTGCGCTGGGCATTACCACCGCCAAACGTTCGCCGCTGCTGCCCGATATTCCCAGCATCGCTGAAACCGTCAGCGGCTTCGATGTGCCGCACTGGTATGCGATTTGGGGGCCCAAAGGGGTGCCCAAAGATATCGCGACCCTGTGGAATGTGGAAGTCGCCAAAATCCTGCGCACGGAGGACATGACCAAGCAAATGCGTGCCGAGGCGTTAGAGCCCGCAGGCGGCCCGCCGGAACAATTCCTCAACGTGCTAAAGCCGACCGTTGAGCGCTGGCGACGCGTGGTGA
Organism: Burkholderiales bacterium; assembly: GCA_043743335.1. Lineage (GTDB taxonomy): Bacteria > Pseudomonadota > Gammaproteobacteria > Burkholderiales > SG8-41 > UBA5216. The sequence continues at coordinate 54,714 of JAYTWR010000091.1, forward strand.
AAGAAGCGAAAATCGAATTCGCCGGATAAACCTGCCCGGCTACCGCGAAAGCATCACCGCTTACAGCGTGATGTTCGAGTCCTTGATGACTTTTGCCCATTTGGCAATGTCACTGCGAATGTCCTGAGCGAATTCCTGCGGCGTATTTCCCACGGGAATGCCACCCTCCTGCGTGATACGCGTAATCACATCCGGCTGTTTGAGCACGGCCACGGTTTCGCGATGCAGCAGCGCAATGACAGCCGCCGGTGTGCGCGCTGGTGCCGCCAAGCCGTACCACGACACCGACTCAAAACCGGGAAAGCCTGATTCATGCAGTGTCGGCATATCCGGCAACGCCGCACTGCGTTGCAGGCTGGCGGTGGCAATTGCGCGCAAGCGGCCACTCGTCAGATGCGGCATGAACACCGCCGGATTGGCGAACATCAAATCCGCCTCTCCACTCAACACGCCGATCATCGCTGGCCCTGCGCCTTTATACGGAATCGGCACCACGCTGATGCCCGTGGTCATGCGGAACAACTCCATCGACAGCGTGCCGGCCGAACCAACGCCCGAGAGCGCCCAGCGCAATTTACCCGGATTGGCCTTGGCGTAGCTCACCACATCCTGCAGTTTGCTCGCGGGAAACGCCGCGCGCGCCGCCATCATATTAGGCACGGAGGCAAACTTGGTAATCGGTAAAAAATCTTTGACCGGATCGAACGGCAGCTTCATCAAGCTCACATTGACCGTCATCACCGCGACCGCGGCCACCAGCAGCGTGTAACCGTCCGGCGTGGCCTTGGCCACGATTTCACCGGCGATAGTGCCCCCGCCCCCGCCACGATTGTCGTACAGAATGTGCTGCCCCAGCCGATCCGTCAGTTTGCTCGCAATAGGCCGCGCCACCATATCCGTACCGCCGCCGGGTGCGAACGGAATCACCCAGCGTATGGGCTTGTTGGGATAAGCGCCGCCGGTTTGCGCCCGCGCGTGGGGCAGACCGCCTGATGCCACGCAAACCATTAGCGCCGTGATTGTGGCCAACAAAGACCGTTTGATCATTCTCTCCTCCAAACCCGCAGACTATTGCAGCATTCCGCCCCGACGCAATCCGAACCCTGAAACGCTGAACTGTGGCATGCGCTCAATCACCCATTTGCCCGGCAAGATGCTGTGCGGTCGGGCGATTGACCTGTATCAGCTTAGGATCAGCGCGCAAACGGGCGGCGGCATCGCTCCACGCCGGCAAGTCGTCCGACATCTGTCCCCAATTGGTCACCGCGGCCTCGCTGCACCAATGCTGCAGCTTAGACATCGCGCTGCGATGCGGCGGCGCGCGGCGAAAAGCCACCATGTCGTCGGCCCGCGCCCACATCGTCAGCGTCCAGAACGTCAGCCCGCGCGATCGCCGCGTAGCAACCGCCAGCAAACCTTCAGACTTTTTAGCTTGACGTTTGGATCGAGCCGCATACCACATGAAGGCGGGCAGAAAGCGAATCGAGCGCAAGCGTAAACGGGTTACTGAAATAAAAGCCATTTAAAATCAATTAGTTACGAAACGAATGCCCATGAAGCTCTACGGCAAAAACGCGGGCGACAACAAGCGCAAGCCAATGGAAAACCAGCGTTCGTCGCTAGCGCTGCCGAAGCGATTGCTGTAGGTGGCGTCAATCTGCACGCGATTGGGCACGATCCAGTGCCGCACACCGACCTGAAAGAACGGACGTCCTTCTTTTTGCTGGAAGGCTTCCGCGATAAACCAGGTGCGTTCGGCAAATGCGGTTTCGCTACCCACGCCCCACGTGCCGCGTGAAGACGAGGTAATCGTGTTGTGCAACACGCCCACGTTGGTATGCAGCACCATTTTGTCGTTGAAATAGGAAAAGCTCGCCGGCACATCGGCCGCTCGGCATACGAGGCCGGTGGCATCACCGCCAACAGAAACGACAGCGATACACCAAAGCAGTGACGTTGCATCACCGGCGCAACGCGTTTAGATAACGCAAGCGCTCCGCAAAACCCTTGAGCATTTCAATGCCGAACAACGGGTTGCTTTTTACAAGCCTCATAAACGATTCGCGGTTGATCGTCAGCAGCTTGCAATCGCTGGTGGCGGTGACCGACGCCGCACGCGGGCCGGAATCGATCAAGGTCATTTCGCCGAATACCCCCCCGGCACCGGCAGCTTCCACGGGTTTGCCTTGAATGGAAATGGCCACCGCGCCTTGTAGGATGGCGTACATGGACACCCCGGTCGCGCCTTCCACAATAATAATTCGCCCCTTGGGAAACTGCGTAACCGCGCTCTGCCCCAACGCCCCGGCAATATTGTTCAGCAGCTTGCCGTTGAGAACACAGCCGGACATCGCCGCCGCAGACGCAGGCGCCGCGGCAAGGCCGCCGCGCATACGCAATATCGACAAGGTCAGCCGCAAGCGCGACAGCATCATGTGCATGAGCATCAGCGCGAATTCAGGCTGCCGCGACAAAGCCTCTTGAAACTCTGCCGCTGCCATCGCAATCAGCATGCAGTCGCTCTTCGCTATAGCCGTCGCGGTACGTGCCGAGCCGGTGATGATAGACATTTCACCGAGCACTTCCCCGCTCTTGGCCACGTCCAGCGATTTGCCCGCAATCGACAGCGCGATTTCGCCGCGAATAATGAAATACATGCGATCGCCGGCGGTCTTTTCCGCAAACAGCCCAACCCCTTTGTTCAGCGTGGCCGGCTTGCCGCTGCTCTGGAAAAACGCACGTGCGACTTCGACATCATAGACCAGCCGGTCAGCCTCTTTCGTTTCCTTGGTGTCTACGAAGTCCAAATCCAGATCAGACATAGCAATCGCGCCGGAGGTTTACGGAGGAAAATGTGGAGAACACGTTGTTTACGCCGCTTTGCGCTTGCGGCAAGCCGTTATCTTGCCACGAAGATAGTCTGCCGCAAAATCGATTTCCGCATCGGTGTTAAAGCGCCCCACCGTGATGCGCATCACGGTTGCTGCAGTATCTGCGCCCAACGCCGCGATGACGTGCGACGCCTGCCCCAGCAGGCACGCCGACGCCGAGGATAGGGCCACCTCCGTCAGCAGGCTGAGCGGCAACTCGCAATCGTTGATACTGACATTGAGATTGTGTGCCACACGCGCGTCAAAATCCCCGTTCAGGCTCACGCCGCCGATATCCTGCAAGGCTGCCCACAGCCGATCGCGTTGCGCACGAATGCGCGGCACTTCGGTTGTCATTTCCGCCTGTGCAAGACGAAAACACTCGCCCATGCCGACGATTTGGTGCGTGGGCAACGTGCCCGAGCGCAACCCGCGCTCGTGACCGCCACCGTGCATCTGGCAGGCAACGGCACCCTGTAAGCCGTGCCGCACGTACAGCGCACCGATGCCTTTGGGGCCATAGGTTTTGTGTGCCGTCAGCGACATCAAATCCACCGGCAAAGCCGCCATATCTATCGGTAGCTTGCCCGTCGCCTGCGCCGCATCCACATGAAACAATACGCCACGCTCGCGGCAAATTTTGCCCAGCGCCGGGATGTCCTGGATCACGCCGATTTCGTTATTCACCCACATCACCGACGCCAGCACGGTATTGCTGCGCAGTGCCGATGTAAATTTATTCAATGAAATCAATCCGTTAGCGTCAGGCACGAGCACAGTCACCTGAAAACCCTGCGTCTCCAGCCAGCGCAGGGTGTCGAGCACGGCCTTGTGCTCGGTTGCCACGGTCACCAGATGTTTGCCGCGCGCCCCTTGCGCCAAGGCAGCGCCCTTGATGGCGAGATTGTTGGATTCAGTTGCGCCGGATGTCCAAACAATTTCAGCAGCCTGCGCGTTGACGAGCGCCGCCACCTGCGCTCGGGCGCGCTCCACCGCAAGCGCCGCCGCTTGCCCAAACGCGTGCGAGCTGCTGGCCGGATTACCGAAATCGCCCTTGAGAAAGGGCAACATCGCATCCAGCACGCGCGGATCGACCGGCGTGGTGGCGGCGTTGTCGAGATAGATGGGGTGTGACACTGACGAGAATGGCGGCTGAATCATGACGCTCATTCCACCTTGATGTTGGCAGTTTTAATCACCTTGCCCCACTTCACCAATTCGTCTTTCACCAACGCGGCGAAGGCCTCGGCGGTGCCGGTTTTGGATTCGATGCCCTGCTGGAAAAAACGCTCACGTACATCGGGCAGCGCACCGACGCGATTGACCTCGGTGTTCAGGCGGTTCACGATATCGCGCGACGTGGCAGACGGCACTATCGCACCGTACCAAATCGACACTTCAGCACCCGGTAGCCCGGCCTCGGCAATCGTGGGCAGATCCGGCATGCTGGCCAAACGAGTCGTGCCGGTCACGGCAAGCAGGCGCACCCTGCCCGCCTTTGCCAATGCCGCTACTGGCGGCACGCCGGTGTAAACAATGCTCAGATGGCCGCCGATTAAATCGGTGATAGCTTCAGCATTGCCCTTGTACGGCACGTGCACCATGCGCGTGCCCGAAACCATCTGGAACAATTCACCCGCGAGATGCGGGCTGGTGCCCACCCCCGGCGAGCCGTAGTTAAGCTGCCCCGGACGCGCCTTGGCCAGCGCCACCAGTTCTTTGATGTTGCGCGCGGGTATCGACGGATGCACTGCGAGCACCGCCGGGCCGGTGGCAATTTGCGACACCGCCGTAAAGTCGCGCACCGGATCAAATGGCGATTTCACATACAACAACGGGTTAATCACCAGCGGCCCAGTGGCACCGATGGTCAGCGTGTGGCCGTCGGGCGCGGCTTTGGCTGCCGCCTCCATACCGATGGCACCACCCGCGCCGGCGCGGTTTTCAACAATCACCGGCTGGCCCAAGCCTTCGCTCATTTTGGGCCCGACAATGCGCGCAATAATATCGATGGTACTACCCGCGCCATACTGCACGATGATGCGTATCGGCTTGGTGGGATAGTTTTGCGCCTGCGCTGGAAAACTCGCCGCTGCAGCAGCCATCCCCATGAACCACCCGAGCACCCGCATCAGTGTTTCGCCGTCTGCTCTTGCGTCAACGCGGCAATCACGCGTTGGCGCTTTTCTTCCACATCTTTGGCAAAACCCGGATATTTTTGTTCGACAAAGCCGGTGGCCAAACCCAGCTTCAACAACGCCACTGCGATAACCGCCGCGAGATCGTCAAGATCAGGGCTTTTTTTGGCCAACTCCATGGCTTCAACGGTTTCGCCGTACAACTGCTGGAGCGCGTCTTTGGTTTCCTGATCTAATAACATCATGGACATGAGATATTCCGTTTCCGTATTTCCGTATTTCTATATTTCTGTAGGGCGGCAAAAGCACCATTGTAACGCGGCGCACCGCACTGTAGACAGTTAGAATAGCCGAAAGCCCATGAAAAAAACCTGTAAAAACAAGATGTTCCGTAACGCGTTCGCCATAGCGCTGACCACGCTGACGGCTGGCGTGGCTGGCGCGCAAAGCTGGCCCACCCGCCCCATCCGGCTGGTGGTGCCTGCGCCGCCCGGCGGCGGCACCGATATTCTCGGGCGCATCGTCGCGCAAAAGCTCTCCGAAACACTGCGCCAGCCGTTCATTATCGACAACCGCGGCGGCGCCAGCGGCATGATCGGCAGCGAAATCGTCGCGCGCGCTGACCCCGATGGGCATACGCTGCTCATTTGCTTTACCACGCATGTCACCAATCCAAGCCTGTACGCCAAAATGCCGTACGACACCGTGCGCGATTTTGCCTCGGTAGCCATGGTGGGCGTGATTCCCAGCGTGCTGGTGCTGCACCCGTCCATCCCCTCGCGCAACGTCAAAGAGTTTATTGCTTACGCCAAAGAGCGGCCCGGCAAACTCATCTATGGCTCGGCGGGCAGCGGCAGCGCCACGCACCTGTCCACCGTGTTGTTCAACGCCATGACTGGCACCAGCATGATCCATGTGCCATACAAAGGCAGCGCCCCCGCACTGACCGATTTATTAGCGGGCCAAGTCAATCTCATGTTCGGCAACATGGCCTCAGCCATGCCGCACGTGCGTGGCGGCAAGCTACGCGCACTGGCCGTGACCAGCGCCAAACGTTCTGCCGCTGCACTGGAGCTGCCCACCATCGCCGAAACCGGCTTGCCGGGCTACGAAGCCACCTCGTGGTTCGCGCTGTTCGCCCCCGCACGCACGCCGGCCGCCATTGTCACCCAGCTCAATAGCGAAGTACAAACCTTGCTCAATTTGCCGGATATCAAAGAGCGTATGCTCGGCTTGGGCGCAGATGCCCTGCCGATGACGCCACGCGAACTCGCCGCCTATGTCGAGAGCGAAATCGTCAAGTGGGGCAAACTGATTAAGGCTACTAACGCTAAGGCGGATTAAGCAGGCTTGATCTGGCCTATCCCAAGCTCGTGAAGCGTTTATCCGCCAGTGGTGAAACAGCGGATCGGTGCGTGGCCCGCTCTATCGCCATCGTGAACTTTGCGGCTACGGCAATCATCGAGGGTATCGTCACCGCCGATCCCGATGACAATCATGTGATTGCCTGCGCGCTCTCGGCGCAAGCCGACGCCATCGTTTCGGACAACTCGGATTTGCTTAACCTGAAGCAGTATCGAGGTATGCGCATTGTTCCGGTGGCGCAGGCGCTGGCGATGATCGGTGCGGATTAAGCCAGCCAAAATAACAACGCCCGCAGCAGTGGGCGGGAGGGGGAATTTCTCTTTTTACTTTAGCGGCTGTTGGTGGTTGGTGTGGCATGCGGCGCAATGCACTGCGTTTATTGGCGCCCTACCCAGGGCGGGTTATGCGCGTTGCCTTCATGTTCTGACCCCTTCATGTTCCTTTGAAGCAACGTTATCACGCACGCTTGTTCGCGTGGGCACGCTGCGCTTTGCCCACCCTTGCTGGTCTTTGTCGGATTTTTTCAACGCGATACCCGAGGCCTCGACCAGGCGCTCTACCGCGATTTCACTCTTTAGCCGCTCGATTTCAGACTCGGGGATGCGCGCCATCATTTTTTGTCTCCGGCTAAAAACCTGTCAAGGGGGTTTGGATAAAAATAACTGATTGGCGCAATATCACGTTTTGTGATATTATCAATCCCGCTTCCAGAATCAGGAGGTAAGTTATAGCCTGCGTCATCACTCAAACCGTGAACACCATGGCCATCACCACTGTCGAACGTGAATTCTTTGTCAGCCTAGGCAGCCGTATCGCGCTGTTGCGCAAGGAGGCGCATCTCACACAGGTGCAGCTCGCGCAAACGCTCGATGTCGCACAGCCTACGTTGAACGCCTATGAGCTGGGGCAACGGCGTGTGCCGGTGTCGACGCTACCCGCGCTCGCCAAGGCGTTGGGCGTGAACCTGGAAACGCTGATGGGGAAAGTCGATGCAGGCGCCAGAAAGCGCGGCCCCGCACCCAAGCTGCAGCAGCACATGGAGCGCATCAATCAACTACCCAAACCGCAGCAGCGCTTTGTGATGCAGGTGCTGGAGTCAGTGCTCGCGCAGGCGAGCCGCTAAAAGGAGGCATGATGAACGCCACGAACGAACGAACCTTGATTTCAAAGATCAGAGCGCTTTCTTCGCAGCAGTTGGCGGAGGTGGAGAATTTTGTGGAATTTCTGACGGCCAAAACGCAAAAGCGCGCCGCGCTCGATCGGCTGTTGACCATCGCCCCAGCGCTGCAGGCCGCCGGCGCGCAGCCGTTGAGCGAAGATGACGTTGCCGTCGAAGTCAAAGCCGCACGCGCCGCGCGGCGCGCCAGAGCGGACAACACGACAGCGGGTCATTGATCGGTGCGGCTGGTGCTGGATACCAATGTGGTGTTTTCAGGGTTGCTGTGGCAAGGCCCGCCTTACCGGGTGCTGACCTTGGTGCGTCAGCAGCCCAACCTGTTGCTGTTCAGCAGCGCGGCACTGATCGAGGAGTTGGCCGATGTGCTCACCCGGCCCGCTGCGGCCAAACGGCTCGCCTTGATCGGCAGGCGTGCGCGCGAGGTGCTGGCCGATTATGTCGATGTGGTCAATATGGTCGAACCCATCGAGGTGCCGCGCGTGGTGCCCAACGACCCCGACGACGATCACGTCATTGCCGCCGCGCGCGCGGCCCACGCCGATTGCATCGTGTCGGGTGACTCCGATTTGCTTTCGCTCGGCAGCTTTCAGAACATCAGGATTCTGACTGCGGCGGGTTTCCTGGCGCAAGTC
>JAYTWR010000092.1:0-50579 GCA_043743335.1 Burkholderiales bacterium
TATGTAGCAAAAAAACCCCGGCATTGCCGGGGTTTTTTTTGACTTCTTTGAATTAGCGAGTAGGACACGCTGCGTTGCTTCTCGTATTCAACCACCACTGCCGCATATGTCTTTTTGCTCCCCAACGTCGATTTGATTCACGATCTGGGGCGGCACGACAATCAACGGCTTACGCAGTTGATACTGCCTACGTTGCGAATCACGGGCTGAATGGCCGTATTTTTCTACCGTGATGGTGATGCAGGCCGCAACAACTCGACGCAATGATTTCTACCGATGCGCCATGCAGGCCCAATGTTCAGGCCAGCGGTATCAGGTTCGACTTTCCGCTACAGCAGTTTACAGACTCAGGAATGGTGGGTGATTGCCATCGTTATAGGGCGTTGCCGCTAGCGCCCAGTCGACGTTAGTTGCTGACGCCCAGTTCCACCCGCAAGTCCGCCACGGCCTGCTCCTTGGTTTTTCCGAGTCGAGGTGTACGCTGACCGATTGGTACATTTTCGACTTCCGGTACAATTTTCATTGCGACAAACACCGGCCCGTTTTCGGCCATGATGCGCTTGACGTTGACGGTGAACGATTCCAGATTGGTATAGGCGTACGCCGATGCGTAGCCGCAGCCCTTGGCGATGACATCATAGGCGATGGATTTTGCGTTGGGTACGGGCTGGCCGCCAGTGGTGGCGTAGCATTCATTATCGAGCACGAAGTGCACAAAATTCTTCGGCTTTTGCTCGGCGATCATCGACAGCACGCCTAAGCTCATTTGCAAATCGCCTTCGGAATCGAACAGCACCACTTTGCGGTTGGGTTGCGCAAGCGCCAAGCCCAGCGCGAATGAGGCGTGTCCGCCCATGGCCGGATCGCCCAACGACAGATCGCGGTTTTTCAGTGTGCTGATTTTGTCCCAGTGGCGATTCGCGCGCCCGGACACCACAATGGCGTCGCCGCGGTGCGGCTGAAATACTTCGAGGATTTCTTTCATTTGCATCATGACAGGTCTCTCCCTTTACCGGTTAAAGCCGTGATACTCGTCGCCGACAAGTATGGCGACGGGGCGTTTGTTTTTCTTGGCTTCCTCGAACGCGACTGAAATGCGCGGCGCGTCACCGCTATTTTCAACGAGGTAGTACTGAATTTGAAACGCGTTCAAAAAAGGCTCGGTGTAGGTGGCCGCCGTATCCTTGTTGACGCCGTGGCGCGTATAGCCGCGGTAACCCACGATCAGCACTACTGGGATGTTCATGCCCATTGTCCAGCCGCGCATGGAGTCGCCAGACTCCATCAAGCCCGTGTTTTGAATCAGAATCACCGGCTTCGCGCCGCCAACGTACAGCCCCGCTGCGCATGAAAACGCCAAGCCTTCACGCGGCACCGGCACCAGCGTGATGGTCGGGTCAGCCTTCATCAAGGTGTAGAGCCAATTGGTTTCGCTGTCCGGCAGCCACACCACGTGGGTGATGCCGTGCTTTTTCATTTCAGCCAGAACGATTTCCGGGCTGAGGCTTCCTTCAGTGGTCATGATGCCTCCCTTACTGGTGATGATGTTTTGTGTTTGTTGCGCCAAGTTTTACCACAAACTGCGCGCCCGTGACACGGCATCCCAGCGTCAATCCGCAACAGGGCGACAGGCTCAGCAGCGGCGAGTCCTGCGATATCGAGACCGGCGATATTTTCTAACTAATTGATCTTTATATGATTTCTAATAGCTCTGCGGCGCCTCGCGCAAAAACACGGGCAAGTCCGTCACTGGCGCGCGATGCCCCGGCACGTTAAACATCATGTCGCCGACAAAGCCACGGTGATACGCCGTGTGGTGATATAAATGCAGCAGCATTTCGCCCAGCGACATCACCACGCGGTTGCCGCCGATCAACACCACAGGCCGGCGGTCGGCCATGGTTTCGTCAGTCTGCTTGTCGCTCCACTGCTCGTACCATTGGTCGATCACTTGCTGCTTTTGCCACAACTCGGCTAACGGCGGATGGTCGGCGGTGTTGCGCACGCTCATGCCGTGATCACGGCCTTCGAGATGCGCTTGCCAGATCAGATCAATGACGTAATTGTGGTTCATGGTGTGCACCATATTCTTGAAAAGACTGGTGCGCGGCTTGATTGCTTCGCCCTCCGGCAGCGCGGCCAAGGCGTCGAACCATACTTTATTCGACCAAGTGTTGTAGCGCGTGAGCATGCGGGCGGTTTTTGCGTTGTACATGATTGATCTCGTGATGTGAGGCAGGGCCTGTCATTATAAAAAACCCTGTAAAAACAATTAGTTAAGTGTTACTAGTCGAGGCGAACGCCTGCCGCTTTGATAAGCTTATCAAACTTCGCCATCTCGCTGCGTGTGTAGTCGACCATCGCCTCCGGCGTACTCGGCGCGGGCGTATTGCCTGATGCGTGAAAGCGCGCGACGGTGTCAGGGTTTTCCAGCGCCTTGCGCAGGCCTTCGTTCAAGTGCATCACTCGTGCGCGCGGCATTTTGGCAGGGCCAACAATGCTGTACCACGTAACGACTTCGTAGCCGGGCCAGGTTTCCGCCAGTACCGGCGTGTCCGGCGTGAGTGGCGAACGCGTGAGGCCGCAGGTGGCCAGCAATGTCAGCCGCCCCGCCTTCGCCTGCGGCAGGGCCGAGGCCATGCTGTTGAACAATATCTGTATTTGCCCGCCCACCAAATCGGCAATCGCCGGTACCGCACCTTTGTAAGCCACATGCCGTATGTCGATGCCCGTCAGCATTTTCAGTTGCTCGCCGCCCAAATGCGCGGTACTGCCGACACCGGTTGAGCCGAAATTGAACTGCCCCGGCTTGGCTTTCGCTGCCGCGACCAGATCAGCCACACGCTTCGCCCCGGTAGACGGATGCACCACCAGCGCGAAAGGGCTGATGGCGATCATGCTCACTTGCGCAAAGTCGCGAATCGAATCGTAGGGAATCGATTTCACCACCAGCGGCGCGATCACCATATTAGCGCCAGAGCCGAGTAACAGCGTGTAACCATCCGGCGTTGAACGCGCGACCATTTCCGCGCCGATAGTGCCTGCAGCGCCGGCGCGGGTATCGATCACCACTGGCTGGCCCCACTGCTCGGTCAGCTTCTGGCCGACGATGCGCGCGACCAGTTCCGCAGGCCCGCCCGCGCTGACGGTGCTGACAATGCGTAGCGGCTTGTTGGGATAGGCCTGCGGCGTTTGTGCGCAAGCTAGGCCGCTGGCTAAAGTCAGCAGAAAAACGTATGCCGCCGTGTGCGAGGCGTTCAAGTTTTGACTTTCGTTGAGGTAAGTTCAGCGCGGCGTGGTGTGGTGTGGCGTGGTGTGAAGACGCCTTGGTTGCCATTCTATGCGTATCGGCACAGGCGCGCGCCGCACGCCGATGTTGCTGCGGCGAGGCGCCGGATCGTTAGGCTACAATCGTTGCGCGGTAGCACAAGCGTAGTCCACTAACGGAGCAATGCCGATGGGCACGACGGTAAACCAGGCAGCACACATACGCGCGGGGCTCAAGCACCCGGTGATCGACGGCGACGGGCATTGGATGGAGCCGCTGCCGGTGTTTCTGGAATACTTAAGCGAAGTCGGCGGCACCGGCATGGTGGATCGCATTCGTACGGTGTGGCGTAACAACGAGGCTTGGTACCGCGCCACGCCAGAGCAACGCCAGCATCAGCGCCTGCGCCGCACGATCTGGTGGGGCGTCACGACCCAAACCTATGATAAAGCAACGGCCTTGTTACCAGCGTTACTCAATGAGCGCTTGCCGGAGTTGGGCATCGATTTCGCGTTGATTTATCCGACCTACGGACTGGCCATCAACGCTATCGCCGATGACGAGCTGCATCGCGCTGCCGCACGCGCGTATAACGTGATGACCGCAGAGATGTTTGCGCCGTACGCCGCGCGTTTCGCGCCGGTGGCGATTGTGCCCACGCGCACGCCGCAACAGGCCATCGAGGAACTCGATTTTGTCACTGACACACTCGGCTACAAGGCGATCATGCTGCGCGGCAATCAAGAGCGCGTTATTCCCGCAGCGGCGGCCGAAGGCATGGATGCCAAAAAGGCCGCTTGGTACTGCGACACTATCGCGCTCGATAGCCCTTATGACTACGATCCGTTTTGGCAGCGGTGCGTCGACAAACGCGTGGCGGTGACGCAGCACGCCGGCAGCCCGAGCTGGGTGGATCGTGCGTCGATCAGCAACTTTACCTACAACCATGTCGGCCACTTTGCAGAATCCAATCATGCGTTTGCGCGCGGCGTGTTTTTGGGCGGTGTGGCGCGGCGCTTTCCCAGTCTGAATTTCGGTTTCATGGAAGGCGGCGTAAGCTGGGCGAGCCAGATGTGCGGCGACTTGATCGAGCACTGGGAAAAACGCCGCCGCGCGGCACTGCAATATCCCGATCAAACCAACCTGACGGAACTGCGCGCGTTGATCGGTCGCTATGGCAATCAACGTCTGCAAACGCACGCCGACGCCCTAATGAATAACCTTGATGCGTTTCGCCCGGAGCGCAGTGTGGAAGAACTCCGCCGCCCGGAGCATGTGGTGGATGATTTTGAAGCGGCAGGTATTCAATCCAAAGCCGACGTGCGCGCGGTGTTCGAACAGAACTTTTACTTCGGTTGTGAAGCCGATGATCGCGCCACGTTATGGGCGTTCGATCCGCGCATGGGCGTGCGGCTGCGCCCGGTGTTCAGCTCGGACTTCACGCACTTTGATGTGGCTGATTTTCGGGACGTGATACCCGAAGCGTACGCGATGGTTGAGCGCCACTGGATCACCGATCAGGATTTTCGTGAATTCACCTTCACCAATGCGGCGCGTCTGCACACGCGTAACAACCCAGATTTTTTTAACGGCACGGTGGTCGAGCGCGCTGTGGCACAAGAATTGGGCCTGCAACAATGAAGATTTCAATCGCAATCGCAATCGCAATCGTAACGACTTCGCGGGCATCAACACAGACGCTCCAACTGACGTTCGGCGGGTGATGGGGATAGCGAACTTAAGGCCATCCATTGCACCGCTTTTTACAATAACGTAACATTGCGCGCAACAGATTGCAGGTGCGCATCTAGCGCGCACCCAGCCCGGTCTTTTCGGCGTAACCCGGTGCGCCTCTATTGAATGGTGGCGGATATGGACAGTCCTCAGCGGAAGTTGTGCGCGTTTACTTTTTCGGGCCATACAACGCCTCTGTGCGGTGCCGCTTTCGCTGCGTTGGCGATGGTTGCCGCAAGCAGTACCGCGGCTGATGCGCCTTTTCCGGCTAAGCCATTGCGTATCGTCGTGACATTTCCGGCCGGTGGTTCTTACGATGTCGTAGCGCGCACAGTCGCTCAGCGCATGCAGTTGGGACAGAACGTCATCGTTGAAAACCGGCCTGGCGGTGGATCGGTGATAGGCACAGAAGTCGTTGCGCGAGCACCGGCCGATGGCCACACGTTGCTGTCGATAGGCCCCAGCTTTACGGTCATGAACGCGGTGCGAAGCAAACTATCGTACGATACGGAAAAGGATTTCCGGGCAGTGGGCCTTGCCATTGAACTGCCGATGGTCGTCGCGGTAAACATGTCGCTACCCGTGAAGAATATGAAAGAATACCTCGCGCGTGCCCGCGCACGTCCCGGCGAAATCAGTTACGGCACTTCCGGCCCCAGCGGTCTGCATACGATATTGGGTGAATCACTCAAGCTCGCCGCCAAGGTCAACATTACGCTGGTGCCGTTTCAGGGCGAAGCCCCTGCGGTGATTGCGGCCACCGGTGGTCACATTACCGGTGTGCTGGTGAATATCATGTCCACCGCGCCGTTCATCAAATCCGGCAAATTACGCGGTCTGGCGGTGACCGCGAAAACACGCGAAGAACTGATCCCCGATGTGCCGACGGCGCGCGAGGCCGGTACACCCGAGATCGAAGCCAGCAATTGGAACGGGTTCGTTGTGCCGGGGGCTACACCGGACACTGTCGTCGCAAGGCTCAATGCGGAAATCAACAAGGCACTCAATGTGCCCGAAGTGCGCGACAGCCTGCGTACTCAGGGATTAAAAGTGGCACCGGGTTCAAGCGAACAGTTTGCCGCATTACTCCGTTCGGAAAATGCGCGCTACAGCAAGGTCGTCAAAGTACTAGGCCTAAAGGCCGATTGAGCGGGCGGACTTAGTTCAAATAATGTTGGGCGATAGGGCGGCGCTAACTCTGCCCCCAAGATAAAGGGAAGAAGATGTTCTCAAGACTGTTCCAATTCGTGCTGATGGTGTTTCTGGGCTTCGCTGGGCTTCCGGCGACCGCAGGACCTGGAAGCCGTATAACCATCCTCAATGATGCCTTCGGCAAGCCTTCCCTACTGCGGAAAGACTGGGGTTGGGCAGCATTGATCGAATACAACGGCAAAAGAATCCTGTTCGATACCGGAAATAACAGCAGCGTGTTCGCTCACAACGTCAAAACGTTGGGGGTTGATCTCACCAAGCTGGACTTCGTGGTGATCTCGCACCGGCACGGCGATCATACCGGCGGGCTGAACCACCTCCTCGATGTCAACCCTAATGTCACCATCTACACGCCATCTGAAGTGACCATGTTCAGTACGCCCACCCGAACGCCCACATTGTCCCGGCGCCCGGCAGAGCCGCTGCCTGAACACATGCGCTACTTTGACGGCAAGGATCCTGGCAATGCCTACCCGACCGGCACACCTTGGCTGAACGCCAAATTCAAACAGATCGACAATATGACCGAAGTCGCTCCCGGTTTCTTCTTGACTCCCGTCGTGTCTGATGTCGCTGGCACACGGGAAATGCGTGAGCTGTCCATGGCCGTGATGACCCCAAAAGGGCTAGTGGTCGTGGTGGGCTGTGCGCATCCGGGGATAGAGAAGATGCTTGAGGCCACGGCGAAGATCGACAAACGCATTTATTCGGTATTTGGCGGTTTCCACTTGGTCGGAACCCCTGATGCGGAGATCACACGCATGGCGAACGCATTCCGCGATCAATGGAAAATCGAGCGCATGGCCCCCGGTCACTGCACCGGGGAGTATGGCTTCTCCCAACTGCAAAAAGTCTTCGGCAGCAACTACGACTATGCCGGTTTGGGAACCGTGATCGACTTGGATTAGCGCCATAGGGAACCGCGTGATGTCTATTTCGTCAC
The DNA here is from genome assembly GCA_043743335.1 of Burkholderiales bacterium. Classification (GTDB taxonomy): domain Bacteria; phylum Pseudomonadota; class Gammaproteobacteria; order Burkholderiales; family SG8-41; genus UBA5216. The sequence goes on from JAYTWR010000092.1 coordinate 7,158, forward strand.
GCCCAATTCCAGCAGTATTTTTCGCAGCATCTCGTATTCAATGTCGAGATGCTGGCGCGCCTCGGCGCTGTTTTTATAGTCTGGCTCCCATGCGTGTTCGAGTGCCGTGGCTTTCCAGGCTGCGCTGTTTACCACCTGCGCAAACGTGCTGTCCCAAAACGCGCGCTGCGCGGCGGACAGGCCGGCCGGCCCGATGGCACCGCGATAGGCTGCGTACACCGCATCAACGCCTTGCTCGCGAAACGTGGGCAGCGCGGCGGCTTTGCCTAGCTGGCGCTTCGGTGCGCTGACCCCCATCACATTAACCTTGCCGCTTTGTGCCAACGGGATAGCGCCGCCGAGCGTGCCCACCCACGCATCGACATGCCCGCCCAGCGCGGCCGTAATACCGCTGCCGCCGGAGGCATAGACCACAATTTTCAGTTGCTTGGGGTCTACGCCTGCGGCTTTCGCCAGCATACCAAGCACAATGTGATTCTGGTTACCGAGCGCCGGTGACAAGCCAAAGCTCATCGACGTAGGATGGGCTTTTAATCGCGCCAATAAATCTTTGGTGGACTTGATGGGTGAACCCAGATGCGTCCACACCGCCACGTATTCGCGCATCAGCATCGCCAACGGCGTGAGATCGCGGTAATGCAGTGGCGTTACACCGAGGATGTGGTTCGACAGCAGCGCCACATTCATGGTGGCGAACCAATGCGCATCGCCCTGATGCTGATTCAGCGACGACCACGCAATCGATCCGCCGCCGCCGGGGCGATTGTTAACCGTAATGGGCGGAAGCCCGGGCAGCTTCTGCAAGTGTTTTTGCAGCTCGCGCGCTTCACGATCTGCCGCGCCGCCCGCGCCGGACGAGACCGTGATTTCAATGCTACGCGTGGGCTTCCAATCTTGCGCATACAGCGGTGCGGCTATCCACACGGCCCACAGCGCCCAAAGGGTCCACTGGGTGACAGCCACGCGCGCCATCGTAGGGCACCAATAAGCGAAGCGCATTTTGCTGGAACCGCTAATCCACTAATCCACTAACCCACCACGCCAATATTCCACGGCACAAACTCATGATCGCCCAAGCCCAATAATTCGCTCTTGGTTTTGTCGCCAGAAGCCGTGCGCAGCATCAACTCAAATATGCGCTGCCCCATCTCGCGCAGCGAGCACGTGCCGTCGAGAATTTCGCCGCAGTTAATATCCATGTCTTCTTCGAGTTTGCGGAACATGGGCGTGTTGGTGGCGAGCTTGACCGATGGCACGGGTTTCGCGCCGAACATCGAGCCGCGCCCGGTGGTGAACATAATCATATTCGCACCGCCGGCGATTTGCCCAGTGGCGGAGCATGGGTCGAAACCCGGTGTGTCCATGAACACAAAGCCGTTTTGCGTGACCGGCTCGGCGTATTTGTAGACTTCCATCAGCGGGCCGGTGCCGCCTTTCATCGATGAGCCTAGGGATTTTTCGAGAATATTGGCGAGCCCGCCGTGCTGATTGCCGGGGCTGACCACGCCGTTGATTTGGCAGTCGCGCCCCACGGTGTAGACATCTTTCCACCAGCGGATGCGCTCGATGAGCTTTTCACCGACCTCTCGCGAGCGTGCGCGGCGCGTGAGGGTGTGTTCGACACCGTAGATTTCCGGCGTCTCCGACAAAATCGCTGTGCCGCCGTGCTGTGCGAGGATATCCATCGCCGCACCCAGCGCAGGGTTCGCGGTGATCGACGAAAAGCCATCTGATCCGCCGCACTGCAAGCCGATCATCAAGTGGCTCGCCGGCACGCGCGTGCGTTTCACCTTGTTCGCGTCCGGCAGCATGGCCTTTACCGCTGCGATACCGGCCTCGATGGTTTTGCGCGTGCCACCTTCGTCCTGCATGGTAAACAGGCGTAGGCGGTCGCCGGCATCAAGCTTTTGCTCTTTGATTAAACCCTTGATTTGATTGCGCTCGCAACCCAAGCCGACGATCAACGACCCAGCCAGATTCGCGTGGCGCGCGTAGCCCGCCATCGTACGGCGTAACAAATCCATCGGCTCACCGGTCATTTCCATGCCGCAACCGAGATCGTGTGCGAAGGCGGCAACGCCATCCACGTTCGGGTACTCGGCCAGCCGCTCTGGCGTGAAATATTCTGCGATTTTGTGCGCCACGGTAGACGAGCAATTCACCGTGGACAGCACGCCGACGAAATTGCGTGTGGCTACTTGCCCGTTGTCGCGCACGATGCCCATAAAGCTCGCGCGCGCCGCGTCCGGTACCATCTGTACCGGTTTGAATTCCTCGGCATAGGCGTAGTCGCGTTCAAACTCGCGAAAGTGCATATTGTGCGAATGCACGTAGCTGCCCGCGGCGATGTCCGTGGCCGCAAAGCCGATGACCACGTTGTATTTGAGTATGGGTTCGTTCGCGGCTATCGCGCGCGACGCCACCTTGTGCCCAGCCTGCACCTGACCGCGGCACGTCAGGCCGCCTTCGATCTTGGCACCCAGCGCAAGATCAACGCGTGCAATCACCACGTTGTCGGCATCGTGCAAGCGTATGGTTTTGCCAGCAACGGATTTTTCTTTGATTTCGATCATGACGGCCTTGAGAGAAGAGGGGTGAACTGTAACTAATTGATTTTAAATGGTTATTTAAATCGGTCTTCCAGCCAATCGGCCACCGTGTCGCACGCCAGCGTGAGGTAGTCGCGCTGGCAATGCTGCGCGCCGCCTTCTTCTTCGGTGAACACCCGCATGGTTTTGTCTTTGGATGCGATGGCAGCAAACAACTTGTCGGCGTCGGCGCGCGACACCTGCGCGTCTTCATCCCCGTGCAACAGCAAAAACGGCACGGTGACTTTCGATGCGACATCGCCGCTCTTAAAGCCTTCGAGTTTTTTCAGCGCATCCTCGTAGGTTTCTACGCCGCACGTCCATAGCAGGTGTTCGGCGGGCACCGGCAAGGCCGCTTCGTTCAACGCCTTGATGCGCTTTTCCCAAGTGGCGTGGTAATCCCAGATTGGCCCCCACGCGATGCACGCGCTATAGCGGCTGTCCATCGCGGCGCAACGCGGCGCGTAATAGCCGCCGAGACTCATGGCGAGAATGGCCACGCGTTTCATGTCCACGTCGTCACGCGTTTCAAGGTAGTCGAGCGCGGCGGTGCCGGTGATATCAAAATCATGGCGCATGTGCATGCCGCGAAAGCGTATCGCCTCGCCTTGCCCTGGGCCATCGACCAGCAGGCATGAGAAGCCGCGCCGCACCAGATCGGGCACACCGCGCAGATATTGAATTTCTTTTTGCGTATCAAAGCCGCCGAAGCGCACTACGCATGGCGTGCGTTTGCTGGTGGCGTTTTCGGCATGGATAAAATAGGCGGCAAACGAGCCGTGCTTTGACGGCAGCTCCACCACCTCAATACGCGGACGGTCTGCCAGCGCGGCAAATTGGCGAAAGCACGCCAACGATTTTTGATACACCGCCATCGCGATGTCGTCTTTGGGTTGGCGCGAGTGATCGCCGATCTGATAGTAAAAACACGCACGCAAATAATTGGATGCGGCGGTAAATTTGTGACCGTTGGCCTCAGCGCTTTGTGCGGCTTGCATGCGCAAATCGGCGCCTTTGACCCACTCGTCGAACCAGGCTTCATCGTCGCCCACTTCGTCACGCAGGGCGCGACCGATGCGGTCGATTTCTGAGATTTCTGATCCGCCAAAGGGCGCGGTGCTCAGCACCGCCAGCATTTCGGCGGACCAGCGGTAATTGCCGGGAAAATACTGGAAGTGGGCGGGGGTTTTGGCGGGCGGCGTGGGTGCGTTCATGGTTGTGCGCTTCCGTTTTCGTCAAGGCGACGATCACGCGCATACTATAATATCCGCTACACATCGTCACTCTGGATTCACTCAACATGAGCATCATCAGCCCGTGGTATCAGCTGGGTTACGTCATCCCGCATTTGTATACCGATCAGGATGCCTATCAGTTTTACCGTGTCGCGCCCGAAGGCATGATGCTGGTGACCACGGGGCTCAATTTGCGCGAATACAGCCTTGCCGCCGTGGAAGAAAATCTACCGACCCTTTGGGATCGCTTTGATATGCTGGCGAAAAAGAAAGTAGATCGCATGTCGCTCTCCGGCGTGCCCGTGGCCTCTGCGCTGGGGCGCAAGCGCATGCTGGAAATTCTGGCTGAGGCTGAAAAACGTAGCGGCCTGCCGTGTGACACCGATCTCGAAGCGCACATTGCTACGCTCAAGCATTTCGGCGCGACCCAGATTGCCCTGGCGACGCGCTGGCCTGATGCCGTGAACGGCATGTTGACACGCTACCTTGCTGACGCCGGTATCGAAGTGCTGGCTTGCCGTGCGCGCGCACGCTCGCTCGATCAAAACAAGCACTCCATTGCGGGCGACGATCACGAACTCGCGCTCGAACTGGGTCGCCAAGTCATGCGCGATGCCCCTCAAGCGCAAGCCTTGTTGATGCCCGGCGGCCTGTGGTTCGCGATTCACGCCGTGCCGATGTTGGAGGCCGAGTTCGGCAAACCGGTGTTGCTTAACATACTGTCAACCACGTGGGCGGCATTGCACGCCGCTGGCAACAAAATGCTGCTCCGGCCCGACACAAAGTGGGGCAAGGTGCTGGGCAGTCTGTAAGCGGCAACGCGATCGTGCCGGAATTTGCGCCCACGCCCGATGCGGCATTTCAGGCGCAGGCGCGTGCCCGCTATGCGGGCAATCCGCAGGCGATGACTGCGCTGGCGACGCGTTTGATGGTGGGGCGCGATGCGCCGTTTTCACCGATAGATGGTCTTGCGTTGCTGCAGGAGGCCGCACACCAAAACGATGGCGCGGCGTGGGCTGCGCTGGCAGTGATGGCGGCCGCCGGTGTGGCGCGCGAGGCCAGTTGGACCGATGCGTTCACGGCACTGGCGCGCGCGGTAGAACTCAAGCATCCGGCGGCCGTACGCCAACAGCAATTGCTCAGTGCGTTGAACGTGCGCACAGCCGTCGACGCAGAAGCGTGGATCGCGCGCTTCGACACAAGCGTATTGCGCGAACAACCCCGCTTCGCGGCGCACAGCGGGTTGCTGCCGCTGGCCTTGTGCAAATATCTCATCAAAGCCTCAACGCCACGCCTGCAACGGGCGCAGGTTTTCGACGCGCACAGTGGCACCTTGAAAACCGATCCGATGCGCACCAACACCACAGCGGCGTATTCGGTGATCGACACCGATGTGGTGATGCAGCTTGCACGGGCGCGCCTCGCACACGCGTCGGGCGTGGCGTTTGATGCGCTGGAGCCGATGGAGGTGCTGCATTACACCGGCGGTGAACTCTACAAGCCGCACATTGATTTTTTTCATCCATCGCGTAGCGGTTACGCTGACGAAATGCGTATTCGCGGGCAACGCATCCGCACGTGCTTGGTCTATCTCAACGCAGGCTACGAGGGCGGTGAGACAGAGTTTCCGCAGCTCGGCATCAAGTTTCGCGGTGAAACAGGCGAAGCGCTGGTGTTTGACAACGTGGGTGCGGACGGCGCGGGTGACATGAACACCGTACACACCGGTTTGCCGGTGACGCGCGGTGAAAAGTGGTTGCTTTCGCAGTGGATACGCGACAAGCGGCAGCCGATTGCGTGATGGTGCGAATTACGCAGGCAAGTCCCGGTATTTGGCCATAAACGCTTGGTCGATGCGGTCTTTCCAGCGCCACACCCAATTGCCATGAACGGACAGCGCACCCCATGACGCGATGGCGTGCCGTTCGCCGGTGCTGATCAAGGCCAGCGCACGCGGCTGCGGTGTATACGACGTCAGTGCGGTGCCGTCGAAGGCGGCGCGCAGGTTTTTTGCCAGCACGTCACCCTGTCGCACGGCGTAGACCCCCGACTTCGGATAACGCGCGCCGGCTATCGTCGCGCAGTCCCCCGCAGCGTAGAGGTCCGCATGGCTCGTGGATTGTAAGTAATTGTTTATATTGATAAATTTGTTGTCGTTCAAAAGCAATCCACTAGACGATAGCCACGCCGCAGGCGCTGCACCGGTGACCCACAACATCGCATCAGCGCCGATGCGCCGCTCATGGTGGTGCGCATCCACGGCAATCAACTCGCGCGCCGCTACGCGGGTGACGCGCAGTGCGTGATGCACGGTGACCCGTTTGCGTGCCAGCGTGCGGGCCATCACCGCGCGCACGCCAGGCGCGTGCTGCATGAGCAATTGCGGCGCATCGGTGAGCACGCTGAATGCGATGTCAGGGCGCGGCGTGGTGTGCGCAAAGGTGTGCTGCATCGCCAGCAGCATTTCAACACCCGCCGCGCCGCCACCGACGACGGCGATGGACTTCACCGTGCCCGTACGCACCTGCTCAATCAGTGTTGCCCAGTGCGTCAAAAACGCAGCGACCGGTTTGACCATCATGGCGTGTGCTGCTGCGCCTTCTACCCCGTGTACGATGGGTGTGGAGCCGACGTTGATGGAGGCGATGTCGTAGTCCAGCGTTGTTCCGTCACTTAAGGTCATCAAGCGTCGTGCCGCATCTAGTGACCGCACCTCGGCCGGCACGTGCCGCGCCTGCGCGAACGCCGCCAGCGGCTGCAAGTCAATGTGGCATTGCGCAAAGCGATAGTGCCCGGCCACCAGCCCCGGCAGCATGCCGGAGTAAGGCGTGTGACGGTCGGGGCTGACCAAGGTGATTTCCACATTGGGCGCGTGCTGTTGACCAAACTGGCGCAGCACTTCCACATGGGCGTGGCCGCCGCCGATAAGCACGAGTTTTTTCATGAATTCGCTGAATGATGCAAAATGCGCGCGGACAACGGATAATCCGCCATTCTATAGACAGGAGCCATTATGCGCCGCGTAACACTCACACAATATCTGGTTGAACAACAACGCACCAAGGGTGTCGTTTCTGCCGAACTGCGCTTGCTGATTGAGGTGGTAGCGCGCGCGTGCAAATCCATCAGCAACGCCATCAGCAAAGGTGCGCTCGCGGGCGTGCTGGGTGGTGCGGGGTCGGATAACGTGCAGGGCGAAGCGCAGAAAAAGCTCGACGTGATTGCCAACGATGTGCTGATCGAGGCCAACGAATGGGGCGGCCATCTCGCGGCAATGGCGTCTGAAGAAATGGATCTGCCGCTGTCGATCCCCAATCGTTATCCCAAGGGCGAATATCTGCTGGTGTATGACCCGCTGGATGGCTCGTCGAACATTGATGTTAACGTGTCGGTGGGTACGATTTTCTCGGTGTTGCGGTGCCCTGAGGGCGTGGTCGAACCCGATGAAAAAGCTTTTTTGCAGCCGGGTGCGAAGCAAGTGGCGGCGGGGTTTGCGGTGTATGGCCCGGCGACCATACTGGTATTGACGGTGGGCAACGGCACCGTAGGCTTCACGCTCGACCGCGACATGGGTAGCTGGATCATGACCGAGGAAAAAATCGAAATCCCGGCCGACACGCAGGAGTTCGCCATCAATATGTCGAACGCGCGTAACTGGACACCGCCGATCAAGCGCTACATCGACGAATGTATCGCCGGCAAAACCGGCCCGCGCGGCAAAGATTTTAATATGCGCTGGGTAGCGTCGATGGTGGCGGATGTGTATCGCATTCTGTCGCGCGGCGGCGTGTTCATGTATCCGGTCGATGCCAAACACACGGGCGGGCGGCTGCGGTTGTTGTATGAGGCGAATCCGATGGCGTTTATTGTCGAACAAGCCGGTGGCGCTGCGATCAACGGCCCACAACGCATCATGGATGTGCAGCCGGAAAAACTGCATCAGCGGCAGGGCGTGATTCTCGGCTCGAAGAACGAAGTGGCGTTGGTGGGGCGTTACTATGCTGAGCACCGTTCTTAAAATAACTGAATAAAAGTATCAATTTAGTCCGATGCAAAAGAGAGAAAAAGCTTCCCTCACCCCCGCCCTCTCCCGGGGGGAGAGGGAGCAACCCTTGGTCTGCGATGCAGCGATATAGTCACGATGGGCAATAGGGTGTTCTCCCCTCTCCCCCAGGGAGAGGGGTGGGGGTGAGGGAAGCTTTTGACGTTTCGCCCAGACTGAATAGACGCAACTAAAATTAATTAGTCACGAACCATTTACGCCACCATGTCCGCCCCGCAATTCCCGCCGCTGGCTAGCAAGCCGTCTACCAAGCACTGCACTAACTGCAGCGCGAAGATGACGCTCTATACGCTGCCGGGCCATTACGATGCCAAGGTGGAGATCGATGTTTGCCACGATTGCAATGCGATTTGGTTTGATCAATACGAGAGCACCCTGTTGTCGCCCGACGGCACGGTAGCGCTGTTTCAGTTGATCCACGAGCGTGGTGGCACGGCCACCAGCGCCGCTGCTAAATTCAGCGAAGGCCTACGTTGCGTGACTTGCGGCGACGGCATGAAGCTCACCAACGATCAAGTCAAAGGCACGCGCTTTAGCTACCAAGCGTGCCGCAAAGGGCATGGTCGGCTCACCACGTTTTACAATTTCCTCTCTGAAAAGCAGTTCGTGCGCGAGCTCACCAAAGCCGAGCGCACCAAGCTTGCCGCAACGGTGCAGCAACTGCGTTGCTCCGGCTGTGGTGCGGCGATCAACATCGGCAAGGTGGATGCCTGTGAATATTGCCGTGCGCCGGTTTCAGTGTTCGACCGCGACGCCGCCAAAAAAGCGATCGATCACTATTTGCAGGAGCGCCAACGTAAGCAGGGTACGCAAGGCCAGCCCGTAGCAGCGGGCGAGCGGCGCGAGGCGGGCCGCAATCAACAGTCGCAGTGGAGCGCCTATGACCGCATGGATTTGGGCTCTGATATTTTGTATGCGCTGGGTCGCGCCGCAGCGCGCGGTTTTTCCGGTGGCGGACGTGCCGCGGGCGGGCTGGCCGGTGGCGCGGGGGCGTCCGGGGGATTTGCCAGCGCTGCTGCCGCTACCGCTGTGCTGCCCGACGCAGACACCGTACTGTTCGGCGCGGATTTGGCTGCGAGCACGGCGGCGTCATCGCTAACCGATAGTTTGGGTAGCGGCGTGAGCGGCTTGAGTGAGGTGAGTGAGGTGCTGCCCAGCGCCACCGAAGTGTTGTTGGGTGCGGCGACCGGTGGCGCGGGCGAGGCCGTGGGCGCATTGAGTGGCGAACTTGCCGGTGATATCGCTAGCGGGGCGGCCAGTGCGTTTGCCGATGCGGCATCGTCCGGTTTGGGTGATATGGTGGCTGACGTGGGCGGCAGCGTCATGGAAGTCGCCGGCGAAGGTGCAGTTGATTTGGTGGTCGATGGCATCGGCAGCCTGCTCGGTGCGTTGTTTAGTTAAAACTCAATAAAATCAATTACTTATGCGTATCGAAGTCATCTGCACCGGCGACGAAGTTTTAACCGGCAAAATCGTCAACAGCAATTTCAGTTACATCAGCCAAAAGCTCGAAGACTTTGGCTTGTCACTCACGTGGGAAACCACCGTGGGTGACGACCGCGACAGCCTGTTGTTGGCGTTTCAGCTCGCTGGCAGCCGTGCGGATGCCGTTATCGTGAACGGTGGGCTGGGGCCGACCGTGGATGATTTGTCGCAAGAGATTGCTGCCAAGGCTGCGGGTGTCGGTCTGGCGTTGAACGAAGCATGGATGACGACGATGGAGGCGTTTTTCACCAAGCGCCTGCGCGTGATGCCGCCCAATAACAAAAAGCAGGCCATGCTGCCGGCGGGCGCTGAGGTGCTGGATAACCCCATCGGCACCGCGTGTGGTTTTGCGGTCAACATCGGCAAGGCGCGTTTTTACTTCACGCCCGGCGTGCCGCGCGAGATGCGGCGCATGCTGGAAGAACAAATCGTCCCGCGCCTGCTGGCAAAAAGCGGCGAGCAAACGGCGGTGTTTTTGAAGCGCTTTCACTCGTATGGTATTGGCGAGTCACACGCCGACACCTTGCTCGAAGGCGTCGAAGCGTTGGCACCCGACGGCAGCGTCAAGCTCGGCTTTAGGGCGCATTATCCGCAACTGGAAACCAAGCTCACCGCGCGCGGCAAAGACATCAACGATATCCGCGCCAAACTCGCGCCGGTCGAAGCCGAGGTGCGCAAGCGCTACGGCAACTTCATTATGGCGGAAGACGACGCCACGCTGGAAAGCGTCATTCTGAATGCGTTGGCGCAATGTAACGGCACGCTGGCGATGGTGGAGTCGTTCACTGCCGGGCAAATCTGCGCGCGGCTGGCGCATCTACCCGGTGCGGAAAAAACCGTCCGCCGTGGCGTTGTGGCGCGCGACCTGAGCGAAATCTGCAATGCGGTGCACCTGTTGCAGGTGCCGACGCAAATCACCACAGCCGCCGCCGAGGCCATCGCGCAATCGGCACGCCAGCACACCGGTGCCAGCCATGCGCTTACCGTGTTGATCGACATCGACAACAACGCCAAGGACGGCGTTGAATTTGCCGGCACCGTATGTCTTGCCATTGCCACGGCGGATAAAGTGGAGTCGCGCCGCAGCCGCGTAGTGGGCGGGCGTGAGTGGGTGCGGCTAGGCGCGGTTGAAATGGGGCTAGATTGCCTGCGGCGGTTTATGCAGGGCTTGCCGGTGGGTGAACGGATTGATTTTGAGAAATAGCGGATGCGTTTTGTGCGTTAACCCATTGTCGAGTTAAACCGCCCGCCGTCGATCAACAGATTCTGGCCGACGATGTAGCCGGAAGACGCCGCACACAAAAACGCACACGCTTCGCCAAATTCTTCTGGGTCGCCAAAGCGCGCTGCCGGAATGTCTGCGGTGCGCTGCGCCAATATCGTCGCCGCTGGCTGCTTGGTTTTTTCCATCGCCTCAGCCAGCATGGTGCGCAAGCGGTCCGTCTGAAATTGCCCCGGCAGCAAGCCGTTAATCGTCACGTTATGCCGCGCCACTTGCCGTGCAAGGCCCGCTACAAAGCCCGTGAGGCCAGCTCGCGCGCCGTTGGATAACCCCAGGTGCGGCAACGGCGCTTTGACCGAGCCGGACGTGATGTTAACGATACGGCCAAATTGGCGCGTGATCATGCCGTCCACGACGGCCTTAATCATCATGATCGGCGTAATCATATTGGCGTTGACCGCCTGCGCCCAATCGTCCTCGCGCCACTCACGAAAATCCCCGCGCGGCGGGCCACCAGCGTTGTTGACCAATATGTCAGGCGCAGGGCACGCGGCTAGCACTTGGGCGCGGCCTTCGGGCGTTGTAATGTCAGCGGCGATCGCTGTCACTGTGCGCCCGGTGGCGGCGCGAATTTCAGCAGCGGTCGCTTCAAGCTCGCTCGCGGTGCGCGAATTTATGACCAGATCAACCCCGTTGCGCGCCAGCGATAGCGCGCAGGCTTTACCCAGCCCTTTGCTGGCTGCGCAGACTATGGCCTGTTTACCCTTGATGCCTAAATTCAATTTTCCATGCCTCGCTGGATGACGTGATTCCGCTCGCGGTTGTAAGGCCCCGGCAGTCGATGCGCGAGGCGGGGGTACACACCTTGCGGGTACCCGTTGGCGCACACCCGACTAACCCCAACCGGGGACGGGCTTCGGTCTGACTAAAATGCCTTCCAATCTGTCGATGCCACCGGCTTGCGCAGCACCGGTGGTCCACGCCGAGGCGCTACCGGTGCAGGCCGCAGCGTGACTGCCCGTGGACGTGCAGCCAGCGCGTCCACGGGCACTGTTGCGTCACCGGCCAGCCTGAAACCGCCTACGGCCTGCATTAGCGCCGTAGCCTGCGCCTCCATCGACACCGCCGAGCCTTCGCCAACCATGGCGGCATTTTGCTGCGTCACCGTTTCGAGTTGCTGCACGGTCGAACTCACTTGCGCGAGGCTTTGTGCTTGCTCCACCGAGGCTGTTGAAATCTGAGCCACCAATTTGTTCACGCGCTGTGCGGACTCCACGATGTCAGCCATGGTATTTCCGGCGGTCGTCACCTGTTGTGAGCCGGTGGCTATGCGCGCTACAGATTCCGTGATCAGTTGGCGAATTTCCTTGGAAGCCCCTGCCGAACGCTGCGCAAGGTGGCGTACTTCTGCCGCCACCACCGCAAACCCGCGCCCCTGCTCGCCGGCGCGCGCTGCTTCTACGGCCGCGTTGAGTGCCAAAATGTTGGTCTGAAACGCGATGCTGTCGATCACGCCGATGATGTCACCTATTTTTGTCGATGACTCTGATATCCCATTCATGGTGCTGACCACTGCCCCTACGGCCTGTCCGCCCTGTACTGCGACAGTGGCTGCGCCTTCGGCAAGGACGGTTGCCTTGCGCGCATTGTCGGCGGTCTGCGAAACGGTTGCGGTCATCTCTTCCATGGAAGCTGCTGTCTCTTCAAGCGAGGCCGCCTGCTGCTCGGTGCGCATGGACAGGTGTGCGTGTCCCCGCGCTACCTCTTTGGCAGCGATCTGCATCTGGCTCGCGACGCCGTGAATGCGCGCAACCAGCGCATTCAATTGGTCAAGCGCCGAGTCAAATTCCTTGCCGATCACGACAGTCTCGGCACTGGCGCGGCTCACAAGGCGGGCACCGAGGTCACCGCTGGCAAGCTTGCGCATCGCTCCTGCCATCGCGCTAAACGCGCCATTCAGGCGGCGATAAAACCAGACCAGACACACCGTCAGCAATAGTCCCCCCACCAAAAGCCCGGCAATTGCAATCACTTGCCTGCGCGAAGCCGCGGTAGAGCGCTCTTTGTAGACCGCCTCCGCGTCGCTGATCGCCTGCGGCAACAGGGCCTCCAGCGGCTTAACCAACGCGATATGCACGGGCGGCCATTCGTCTTCGAGCAACGTGGCGAGTTTCTTGCGGTCATTCTGGGCATAGGCCGACTCAAGGTCTGCCGCGAATGCATCGAATTTGGTCCAACCGTTGTTTATCTGCCCTACCATCCCTAGGCGTGCGTCTTGGGGTGTCTGCGATGCCGCTGCATAGCGCTGCCATGCGGCAGGCGCGCTTTCACGGACTTCCTTCAAATGATTGCGGCTGCCCGTGACGGGAATCTGCTCCAAAAGCACGCCGGCCAGCCGGAACCGGACTTCCTTGAGCTGCCGGTCTACGTCCTGCAAGGCAAGCATGGGCTGGAACCCGCGTTCATAGAGATCACGCAGCGCACTAGCGTCGCTGCGTGAGCCGGAGACGACCAATGCACTCAATCCACCGACGAGTACGGCGCAGATTGCAGCCAATACCAGCAATTGTGCTCGAATCGATAGGGGTCTCATTGTGGCTGGTTCATTGGCGTGGGGCTGAACATGGGGGCGGCGTTTGCGCGTGACCGTCTACTCGATGGGCAACTTTTTAACACGCCATTCCGGTGTTCCACCTCGAAACCAGTGTACGTTTTTGAAGCCGCCGTCTGCGGCGAGCTTTGACGCCTTGTAGCTCTTCCAGCAATCGCCCGCATTACAGTAGAACACGAGCGATGTGTTCTTGTCAGACGGCAACTTGGATAGATCAAACGAATCTTGAGTGTGGTCAAAAGTGACGCTCTTGGCGCTCTTCTCGCGGTAGGGCAGGCTCTTGGCACCCTTGATATGCGCCTCGGCATACTCGGCAGCGACACGCACATCGTATACCGCAACGCCCGACCCCATCATCTGCCGCACACGCGCCGCGTCTACCACTTTTACGCCGTCCAAGGTCGTGGGTGTTTCTTGTGCCTGGGCCAGCAGGGCGACTGCGGAGAGCAGCATCGCACCCATCACCTGATACATACGTTTACCGAAACCACACATGTGTTAGTCCTCAAAGTTGTCAATTTATGTATTCTTCGCGGCCCCAGCCAAACTCAGCCAGCGCCACGAACAGCGAATGCGTACGATAGCCCAAATATTGAAAAGCCGTTGCGCGAAAAGTCACAATTCTTTTGGATTTTACAGATAATTTACACTGCGCTAGTGTTGTTATGGTCGGCCACGATCAATCAAGCGTCAAAACGCCCATGTGATCCTGTAGTTCAGTTGATGGGGTGAAGCGTTCATCCAGTCAATGCATCGGATATAAACCAGATGCGCGGTGGAATCCCAAAAATGCTGTCCTTCAATTTCCATGGCAGGCACTTGCCCGCGCGGATTGATTTTCATGAACCACGGCGCTTTATGCTCGCGCTGACCAAAAAAATCCAGATCCATGCGTTCACACGGCACGTCGAGCAGCGACAGCAGGATGCGGATTTTCCACGAATTGCCTGAATTGTGTGAGGCGTATAGTTTCATTGTGTTTTAAAAAGTTATTTAAAAACAAGTAGTTATGATTACTTTGCGACTTGCTAAGTGTAATTAGCGTATCACGCGCGATTGCGCTGGATGCTTATGGGTTCGAGCGCGCTTGAGTCGGCGTCATAGCGGTTCGCCGCTGCAACATCAGCAACAGCATCAACGGTGCCAGCGCCGCGATCAAATGTTTTAGCGTGTGCCCGCTTAGCCATTGCGCGGTGAAGGCGTAGGCACCGTGGTCCACGTATTCGGCCACCTTGGCGAGGGCGTAAAAAATCAGCCCGTAAATCAGATAGTTGCGATGCGTGTAGCGCGCCGGGAACAGCGCCACCACAAACGGTATCGCCAGCAGTGGCGCAAGCTGCACCCAGATATACACGCGCAGATCATCGCTATAGCGCCACCACAACACGCTGGCGATGCCCAGCGCCAGCGCGGGCAGTAACACCGGCCGCTCAAACTGCGCACCCAAATGCTCGGTCATCAGCGCGGCGAACAGGCCCATGAAGGCCAGCGTCATCGGTAGCCTGTCCCACACCAGCGCGTCGTCGCTCGGCTGATAGTGGTAATAGCCAGAGCCGAAAAATACCAGTGCCACACCCGCAAAAAATACCATCCACGACAACCGCGCGCCCGTGGCGAGACGGCGACGGCACCAAGCCCAACCGATCACACCCACCGCAAGAAAAGCCAAATTCGACGCGACGTTGCCAAAGTTTGCAATACCCAGGCACGTGCGTATGTCGGCAAACACGTGATAGCCCTTGTCCTGCGGAATCGGCCCATGCAGCCACAACAGATAGATGAAGATGAGCGGCGCAGCCACAATCGCCACCAGCCCTGCGGCGCGGCGATTAAATGCGCTATCCAAGTGACTTTCCAAGTGACTTTCCAAGCGGCGCGATGCCCAATTCCACCGCCAGCGCATTTAGCGCCGTCATCAGCGACGGCGGCATCGGCACACCGTTCTTCAAGCGATCCGCGCGCGCTGCGTGCGAGCCTTCACCGGGGATGTGGATTTTGTCCACGCCGGGCAGACGTTCCGAGTTGCGCAGATCGCGTACCAGCGCATCGACACGCTTTTTGAATTCGGCCACCGGCTGAAACGACTCAATGTTGATGGCGACGATACAGTGGCCGGTGTTGGTGGGCGTCACGTCGTCGGCGTTGAAATCGACGACATCGCGGCCCATCGCGGCGCCATTCAGCGTGCCGGCGAGCAGGCCAAACATCAGCGCCAAGCCGTAGCCCTTGTAGCCGCCGATAGGCAGCAGAAAACCATCGTTCGAACGCTTGGGGTCGGTGAGCGGATTGCCTTGCCGATCCATCATCCAGCCTTCGGGCATCATCTCGCCGCGCTGTGCCTTGGTTTTGACTTTGCCGTAGGCCGCCACCGTGGTCGCCATGTCGAGCACGACTGGCGCTTCATTCTCGCCCGGCAGTGCAATCGCAATCGGGTTGGTCGAGAGCAGCATATCGAGCCCGCCCCATGCCGGCAGGTGATTGGCGTTGCCCACCGCCAAATACAGCCCGATCATGTTGTGCGCCACGGGCATGCTGGCATACAGCGACGCTGGCCCTGCGTGATTGCTCCACTTCGCGCCCACCCACGCCACACCGGTGCTTTTGGCTTTCTCAATCGCTTTTTCGGCAGCGAACTTCATGACCAGATGCCCCATGCCGTTGTCGCCGTTCACCAGCGCCATCGACGCGGCTTCGCGCTCAATGTGAATATTGGGCTTCACGTTCACCGCCCCGCCCTTAATGCGGCGGATGTACTGCGGCAAGCGAAAAATACCGTGGCCTTCCGAGCCGTTGACGTCCGCACGCGCCATGAGTTGCGCGACGGATAGCGCTTCCGGCTTGGAGATGCCTACAGTTTCGAAGGCGCAGGTGATGAAGGATTCGAGTTGGGATGGGGTGAGGCGTAGTGAGGCGGTGGTGGGGACGGTGGTGGAGACGGTCATGGTATGTAACTAATTGATTTTAATAAGTATTTTACTCTATCGCGGCATGGCGCGCGCCGTTATTTGAGATGCCGGTAGACAGCCGCTTCGATATCCCGCAGCACCGCCATGCTGGCCTCGTCGTAAAACGGCAGCACCTGCATCATCACGATGCCGGCGATCTGGCGCTGTGGGTCGATCCAGAAATGCGTGTTGTTAATACCGCCCCAGCTCAGGCTGCCAGGGCTGCGGTATTTGGCGTATTTCGGATCGGCTGCGGTAATCTGAAAGCCCAGACCGAATTTGTCGCGTCCGGCACCGATGGGAAACGGCCGTGTGCGCGCAGGGTTCGCGTCCGGCTGCGTCTGCATAAAAATGGTGCCGATGTGATTTTGCCCCATTAAGCGCACGGTCTGCGGTGTGAGTATTTTCGCGCCATTCAACGAGCCGCCGTTGAGCAGCATGCGCACGAACTGGCCGTAGTCTTGTGCGGTGGAATACAACCCGCCGTCGCCGCGTACCGGCGAAGCTTGCTCGGGCGTGTTGGCGTCTTCGGTGAGTTTGCCACCGGCCCGCTTGTGTACCGTGACCACGCGCGACACTTTGCCGGCGGGCACCACGTGCGCGGTGTCGAGCATTTTCAACGGTTCAAAGATTTTGGTGCGTAGATACACGTCCAGCGTTTCGCCTGACACTTTTTCAATCACCATGCCGGCTACACGGGTTGCCGCACTGTAAGTCCATTTTGCACCGGGGTCGTGCAGCAGCGGCAGTTCCGGCTCGGTCTGCTTGCTGACCTCAATGATTTTCGCTACCGTCGGATCGCTGAACGCGTAGCCGAGTCCCGAGGTCTGCGCGAGCAAATGGCGAATGGTGATGGGCCGTTTCGCGGGCCGCGTGGTGTAGCTCGCATCGACTGCGTTGAATTTGCTGATCACTGGGCGCTGGGCGAATTCCGGCAGATATTTTTCGACCGGATCATCCAGCTTTACCTTGCCGGCCTCGACCAACATCATCACGCCCACCGAAGTCACCGGCTTGGTCATCGAGGCGATGCGAAAAATCGCGTCCTGCGGCATGGCGATATTGCGCGCGACATCCTGCTTGCCCGAGGCACCTTCGTACAAGGTGCCGTCGCGGTTGACGATTAGCGTGACCACGCCGGGCACGTCGCCGCGTTGAGTGGCACCGTCGGTCACCTGTGAAATGGCCGTCTTGCCGGCGTCAGAGATCACGGGGCGCGCGGGCGCTGCTGCATTAGCGGTCAGGGGTGCAGTCAACAACGCCGCAACCACAAAAAAATGCTGGTTTTTGAAAATCATGGGACATCCTTTCAGTGGAGTGAAACATCGGTCTGTTGCTTGGCATGCGTAGGGGCGGGTCGTCACGACGCCCGCGCCCGCGCCCGTGTAATACTCACCCGCCCACGCCCTTCAAGCAAGCATTTATCTATTGAATGTTCGCGCTGCGCTACGAATGTTCTTCCAGCTCCACCAGCGCGCCCAAAAAATCTTTCGGGTGCACAAAGGCGATGCGTTCACCGTGCACATTGAACTGCGGCGTGCCGTCGCCCAGCACCTGCGCCCCATGGGCCGATACCTCGGCGCGCGTGGCGGCTACGCTGTCAACGCCAACGCAAAAGTGGTGCATGCCGCCTTTCGGATTGCGCTCCAGAAATTTCGCCACCGGCGAATCGGGGCGCGACGGCTCCATCAGTTCGATCTTCGCATTGCCCAGATCAACGTACGCCATGCGCACGCCCTGCTGTTCGTTGACGTTGATTTCACCGATTTGCAGACCGTAGATGTCCGCCAGCTTTTTTGCGGCCGCTTCGAGGCTGGGGACGACGATGGATATGTGGCTGAGTCCGGTAATCATGGCTTGCTCCGATTTCAATTTCACTGCCGCTGGCGCTGGCAATCAAATAATTTTCTGCGCCCGCAACTCAACCACCCGCGCTGCTGACAAGCCCAGTTCATCACACAACACCTGCTCGGTATGTTGCCCCAACGTAGGCGGCGCACGGCGGATCGACGGTGGCGTGTCGCTAAAGCGAAACGGCATGCCCAGCAATTTCACGTCACCCGCGACCGGATGCTTGACGGTGCGCACCATCTCGCAGGCGGCAGTGTGCGGCGCGGCAAGCGCTTGCGCTACGCTGTTGATGCGTCCGCAGGGCACGCCCACTTCGGTTAATTTGGCGATCAGCGATTCGGCGTCTTCGGGTTTGAGCGCTTCGATAATCAGTGCGTCGATGGCTTCACGATTGACCACGCGATCCTGATTGCGCACAAAGCGCGGGTCGGTAGCCCATTCGGCGTGGCCGAGCACGCCGGCGAATTTGACAAACTGGCCGTCGTTGCCGACAGCCACGGCGATCATGCCGTCTTGCACCGGATACGCCGTGTACGGCACGATGTTTGGATGGCCGTTGCCGAAGCGTCGTGCGTCCTTGCCGGACACCAAGTGATTCGACGCCACGTTCGCCAACATGAAGAGGCCCGATTCATACAGCGACACTTCGACGTGTTGCCCGCGCCCCGTGCGGTGGCGAGCATTCATCGCCGCCAAGATTGCATTGCACGCCAGCAGGCCTGTGGTGATATCAACGATAGCGACGCCATATTTCATGGGGTCGCCATCGGTCTCGCCGCAAATACTCATCAAGCCCGATTCGGCCTGCAAAATAAAATCGTAACCGGGCAAACCGCCTTTGGGGCCGCTGGTGCCGTAGCCCGTGATGGAACAGCGAATCACGCGCGGGGCGTTTTCCGTCAGCCAAGCGTTGGTGAAGCCCCATTTTTCCAGCGTGCCAGCTTTGAAGTTTTCTACCAGCACATCGCATTGCTTGATCAGTTTGGCGAGGATTTCCTGTCCGGCTTTTGCCGCCATATTGAGCGTGATCGAACGCTTGTTGCGGTTGATGCCCAGAAAGTAAGCGGACTCCGTGCCGGCAAACGGCGGCCCCCACGAGCGCGTGTCGTCCCCTGCGCCCGGTGGTTCAACCTTGATGACTTCCGCACCCATGTCACCCAGCGTTTGCGCGCACAGTGGGCCGGCAAGGATGCGGGTGAGGTCGAGGACACGGACGCCGGATAGCGCACCTTGGGTGCCTGTCGCTTCAGCGGCCATGGCTTATTTACGTTTTTTTGCGCGCATGCTCGGCGGCGAATTCAAATCGTTCTCGCAGCCGTCGAGGTATTGCGCCAGCGCTTTCTTGTCGCGCATGCGGAATTTCTGGAAGTCGGGCTTGCGGCCAGCGAGAAAGGCGTTCATGCCTTCGTTCGCTTCTTCGGAACCCCACACGTGCGCGAGCAATTCCATCCCCTGCTGCCACGAAGCGTAGAGCATGTCGGATTCGGAGTTGAGCGATTTTTTGGTCATGCGGATGGTGAGCGCGCTGTGGCCCTTCATGGTTTCGCACCACTTCAACGTCTCGGCGCGCAGGTCTTTCAGCGGTACGCACTTGTTAATCAGGCCGACTTCCACCGCTTCTTTGGCACCGAAGCGGCGTGCACAGAAAATCATTTCGCGCGCGAGACGCTCGCCGATGATGCGCGGAAGGTATTGCGTGGCACCCACCGTCGGGCACGCACCCACTTTGGCACCGGTTTGGCCGAGCACGGCGTTTTCCGAGGCGATCACCAAGTCACACCACAGCGCCAGCTCATGCCCGCCGCCCATGCACCAGCCGTTGACCATGGCAATCACAGGGATCGGCAGGCCGCGGATGGTCATCGCGAGGCCGAGCATGCGGTCGTTCCACATGTAGGCATTGTTGAAATTGAGGCGCTTCATGGCGTAGAAATCGCCACCTGCCGAGAACGATTTGTCACCGGTGCCGGTGACTACGGCGCACACGATCGACGGGTCTTCGCGGGTGGATTTCAGTGCGTGAATCATTTCGTCGAGGGTTTGCTCGCGAAAGCAGTTCAGCACGCGCGGGCGATTGATGGTGACCCAGGCTACCTGGTCTTTGACTTCATACAGAATGTCGGTATAGGTTTGTTTTTTTGCGGATTTCTTTTTGCTGACGGCCATGGCTACCACTCCCTCGGATGTAGTTGAAAACGTGCGCTGCGAATTTTACCAGAACGCGATGCGGCGATTGACAAGGCGGCGTGCGCTAACTATCGTGTGTTGTCTTCCATTGATGCACTGTCGTTGCCCTTGATTGTTGCCCATGATCGCTGCCCATGATCGCTCGTCTTAACTTTAACTATGTCGTTGCCTTTAACTATGTCGTTGCGGCATTCTGCTGGCTCTCGTTCGGGGGGATCAGCGCTGCGCACGCACAGACTGCCGCATCAGGGGCGGCGCAGAGTTATCCGAACCGCGTGGTGCGGGTGATCGTGCCGTTCGTGCCGGGCGGCCCCACCGATGTGCAGGGCCGCTGGGCCGCGCAGCAGTTAAGCGCAGCGCTGGGGCAAAATTTCATCGTTGACAATCGCGGCGGCGGCGGCGGCATGCCGGGCACCGAGGCGGTGGTGCGAGCCGCGCCCGACGGTTATACGTTGCTGGCGGGCAACCCTGGCCCACTCACGGTATCGCCCAGCGCCAATGCCAAAGTGCCGTACGACACGCTGCGTGATCTAGCGCCGGTATTTTTGATTGCACGCACCGCGAGTTGCCTGTGCATACACCCCAGCGTGCCGGCGAAAGGCGTGAAAGATTTTGTCGCGTTGGCTAAAGCGCAGCCCAGCAAGATCAACTACGGATCACCCGGCGTAGGCACGGTCGGCCACTTCGCCACAGAGCTTTTCGCCACGCAGGCCGGCATCAAAATCAACCACGTGCCGTACAAGGGTGCGGCGCAGTACACGGTGGATTTGCTGGCCGGGCATATTGAAATCGCCATTATTCAGTTCGCAGGCTGCGCGCCGCTGTTGCAATCCGGGCGTTTGCGCGCGATTGGCGCTACGTCGGAAAAGCGTTCGCCGCTGTTGCCGAATTTACCGACCGTCACCGAGCAGGGCCTCACCGGATTCGTGAGTTACAACTGGAATGGCATGCTTGCGCCGGCGAAAGTGCCGCGCGAGGTCATCATGCGCTTGCACGATGTGTTGGCCAAACAACTGGCGTTGCCGGAACATCGCGACACCTTCGTCAGCCAAGGGCACGAAGTGGCGGGCTACGGCCCGGACGAGTTCACGAATTTCATCCGCGCGGAAATCGACAAGTGGGCGCGAGTGGCGAAAGCGGCGGGAATACAAAAACAGTGATGCGTAATACTCTATAACTAATTGATTTTAAACAACTTTTAAATTAAAAGCAGAGGGAGCCATGACGACCAAAGAACCGCCGTATTTCATGTATTTTCCGGGTAACTACCGCTGGTCTGCGGCATTTATCAACATGATGGGCTCGGCGGCGTACGGCGGCTCCGACATCGGCGAGCTGCACAAAATCGGTACGCTGTTGAAAGGCGCAGCACCAGACGACGACGATGCGTGGTTCGATGCCTGCCTTAAAGTCGCCGATGGGGTTAAGGCACATGCAGAGAAGTTTGAATCCACGGGGCACCGTGTGTCCGCCGCCGCCGCATACTTACGCGCGTGCAATTACTACCAGATGGCCGAACGCTTTCGCACACCCAAAGATGCCAAGGCGCTGGCGGCGTTTAAAACGGGTGTGGATTGTTTTCAAAAGCACGCCAAGCTCACCGATGTGAAAATTGAGGTGGTCGAAGTACCGATGGGCAAGGAGAGTCTGCCCGGCTATTTTGTCCATGCCCACAACCCCAAGGGCAAGCGCGCGCCGTGCGTGGTGTTTTTCGACGGGCTGGATGTCACCAAGGAAATTCAATTCGTGCGCGGCGTCACCGATCTCATTAAACGCGGCATTTCGTGTCTGGTGATGGACGGCCCCGGCACCGGCGAGGCGATACGTTTTCGCAACAACGTGCTGCGCCACGACTATGAGGTCGCTGGCAGTGCCTGCATGGATTGGCTGGAAAAACGCGACGACGTGGATGCCAAAAAAGTCGGCGTGGTCGCTATCAGTCTCGGCGGCTATTACGCGCCGCGCATCGCCTCGATGGAGCCGCGCTTCGCCGCTTGCATTGCGTGGGGCGCGATATGGGATTACTACGGCACGTGGAAAAAGCGCATTGATTCCAAGTTTAAAACCTCGCTCTCCGTGCCCGGCCACCATATCATGTGGATATTGGGCGTGAATTCGCTGGACGAAGCGCTGAAAAAACTGGAGCCCTATCAACTCGATGGCGTGGTGCAGAAAATGCGCTGTCCGTTCCTGATTGTGCATGGCGCTGAAGACGAGCAGATTTCGTTGGCTGATGCGCAGGCGCTATATAACGCCTCGGGCTCCACCGACAAAACGTTGCGTGTGTTCACCGCTGAAGAAGGCGGCTCGCAGCACTGCCAGCGCGATTACCTCACCTTGGGCGTGGCGACGATGTGGGATTGGTTTGAGGACAAGCTGGTTCGCGCATAGTATTGTTGACGGGGTGCCGGGCCGCGCGAGCGGCTATTTTTGGAGTATTGATGAGCGTCAAATTCAACCGACCGCTGGTTGCTCTGATGGTTGCCCTGCTGGCTGCCGCTGCACTAGCTGGCTGTGGCGACAAGCCTGAGGGTGCGGGCAAGGGCGAACCTGCCAAAGACGGTAAAAAAGCCGCTACGGCCGACAAAAAAGGCAAGGAAGCGCCCGCCATACCGGTGAACGTGGCGCTGATTGTCGAGCAATCCATGCCGCTGAAAATTCAGGCCATCGGCAACGTGGAAGTGCAAAACACCGTGGCGATCAAGTCGCGCTTGGACGGGCAAATCGTCGCGGTGTCTTTCAAAGACGGGCAAAGTGTGGCCAAGGGCCAGCCGCTGTTCGAGATCGACGCGCGCCCGTTGCAGGCGCAACTGGCGCAGGCGCAAGCAGCGCTCGCGCGCGACAAGGCGCAGCACGAACGGGCCACGCAGCAAGAAGTGCGCTACAAAGATTTGCTGCAAAAGGGTTTTGTATCGCAGGATGCGTACGCGCAGTTCCGCACCAATGTCGATACCGCTGCGGCCACCGTGCGGGCCAGTGAAGCTGCCGTCGAAAACGCGCGCCTGCAAACCGAATACGCGCAGATCCGTTCGCCTATTGATGGGCAGGCGGGCAAAATTTTGATTCAGCAGGGCAACATCGTCAAAGCCAACGATACGCCCGCGCTGGTAGTGATTAACCAGATTTCGCCCATCTACGTGAGCTTTGCGGTGCCTGAGCAATATCTGCCGCTGATCCAGAAATATATGGCATTGGGCAAACTGGCGGTGGAGGCCTTGCCGCAAGGGGCGACCGGGGCACCCGAAGGCCTTGCCACGGGCGCACTGGCGTTCGTCGATAACACCGTGGATACGACCACCGGAACGGTGCGGCTGCGTGCCGCTTTTCCCAACAAAAACAAGAGCTTATGGCCGGGCCAGTTTGTCACAGCCTCGGTCACGTTGAGTGAGCAGCAAAACGCGATTGTGGCGCCGTCGCAGGCCGTGCAAACGGGGCCGAAGGGGCAGTTTGTGTATGTGGTTAAAGGCGGCGTCGCGCACATGCGCGAGATCACCATTGAGCGCGTCGAGGGCGCACAAACCATTGTTGCCAAGGGCCTTGCCGGCGGCGAGCAAGTAGTGACCAACGGCCAATCGCGCTTGGTGCCGGGTATGAAGGTGGCGATCAAAGCCGACGCGAAACAGCCGTGAAGATCGCGCTCGCGTGGGTGTGGGCCGCCAGTTTGCTGGGTGCAGGCGTTGCGGCGGCACAATACCCTGTCAAACCCGTGCGTATGGTGGTGCCATTTGCGCCCGGCGGTGGCACCGATGTGATCGCGCGGCACCTGGCGGCGCGTATGAGCGAATCGCTCAAACGGCAAATCGTGGTGGATAACCGCGCGGGCGCCAACGGCATCGTCGGCAGCGAAATCGTCGCGAATGCGCCTGCCGACGGCTATACGTTGTTGTTTGTGTCGAGCCCGCATACGGTTAACCCCAGTTTGTATGCGAAGCTGCCGTATGACACCGTGCGGGATTTCGCGCCGGTATCGATGGCGGCTACGTCACCCTATGTGCTGGTGGCCCACGCGTCGCTACCGGTGCGCAATGTGCAGGAACTCATAGCGCTGGCCAAGGCGCGCCCCGGACAAATTGATTATGGGTCCGGCGGCAGCGGCAGCTCAGGACACTTGGCGACCGAGTTGTTTAACCAGATGGCGGGCATTCGCATGCGCGAGATTCCCTATCGCGGCGCAGGCCCCGCGCTGGCCGCAGTGCTGGGCGGGCAGGTGGCGCTGGTGTTCGGCAACGCACTGACGGTGAAGCCGCACATCTTGAGCGGGCGCTTGCGTGCGTTGGGTGTGGCAGGCACCAAGCGCTCGGCCGCCGCGCCGGGCGTGCCGACGATTGCCGAGTCGGGTTTGCCGGGTTACAGCGCTGATGCGATGCTAGGCATGCTCGCACCCGCGCGCACGCCGCGAGCGGTGATTGATTTGTTGAACGCCGAGGCGCACAAAGCCCTGCGTACGCCGGAGATGGCTGAGGCCATGAAAAACGTCGGCGTGGATGTCGTGCTCAGTACGCCTGAGGAATTTGGCCGCATGATTGAAGCCGAAATGCAGCGCTGGGGCAAACTCGTGCGCGCGTTGAATTTGAAGCTGGAGTAGGACCGCTGTTTCAATGCGTGCGACAGCGCGTGATAGCATCATTGTTCGTCAACCTGCGTGCTGCTGTACTTACTTTGCTTACTTTGCTGGCCCTGCCGCCTAGATATCGCCATGAACCTGTCAGAACTCTTCATCAAACGCCCGGTCATGACCGGCCTGCTGATGATCGGCATACTCACCTTCGGCATCCTTGCCTATCGCCTGCTGCCGGTGGCGGCGTTGCCGAACGTGGATTTCCCCACGATTCAAGTGACCGGCACGTTGCCAGGTGCGAGCCCCGAGACCATGGCTTCGGCGGTGGCTTTGCCGCTAGAAAAAGAATTCGCGCTGATCGCGGGCATCGACACCATGAACTCGACCAGTTCATTGGGGGCGACGCAAATCACGTTGCAGTTCTCGCTCGATCGCAACATCGACGCCGCCGCGCAAGATGTGCAATCGGCGATTTCACGCGCCATACGCCAGTTGCCGCCCACCATGACTACGCCGCCGTCGTTTCGCAAAGTCAATCCGGCTGACGCGGCGATTTTTTATCTGGCGTTGACCTCTGACACGCTGCCGATGTGGACGGTGGACGAATACGCGCAAACCCTGATGGCACAACGCATTTCGACCATCACCGGCGTGGCGCAGGTGCAGGTGTTCGGCACCCAAAAATACGCGGTACACGTGCAGCTTGATCCACGCGCGCTGGCCGCCCGTGGCATCGGTCTGGACGAGGTGCAGCAATCCATCGACCAGCACAATGCCAATTTGCCCACCGGCATTTTGCACGGCGAGCATCGCGCCTACACGTTGCAGGCGAGCGGGCAACTCAATAGTGCGAGCGGTTACCGTTCGCTGATTGTCACCTATCGTAACGGCTCGCCGGTGCGCTTGGGCGAAATCGGCAAGGTGATCGACAGCGTGCAAACCGACAAAGTCGCCGCGTGGCACAACGGCAAGCGCGGCATTGTGCTGGCCATTCAACGTCAGCCGGGCACCAATACGATTGAGGTGGTAGATGCGGTGAAGAAACTGCTGCCGACCTTTCGCGAGCAAATTCCGCCGGCGGTGAATATCAATGTGCTGTATGACCGCTCGATTTCGATCCGCGAATCGGTGGAAGAAGTGCGCTTCAGTCTGCTGCTGGCGCTGGCGCTGGTGGTGATGGTGATCTTTCTGTTTTTACGCAACTTTTCGGCCACGCTGATTCCGAGTTTGGCGCTGCCGATGTCGATCATCGGTACCTTTGCGATTATGTATTTGTTTGGTTTCAGCCTGAACAATCTGTCACTGATGGCGCTGACCTTGTGCGTGGGCTTTGTGGTGGACGACGCGATTGTGATGCTGGAAAACATCTCGCGTCATATGGAAATGGGCAAAAGCGCGATGCAGGCTACGCTGGAAGGCTCGCGGGAAATCGCCTTCACCATTTTGTCGATGACGCTGTCGCTGGCGGCGGTGTTTATTCCGGTGCTGTTCATGAGTGGCATTCTCGGGCGGCTGCTGAATGAATTTGCCATCACCATTATGGCAGCGGTGTTGGTGTCGGGCTTTGTGTCGCTGACGTTGACACCCATGCTGTGCGCGCGCTGGCTCAAGCCGCAGCACCAGATGAAGCACGGCTGGCTCTATAACGCGCTGGAACGCCTATTTGAAGGCTGGAAAAATCTTTACGCGGTGACGCTGCGCTTTGTGCTGCGCCATAGCCGCATTACGCTGATTTTATTTTTGGTGATCTTCGGCGTCACCGGCTGGATGTTCCAGAAAATGCCCAAGGATTTTTTGCCGAGTGAGGATTCCGGGCAATTGTTTGCGTTCACCGAGGCGGCACAGGATATTTCTTTTCAGGCGATGTCCCGGTTGCAGCAGCAGGCTGCCGCCATCGTGAAAGAAGACCCGGCGGTGGAGTCGGTGATGTCGTTCATCGGCGGCGGCGGCCCGACGGTGTCGTCGCTGAATTTGGGCCGCATGTTTGTGGTGTTAAAGCCACGCGACGAGCGCGGCACGCCCGATGAAATCATTCAGCGATTGCGGCCCAAGCTGGCGGCCATTCCCGGTCTGAAAGTGTTTTTGCAGAACATTCCTACGATTCGCATCGGTGGCAATCTCACCAAAACGCAATATCAGGTGACGTTTCAGGACGCCGATACCGAAGAGCTGTTCCAGTGGATACCGGTGGTGCAGGAGAAGCTGTCCAAACTACCGGGCTTTCAGGATGTCACCAGTGATTTGGCCATTGCCAATCCGCAAGTGACGGTGGATATCGACCGCAACAAGGCCTCTGCGCTCGGCGTGACCGCGCAGCAAATTGAAAACACGCTCTACAACGCCTTCGGCCAGCGGCAGGTGTCGACCATCTACACGTCGAGCAATCAATACTGGGTCATCCTCGAGCTCGATCCCAATTTCCAGAATGATCCGTCTGCGCTATCGATGATTTACGTGCGCGCGAACAACGGCACGTTGGTGCCGCTGAATTCGGTCGCCAAACTCACGCGCAATCTGGGGCCGCTCAGCATCAGCCATCTGGGGCAATTGCCCGCAGTGACGATTTCGTTCAACCTTGCGCCGGGCATCGCGCTGGGCGACGCCATTGAGCAAGTTAACGCTGCGCTGCTGGATTTAAAAGCGCCCTCGACGCTCATCAGCAGCTATCAGGGCGCGGCGCAGGTGTTCCAAAGCTCGCTGGCGGGCATGGGCATGTTGCTGATTATGGCGATCTTTGTGATTTATCTGGTGCTGGGCATTTTGTATGAGAGCTACATTCACCCGATTACCATTTTGTCGGGCCTGCCCACGGCGGGCATGGGTGCGCTCGCCACGCTGATGCTGTTCGGCATGCCGCTCAATATGTATGCCTACGTCGGCATCATCATGCTGGTGGGCATTGTGAAGAAAAACGCCATCATGATGATCGACTTCGCTATCGATGCGCAGCGGGCCGGCGACAAAACGCCGTACGAAGCGATGTATGAAGCCTGCCTCGTGCGTTTTCGTCCGATCATGATGACCACCATGGCGGCGCTGATGGGCACGCTGCCCATCGCATTGGGTTGGGGTGCAGGTGCGGAAGCGCGGCGACCGCTCGGGCTGGCGGTAGTGGGTGGGCTATTGCTGTCGCAACTGCTGACGCTCTACATCACGCCGGTGATTTATCTTTATTTGGAGGACGCGCAAAAATGGTTTGCGGCACGGCGCGCGACATCAGCGGTTGCGCACCCACCTGCGGTTGCGCACGATACGGCGTCCATCACTCAGGCTGATGCGACCGTTACGGGGTCAAAGCAGCCGGGCTGATGTGGAGGGGGTCTGTAACTAATTGATTTTATTGTGTTTTATGGGGTTTATTTAACCCAAGCTACCGCGCCGCAGCCCACATAAATTTCCGGCATTGCGCTGTAATGAATCACATCGAGTTGGCGCGCACCGGCGGCATGCGCTGCACCGTGGGCCGCCAGCCAGTTACGCATTTCCGCAGCCCCATTACCCGCTGCAACTAAACGCTGAGCGAGAAATTTCAACAGCGCGTCGTGGTCATCGGTCGCCAAATGTTGCAGGCATTCGCGATCAAACGCTTCGTCAATGGCCCCCATGGTGGCTTCGCCGATGGAATGGCTGAGCCCGCCCGTGGCCAGAAGCGCCACGCGCAATGTGCCAGGAAAACTTTTGACCGCGTTCGCAAGGCTGCGGCCAAAACCAAGGCAGCGCGCGGGCGTCGGGAACGGCGGTTCCACTGTGTTGATAATCACCGGCACAATCGCCGGCAGCGGATCAAGATGGGCTTTCCACAACGGAATGCAAAAGCCGTGATCGAGCTTAAGTTTGTACGATACCGACGGCTCAAAGCCGTCATCAAAAGCGCGCTCCAACAGATGCTGCGCCAGCGGCGCATACCCTCGCATGTGCTTGTGCGGATAGCCGGCCAGCCACGGCTCCGGCGGGCCGTCGTGCGTTTCACCCACGCCGATACAAAACGACGGCAGGTTATCGAGAAAGAAATTCACCCAGTGATCGGGCGAAATCACCATCAGCACATCGGGCTGAGCGGCACTGATGCGGCGGCCCAGCTCGGTAAACATGGTGGTGAGCTTTGTTTGGCTCGCGGCGGGTAACGCCTCCCACGCACGCACAATCAGTGGCCCGTGACTGGCCGCGAACACGCCAACGAGATCAGCCATGGGACTTACCGCCGCTGGCACGTATGCGCCGCAAAAATTCGTCTTCCGGCATGCCGGCCACCAAAAAATAAAACCGCAGCAGATACGCGTTCACCCGTGGTGCCATGGCGGCCACATCGTCTGCGGCGATAGCGGCGAGCCAATCCGGCTTCAAGGGATACCGCGCCAGCACCGTGGCACGGTCGGCACGATAAGCCGCGGCAGTGTCAGGGGTTTGCAGATCGAAAAACAGCTTGCTTAGCCAATAGTCGCGCATTGGAATATCCAGTGACAAGGTATCCGACGAGTTTACCGCACGTGTCATCCTGCGGCGGACGTGCCCTATTTTTTGCAATCACGTGTCGCCGCTATCCCCGGCATTCCAGCGCTGCAACGCGCCGCACGCCCGAGGCTTGCTCTTTTGCCTCGTCTGTAGCGCTCGCGCGCAAGGCGTTGGCAGCAAGACGCAGCGCCCATGCCAGCGGCAGGGTCACGCTCAGCGCGCACAGCGTCAGTATCAGTGTGGTGAGTGCGGCCACGCCGCAGCACTTGGCAAGTGCGGCGACCAGCGCTGATGGCACCAGCAGAACGGCAGTGGCGCATCGGCGCAAGGTGTTTTGCGCGGTCTCGTTCAAGATGACATTTTTTGCTCGGGTCATGGCGGCGTCCGGTGATGGTGAGAGTGTATTCAGAGGCGACGGTGAAGCGCATTTTCTCGGCGCGCGATTGCACGCTCGCGCGGCTGGAGCAACTGTGCGCTGTAGCGCAGGTGGCGCTGGCTGATATCGCGCGCGGCGGGCCGCGCAATCAAAACCTGCTCACGCGCCTGACGGAAAAGCAAGAGCAGGAAATCGTCAACGACATCAAGCTGCTGATCGTGGCGGTGTGCGCGATGGGCAATAGGCGTTTTGACCAGATCATCGACAACTACACCATCACCAAGGCGCAGTGCGTGGCGCTACTGGCGCGGCTCGACAAAATCGGCTTTCTGGAAATGCAGCCCAACAACCGCTACCGGCTATTGGTGGCGCGCACGTTTCAATGGATTCCCGATGGCCCGATCATGCGCTGGACCAAGCAGCAGTCAGCAGATTATTTCCATCACCCGTTCAATGGGCCGGGCGAAACCCTGCGGATGGTGAACGTGCACGTCTCGGCGGCGGCGCGGGTGGCGCTGCTCGCGCGGCTGGAGCAACTGGCGCAGGAATACGCGGATCAACACACGGCCGACGCATGGTTGCCGTTCGAACAAACGCATGCGCTGAGTTTGACGCTGGCGGTGCGCACATGGGAGCCGCAGGCGTTTATGGCGTTGCGGCGGGGCTGACGATCTCGTCGTGGGGTAGCGCGCGATCCCATTCCGCTTCGGGGCGTGTGATGCGGCGGTGGTGCTCGCGGTGTTCGCCGGATAGCGATTGCAGTGTTTCACCCACGCGCTTTACGGCGTCGGCGAGTTTGATCGCGTCGCGAAGTACACCCATCGCGCCGGGCACAGGCAAAAAAACAGCGCTGGGATCGCCAGCGCTGTTTTGCGTAACTATTTGAATTTAAATGGTTATTTTCCACCGCAGAATTTGATGTAAACGGCGGCGAATGCGGACGGCTCATCCAGCATGGGGAAGTGGCCGGAGTTTTCCATGATGGTGAGTTTGGCTTTGGGGGCCGCGCCGGTCAGCCGCTCTTTGAGGCCTATGGTTGGGCCTTTCTTACCGTACACAATCATCATTGGCTTTTTGATTTTTTTCGCGGCGCCGACAGCGTCAAACTGGCGTATGCCCCACATGACGTCCACCATGGCAAAAGCGCCCGCCTTGCAGCGATCAACGTTCCAGCGCTTTTCGAGTGCGGCGTCTACCACGGCCACACGCTCTTTGATTTGCGCGGCGGTTTGCACCGGCAAGCCGAAGTTGCCTTCGGTGTGACCCCAGTTTGCGCCCCATTCATCGTAGTTGCGAAACGGGGTTTCCACCGGCACTGCGCTCAAGGTGCGCGTTGGGAACAGGCTGGCAAAGGCGAGTGTGACGCTGCCGCCGACGGACGCGCCGCTGATGTGCGCTGCTTTGATTTTGAGCGTGGTCAACAGCGCGCCGAGCGCCTTGGCGTAATCTTCGATGCTGTGGTGGCGCGTGATCGGGTCAGAATCGCCGTGGCCCGGCATGTCCCATGCAATTACGCGAAAGTGTTTGGCCAGCAGCGGCGCCAGGGTGTCGTAGGAATAGGCAGAGCCGCCATTGGTGTGCATCAGTATCAAGGCCGGGCGATTGTTGCCACCGCCGATTTCACGATAGTGTATGCGACCGTAGCCCTTGGTTTGCGCAAAGCCGTCGCGAATGCCGGTGTTCGAATCCATGTAGAGTCCCCTTGTCGATGAAATAAATGAATCAGAAATGAATCAGAAATGAATCAGAAATGGCTGCCGGGTGAAGCGTGTGGAAAGCCTGAAATGCAGTGCTGCGGCATTCTACGTCCGCCAGCGGCGCGAAGCCAAGCTTGGCGACACCGATTACAGCGGCTGCAGGCTGGATCCCGAATAGTACTTGCCGCCCATGAACACCAGTGGCGGACGATTGAACTCAGTGTAATCCGTGACTTCGCCGATCAGGATAACGTGGTCGCCCTTGTGTACCTCGGTATGCCCCTTGCACACAAAGTGCGCCGACGCGCCTTCAATAATCGGGCAGTCGCCGAGAAAGGCGCTCCAATTACGCTCGGCAAAACCATCGGCGGGCGGCGTGGCGTGCTTGCGCGCGATATCCATTTGCGTTTCCGCCAATACGCTCACCGAGAACGCATGCGTTTTTGAAAACGTGTTGTAGCGCGCCGAGCGTGAACGCAGCGTCCACAGAATCAGCGGCGGATCCAGCGACAGCGACGCAAAAGAATTCACCGTCATGCAATGCACGTGTTGATCGGGCGTTTGCGCAGCAATCACGGTAACGCCGGTGGCAAAGCGGCCCAGCGCTGAACGCAGCGCCATTTTGGGATCGCTGTTCGAGGCCGTAGCGTGCGAGGCCTTGGATTTTAGCGCTGCGGTTGGTGGCGTCATGCGGGCGTCTCCCGGGGCCATTCAATCGGAGGATCAGTGTGCGTGCGCGGCGAGTTTCGGCACCGCTGCGGCAGTGCCGGATTGTGGCACGTGTGGCATGATTTCTTCTGCAAATTGCTGCACCGATTCCGGCGAAATCGAGGCCATGGTCAGCAGCAAGTAGCCCGCTCCCGCTTCAGCCAGCGTATTGATACGGTCGACGATTTCCTGCGGCGTACCGAGCAGCGCGCTATCGTCATTGGCAAGATCAGGATCATCGTGGCTGGTGGGCACGGAGCCCGGCGGACGGTACGCAATGGCGCCGATGCGTTTGAAAGTGTCTTTGCGCCGTTCAATGGCTTTTTGGCGCTCGGCTTCATTGCGCACGATGGTGACCGACCGCGCAATGCCCACACGCGCTGCGTCACGCGGTTGACCGATTTTTTCCAAGCCATCGAGATACAGGCTGACGCGCAACCGCACTTGGTCGATATCCGCAAGCTGGTCGATCAACAGGTTGTAGTTCTGGCTGGCGATGTAGGTAATACCCTGCGGGCTGCCGCCAGCCATCCAGATCGGCGGATGCGGTCGCTGCATGGGTGCCGGCTCAACCATGATGTCTTTGTATTGCCAGCGTTTGCCCGTGTGCGTGAAGCGCGCGTCGCTGGTCCAAGCCTTCAACATCACCTCCAGGCATTCGCTGAAGCGCTCCTGACCGTCGCTCATGGGCACACAAAATGCGTCGTATTCTTCTTTGCGATAGCCGCGGCCGATACCCAGATCAACGCGCCCACCGGAAAGCACATCCAGCGTGGCCACTTGCTCGGCCAGTAATACCGGGTTGTGCCACGGCAACACCACCACACCGGTGCCCAAGCGGATACGCGTGGTGCGCGCCGCAAGATACGACAGCAGGTTCAATGAAGACGACAACTGCCCCTGCCCGGTAAAATGGTGCTCGACCAGAAACACACCTTCGAAGCCGATTTTTTCGGCAGCGATAATGTAGTTAATAAAGTCTTGGTAGCCATAGCTGTCGTGTAAGGTGTCTGCACGCCCAACGCGCGCGCCGCCAAATATGCCGAATTTCATGGGATCATCCTTGTCGAAGCGGTGATTGTAGGGAATGATGCGGTGTGGAAACAAGCGCTATTTGGTCGATGGAGAGTTTCCAAAACGGCAACAATCGCGCAGGGATTGCGGGTGCGCATAATGTGGGCTAGGGATCAGAGATTTTTCGAGGAGACATGATGTTCCAGCAAGACCTGTCGTGGATGGTAACCGTCGGTAAATGGATGCTGGCGACCCTGTTTTTGGTGGCCGGCACGCTCAATCTCGTGCCCGCGCGGGTGAAAGATCACATTGAGCGCATGAAAGGCTTTGGCGTGCCACTGCCCGCCGCCGCGTTCTGCATCGGCATTGCCATGGAGTTCGTGGGTTGCGCGCTGCTGCTCAGCGGCTGGCACGCTGACATCGGCGTGTGGCTGCTGATGGCATTTACTGTGATCGCGGGGGGCATTTTTCACCGCTTTTGGCTGGTAGAAGACCCCATGCGCCGTCACATGCTGCGTATTGCTTTGCTGAACAACGTGGCGGTCATCGGCGGCCTGCTGGTGCTGTTGCATGGCATTAAATAGGGCGCGGCAAACCATGGCCACCAACCCCATCGCCGGCGTATGGAAGCTCAAAAAATACGCGAGGCGCTTTCTTGACACCGGCGAAGTGCGCACCGACATGCTGCCGCAGGCGTACATTTTGTACACGCCCGGCGGCTACATGATGTCCATCACCGTCGAAGAAAAACGCCAACCGCCTGCAAGCGAAGTGCTTACGGATGAAGAGCGCGTGCGGCTCTTTAAATCCATTATTAGCGCGTATTCGGGCAGTTACGTCGTCGAAGGCGATGCGGTGATCCACAGCGTAGAACTGTCGTGGAACGAATCGTGGACCGGCACAAAGCAAGTGCGGCGGTTTAAAGTGACCGGCGATAAATTGGTGATTGAAACCACGCCGCGCACGGCGGGCACCGATACCCGCGAGTTTATCAATACGCTAACGTGGGAACGGACGGAAACGTTTCCGGGTGCAGGCATTTCCCTATGAGGATCGTCGATACGCAGGTCGCGCTTGTAAGGCCCAGCGGATGGGCGGCGCGTGGTTCAAATTTTATGGCCGTTTGCCGAAGGCAGACTGGAACACATTTATAAAATGCGGGTAAAAAATACTCAATAAAATCAATTACTTACAATTCTTAAACCCTAAAAAAATGACTTCAACGACTATGACCCAAAGCGATTTGCCCTACGAAGGCGTAAAAGTTCTCGATCTATCACAGGGTGTGGCGGGGCCCTATTGCGGCATGCACCTCGCGCGCAACGGCGCCGATGTGATCAAGGTTGAGCCGACCGGCACAGGCTGCTGGAGTCGGCAGCTTGGCAAAGCTAGCGGTGACCACACCGCGCATTCCGTTATCGTCAATCGCGCCAAGCGCTCGCTCGCCATCGATCTCAAGACCGAACAGGGCGCGGCCATTGTGCAGCGGCTGGCCAGCGAATGCGACGTGCTGATCCACAACTATCGCGTGGGCAAAATCGACAAGTTCAAGCTCGACTACGAGAGCGTCAAAAAAACCAACCCGAACGTCGTTTACGCCCACATCACCGGCTTTGGTGCTACGGGGCCGCTGCGCGATCAACCGGCAACAGACTCGGTGATGCAGGCCCATACGGGCATGATGTCGATCAACCGTGGCCCCACGGGTGTGCCGCAGCGCATCGAAATGTTGGCGATTGATTTTTCGACCGGCCTGTATGCGTTTCAAGGAGTCGCAGCGGCGCTCTACCGCAAAGCGATGAAAGGCCGTGGCGCCCACATCCAGACCAGCCTCTTGGAATGCGCGCTCGCCCTGCAGGAGGGCGCGATGATGGAACACCATTTGCAGGGCGGCGCCGCCGAACCCATCGGCATGCCGGTGGGCATGTTCAAAACTAAAGACGGTTTCATGAGCGTCAATGCGCGGCGCGATGAACATTTCAAGCGTCTCGCCAAACTGCTCGGCAAAGACGAATGGATCACCGATCCGCGTTATGCCGACGCGCGCGGCCGCGTCAAAAATCGTGATGGACTGATGGCCGAACTGCGCGTGTTTTTCGAAACGAAAACTTCCGATGAATGGGTGGAACTGCTATCCGGCATCGACATCCTGAAAGCCAAGGTCAACACCTACGATGATCTTTTTAAAGACCCTCAGGTGCAGGCTATGGATGCGGTGCGCTGGGTGGAGAACGACACCCTGGGCCGCG
Source organism: Burkholderiales bacterium (assembly GCA_043743335.1). Taxonomy (GTDB): domain Bacteria; phylum Pseudomonadota; class Gammaproteobacteria; order Burkholderiales; family SG8-41; genus UBA5216. The sequence goes on from JAYTWR010000092.1 coordinate 42,399, forward strand.
TGCCGATGGCGACCCTCTGTGGCCAGCAGCCGCCGACGACAGGCGATACGCTGACGCACGCACCGCATCTGGGCGAGCATACGCGGGAGATTTTGGGGGAGATGGGGTATGGGGTTGGGGAGATCGAAAAGCTCGCGGCCTCGGGTGTTGTTGGGTGCTATCGGGTTTAAGGTGCTGCCAAACGCATGGGCTGACCGCCTGAATCCCGCCTACGCGGCGTTGGCGCGTTCTCCCTGACGGACAGGACTTGACCACGACGTAATACGCGTCTTACACTGAACCGAAGATACGTTATTCGGAAAGGGCGGCTCCATGAACACATTGTCCATTCGTCTGCGTCCGGCGGCGCAAACACTATTGGAGCAGCACTGTAAGAAGACGCGGCTTAACAAGTCGCAATTGGTCAATGATCTGATCGAGCAGTCGCTTGGCGCGGAACATGGCGGGCAAAGGGCTGCCGCGCTGCTTGACGAAATGCTGGCGGGCATCAATGGCTCGGGCAATAAGGACAGCGCGAAAAACATTTCCAGCCGCCTGAAAAAGACCCTGCGTGTTAAACACGCTGCTCGATAGAGGCGCGCTGGTTGCGCTCTTCGACCCAAGCGCCGAAGAGCATCGACACTTCCGCGCGGAGTTGCGCGCCGCAGGTATGCTGCTGACGACCTGGCCTTGTGTTACCGAGGCATTGCACATACTGCCGCGCGTCAAGATGAAAACGGCGCTGATGCGCTGGATCGGCGCGGGCGCGGTCAGCGTGCATGAATTTCACGCTGCTGATCTGCCGCCCATGGCAGATTGGATCGAACAATACAGCGAGCGGCGCGAAATGGATTTCGCCGACGCGTCCCTTGTGTGGCTGGGCAACCACAGTGGATCGCGGCGCATCATGACCACCGATGTGCGGGATTTCAGCCGATACAGATTGGCGGGCGGCAAGTCATTCGAGATCATTTGAGCAAGTTGGAGCAATGCAGGGGGGGCACCTCCGGCGCATCGCGACGAACTGATGGCTGAACTGCGGCCGTTTTTTGAAACCAAAACCTCCGATGAGTGGGTGGAACTACTCTCCGGCATCGACATTCTCAAAGCCAAGGTCAATACCTACGAGGATCTTTTTGCTGACTCACAGGTGCAGGCTGTGGATGCGGTGCGCTGGGTCGAGAACGATAGGCTTGGCCGCGTGCCGATGGGCACGATCTGCGGGCAGCGCGCGCCGGTGACGGGTGATCCAAGTCATTGACGCATGCGCCGCATTTGGGGGAGCATACGCGGGAGATATTGGGGGAGATGGGTTATGGGGCTGGGGAGATCGATAAGCTTGCGGCCTCGGGGGTTGTTGGGTGCTATCGGGGCTGAGCTAATTCGAGCTTGGCACCCTTGATGGGTTCCTTTGATGTGATGCAACGTGGTGATTGGGATAACGACTCTCGAGTGTGCTTCTGTCGTCTGGAAGGGGCGTCATGGCCGAAAAGAAACGAAAAAGAAGCGTAGGATCACTGGCTGATGAGTTAATCGCAAAATCGCGAGAGTCGGCCTTATGTGCGATTCGGGTTTTTAATGACCCCTATACAACGTTCAAGACAGAGACGTTTATTGTCTTGATGACAATTGCTTGGACGTATCTGATGCATGCCTACTATCGGAAGAAAAAGATTGAGTATCGCCACTTCACGCAATTGGCAGAACGGAAGCGCTTCGATAGAACTAGGCGCGGTGCATACAAGTATTGGGAATTGGAGCATTGTCTCAATGACGAAAAATGCCCTCTTGAGCCAGATGTCCGGGCGAATCTCCGCTTCTTGATCGGCCTTCGCCACGAAATTGAACATCAAATGACCCGCTCGCTGGATATCCAGCTTAGCGGTCGCTATCAAGCATGCGCCATTAACTATAACGATGCGATCAAGAGGCTCTTTGGAAGGCATTTGGCTTTAGACCATTACCTAGCATTTAGCATACAGTTCGCTGAGCTATCGGAAGCGCAAATTGGTGCGCCGAGCAACGACCCAACTATTCCTCCCCGTGTCCGATCTTACATCGCGGAATTCGATAACGCTCTCACGCCTACCGAGATCGAAAGTCATAAGTTTGCTTACCGAGTCCTATTCACCAAGCAATTAGCGAATCGGAAAGGTCAGGCAGATAAAGTAGTGCAGTTTGTTGATCCAAATTCAGAGGCGGCAATTAACGTAGAGAAAGAATATTGGGTGAAAAAGGAAGTGGAAAGAAGGAAATTTCGTCCAAAGGGTGTAGTTGCTGCGGTGCGTGCGGCTGGTTTCACGAAGTTTAAAGTGCGACCTGAGCACGTAAGAATGTGGCAAGCCGAAGATGCCAAAAATCCATCTAAAGGGTATGGCGTCGATGTTGAAGGTAGCTGGTATTGGTATCAGAGCTGGATAGATCGTTGCCTCGCTTTATGTGCCGCAGAGACAGAAAAATATGGTCGCGCCGTAGCGTAAGCATAGTTAACGAAAAATGGACAGAGTGCCGATAGCATAAATGGAGGTGAGATATGCCGAAACCGCCGTCGAAGTCTTACAAGACGTTAGAAATCAAGATTCCCGCAGAATTGGTGGAGCAGATCAAAGGCGTTACTTCAACGCCCGGGACTTGGCAGCGACCATTTCAGCACATGCAGGGCTTTAAGACGGTCGGTGATGATTGGATTGCGCGCGTGCGCGATAGTGATATCGGCGACATGAAGAAGCTTTCGCAGAATCCAAAAGCGGGAAGCTACCAGAAGTGGTCAGCCGATATTCTGAAACTTAACGGGATGTAACAATCAATCAAAGGAGTCGTGCTCGATATACAAGCGATAAATCCTAAGTATCTGATTATATTAAGTTATTTTTCAACGGTATTCCCGCTCCCACTCACTTCCGCAGGCGTAGTTTTTCTAGCCGCCGTAGCACCAACAGCAGGTTGGCGGGTTATTTCTCCTTCGGATAAACAAAGCCGATAGGTCGGCGCTTCGGTTCCGCCGGCGTCATTAAATCGCGCAACGCGTCGAACACCGCCTTAAAACGCGCATCCGTGCGCGCCTCAAGCTGAGCGAGGCGGCGCGCGAGCTCCTTGTGTGAATCGAGCGCTTGTTTCAAACGCACAAATGCGCGCACTACAAATACACTGACCTCGATCGCGCGCGGCGTAGTGAGTACCGAGGCCGCCATCAACGCCCCATGTTCGGTGAAGGCCAACGGCGCCACTGGCGAGAACTTGAGCTTCGCGAGGTGGTTGCAATTTGCAACCACCTCCGCTTTCTCCTTGGGGGTGAGCTCGAACATAAAATCCTCGGGGAAGCGCTCGCTATTGCGGCGCACCTGCTGATTGAGCCGTTTGGTGGTTACACCGTAGAGTTCGGCCAAGTCCGTATCGATCATCACCTTACGGCCGCGAATGGCGAGGATGCGCGTATCGATACGTTCGACGGGGATGGATTTTATGGTGGCCATTGAATTGCCGGTGATCTATTTACGATTAACTAAAGGGGGCAGGCTGAGCTGTCGCCAATTATTCTCATTACGCGCGCGTAACCGCTCCTAACTTTTCTTTGGCACCCACCGATAAGCTTTCTCGCACGCACCGCCCATCAGCATCGCCCAGTCGCTCTTGCTCAAGCGATTCGTTTCCAGGAAAGGCTTGACGGCATTTTCGTAGTTGACCACCGGGAATGCGCGCGTCCAGTCGGTGCCCCACAGGCAGCGCTCTATTCCCCACGCGTCGAATATTTTCGCCAGCGGGTCCCAGATGTCGGGATAGGGGTAGGGTTGTTTCGACAGTGTGCAGGCGCCGCTGATCTTGATGACTGCGTTCTTGCGCCTGGCGAGATCGACAACTTTCGGTAGATCGGCCCACGGCTCGGCAGCGCGGGTTGCGGGCGTGCGCGGCTGAAGTATGCCGAGGTGATCGAGGACGAAGCGCGTGTCGGGATGACGGTCGATCACTTTCGTGCCCTCATCGATGTTGCCCCAACACAAAAAATTGACTGGAAAGTCGTATTTGACTGCGGCGCGCGCAATACGGTCGATGCCGGGATCGTCGTGTTTGATGCCTTTTTCCGTCGGCAGCCTGAGGCGGATGCCGACGGTGCCCGGCGTTCGCTTCCAATCGGCGATGACTTCCTCGACTTTAGGATCTTTCTCATCTACAGGCTTGACGATGCCGAAGCGGCCGGGGTGCTTCTTCTGCACTTCGACTGCGTAGCTCGAGTCGTACTGATACATGGCGAACGAAGAGACGAAGATCGCGCCGTCTATACCGAGCTTGTCCATCGCCGCCACGTGCTCGTCGCCGGTTGCGCTGGGTGGCGAGGCCGACACGGACTTCCAGGGCCGTTGGGGTGTGTTTGCCTCGTAAGCGTGGATTTGAGAATCAATGATGGCCATGGGTCAAGCTCCTTTACTCAATAACGTGTTTCAATGCGTTCCATTTTTTGACTGCTGGTATTTGCCGACTTCCGCACTCCCCGTTCCGCTGTACGCCATAGCACCATACCGCAAAAACTTCTGCACCCGCGCCGCACCATCCACTTCGCCGACGTACATAGTGCCGACAGTATCATTGGCGAGCGCCGTCGCGCCGGTGGATTGCGGGGCAACGTGGATCTCGCGGAATAAAAAAGTCAATAAAAACAAATACTTACATTCATCCCCCCGATAATTGAAAAACGCGTCCTCGACGCTATCGTGCTGCCCCATTATGATATGACCAATATAATGACCAGCAGGAGCCTGACATGCCCGGCATCAATCTGGCCGAAGCCAAAGCGCATTTAAGCGAGCTGGTCAGCAAGGCTGAAAGCGGCGAAGAGACCATCATCATGCGGCGCGGTGCAGCCGTTGCCAAGCTGGTGCCATTCGCCACGCCCAAACGCGCCCTGCAATCTCGCGCATCGTTTCGCGCAACCCTGCGCAAGGCCAAAACACCCAGCGTCACCCTTATTCGGCAATTGCGGGATGAGGGCTATTGATGATCTACGTGGACACCAGCTTCATCGCGCCGCTGATTATTGCAGAAGCCGCAAGTGATGCGGTCGAAGCCACGGTCATGAAGGTCAAACCTGGCGAACTCGCAACGAGTCACTGGGCGAGAGTCGAAATGGCCAGCCTCATTGCCCGCAAGTTAGTGATGGGAGAGCTTGACGCCACCGAAGCCGCTGCGCTGCGCCGGGAATTCCAGCAGATGCTGGACGAAACTTTTCGCCTATTGCTGCCCACGGCTGCGGACTACGATGCTGCACGAGACTATCTCGACGTATCCAAGACTGGGCTACGCGCAGGCGACGCATTGCATTTGGCCGTTGCCGCGAACCACAGCGCCAAAAAAATATGGTCGCTGGACCAAAGATTCATCAAGGCGGGGAAGCTGTTGAATCTGCCTATCAGTGCGGGCTAGAGTCACGGCCAACGAAGTCTTGCGATCTATCATTATGCTAAAACGTGATCGGATTTTCTTTGGAGATGGAGCGCATTTATTTACGGGCGGTACCTTCCCATCGCCGCACTCCCCGTCCCGCTACACGCCATAGCCGCATAGCGCAAAAACTTCTGCACCTGCGCCGCACCATCCACTTCGCCGATGTACATGTGGCCGTCTGAATCATTGGCCACCACGTGCGGCCAATGGAGCTGGCCGGCCTGGCGGCCCCCACCGCCGATGCGAGTCAGCTCGGTCAGGTTCTGCCGGTTCATGACGTAGATGACGTCGTTGACGAGATCGGCCACGTAAACGCAGAACTGTTTTGGGTTGGGCGAGCAGTTCATGGTGCCCGATGTACTGTAGAGTAAAAATTGTAATTAAATCAATTAGTTATAAAATTTATGCCACTGGGTAGCATCGTCTCGCATGCAATATGTGGTGACAAATTGTCACCACATGCGCTATGTTACGTTTGTTGCTTGCTTAAGCACATTCAATCTCCTCGAACAAATACTCAAATCTGACCGCTAAAACTGATACTGACGACGACACCCAAACTGACACTGTCTCCAAACACTGATACCTAAAACGACCATGGCAACGAAAACATCAGATGAACGGGGCCGCATCACAGCCCGCCTCCCTCAAATACTGGTCACAGAGCTTGAGGAGGCAGCGGCGTTGGTGGGTGTCACAGTCAATCAATTCATCGTGCAAGCGGCTTCAGAAAAGGCACGCTCGATTATTGAGACCTGCACGCGAATCGACGTATCCCGTCGGGATGCGGCCTTTATTGCTAACTTGCTGGACACGCCACCCTCGCCGAATGCGGCGCTGCTCAAGGCGGTTCAGCTTTATGATAAGGCTGTAACCCATGCTGAATCAGATTCAGTTCCAAGCGCTTCAGGGCAACCACGACATTGAGGGTTTTACCTGCGGCGTTGATGCGCTTGACCAATGGTTAAAGCGCATCGCCCGGCAGCACATCAGCAAGGGCGTCTCCCGTACTTTTGTCGCGATTGATCCCGTCAATCTCGCGCAAATCATCGGCTACTACAGTTTGACGGTGGCCGAGATCGATACCGACAAGCTACCGAAAGACATTGCCCGAAAACTGCCCCGGCGCGTGCCATTGGTATTGATTGGGCGTCTTGCCACTGCGTTAGCTGCGCGTGGGCAAGGTATTGGCGCTCTGCTGCTGGTCGATGCACTACAGCGAATTATTCGTGTCGCCAACGATGTAGGTGTAACGCTGGTGCTCGTGGACGCAAAGGACGATCCGGCCGCCAGCTTCTACCAGCATTTTGGCTTTGCCCCATTGCCGGACAATCCGCTACGCTTGGCGCTTGCGGTAGACACCGCCAAACGCGCCATAGCGCGACAACCCGCGTAACCTGCGTATTCCGTAGGGCGTCAGTAAGCGAAGCGCACTGCGCCGAATGGGTCGAATGATGAAGCTCACATGCGGTGCAAATGCACTACGCTTATCGCACCTTACGCAGCCTGTCCCCAATTATTCCGGTTGCACTCGCGTAAGCGGCCCTAACTTTTCCTTGGCACCCATCGATACGCTTTCTTGCACGCACCGCCCATCAGCATAGCCCAGTCGCCCTTGCTCAGTTCGGCAACGCATCCTGAGAAGCACAGGATTCCGGCTGAAAAAAACGGATAATAGCGGTCAAATTGTTTTGAACGATATTTTGGAATATACGCATGGAAATCAAGGTCAACTTTCTCGACAAGCTTCGCCTTGAGGCCAAGTTCGATGACTTCACGGTAGTGTCCGATCAGCCCATACGCTACAAGGGCGATGGCTCGGCGCCGGGGCCGTTCGATTATTTTCTGGCTTCATCGGCGTTGTGTGCGGCGTACTTCGTCAAGCTGTACTGCGAAACGCGGAATATTCCCACCGACAACATCCGCCTGTCGCAGAACAACATTGTCGCGCCCGAAAACCGCTACAAGCAGATTTTCAAAATTCAGGTCGAGTTGCCAGCGGATATTTCCGCCAAAGACCGCCAGGGCATTTTGCGTTCCATTGAACGCTGCACGGTGAAAAAAGTGGTGCAAACCGGGCCCGATTTCGTGATCGAAGGGGTGGCCAATCTCGATGCCGATGCACAGGCTTTGCTCCTGCCGAACTCAGCTTCGCAAACGAGCACGCATATCGCCAGCAAGGATCTGCCGCTGGAACAAACCATCGCCAATATGTCGGGCATTCTGGCGGGCTTGGGCATGAAGATTGAAATCGCTTCGTGGCGCAATCTGGTTCCCAATGTGTGGTCGCTGCACATCCGCGATGCACATTCGCCGATGTGTTTCACCAATGGAAAGGGTGCGGCTAGAGAAAGCGCATTGGCGTCGGCATTGGGCGAATTCATCGAGCGGCTGAGTTGCAACCATTTCTACAACGATCAATTCTGGGGGGAGGACATTGCCAACGCGGCGTTTGTTCACTACCCGGATGAGCGCTGGTTCAAGCCTGGCCGCAAAGATGCGCTGCCGGCTGGCATTCTGGACGCGTATTGCCTGAAGATTTACAACCCCGATGGCGAGTTACGTGGCTCGCATCTGGTCGATACCAACTCCGGCAATGTGCAACGCGGCATCTGCGCGCTGCCTTTTGTGCGTCAGTCGGACGGCAAGGTGGTGTACTTTCCGTCCAACCTGATCGACAATCTGTTCCTCAGCAACGGCATGAGTGCCGGCAATACGCTGGCCGAAGCGCAGGTGCAATGCCTGTCCGAAATTTTCGAGCGCGCA
>JAYTWR010000093.1:0-1857 GCA_043743335.1 Burkholderiales bacterium
TTCGGGCCGATGCCGGATGCCTCGCCCGCATCACGCCGCCAGCGCTACGAAGAAATCACTGATCTGCTGCTCACGTTGCAAGCGCGTGCGCATGTGGGCGTGCGTGATTTTCATCTGGCGCTGCCGGGCCGCACCCGCAGTGCACGTTTGTATCACCCCGGCGGCACGCCGCCCCTGATGGTGTTTTTTCACGGCGGCGGCTGGGTGGTGGGCTCGATCCATTCGCATGATCAGCTTTGCGCGCACATCGCAGCGAAGAGCGGTGTCGCGGTGCTGGCGGTCGATTACCGGCTGGCGCCTGAACATCCGCACCCCGCCTGCGTGGATGATGCTTACGACGCGCTGCTGTGGGCTGCGGCGCATGGCGATGAACTCGCCTGCAACACCGCGAAGCTCGCGGTTGGCGGCGATAGTGCAGGAGGACATCTGTCGGCGGTGACAGCGCTGACTGCGCGTGAACGCAACGGCCCGAAGCTGGCTTGCCAGTGGCTGATTTATCCCGGCATCGAACCGGACGCGGCATTACCCTCGCTGAACGAATTTGCTGCCGGACCCGGATTGACGCTTGCCGATTTGCGCTGGTTCTGGGCGCAATTGGGAGTGAGTCAACAATCGCAGGACTATCGTGCCAACCCGGCGCGTGCACAGTCTTTTGCCGGCTTGCCGCCAGCCTATATCCTGACGGCGGAAGCCGATCCGATCCGCGATGAAGGAGAGGCCTATGGAGCGCGGTTGAAGGCTGACGGTGTTGACGTCACTGTATGCTGCGGCCCCGGCATGACCCACGGCTTTGCGCGGCTCTTCCCGGTGTGCAGCGTGGCAGACAGCCTGATGAACGATGCAATGACTGCGCTCAAACAGGCGCTTGGATGAGCGCCACCCTCGTCTTTGATATTGAAACGATCCCCGATGTCGCGGGCTACCGCGCGCTTCAGGGGTTGCCAGCCTCGCTCTCTGATCACGACGTCGCCGAAATCGCTTTTCACGAGCGCCGCGCCAAAACCGGCAGCGACTTTATGCCACTGCATTTGCAAAAAGTGGTGGCGATTTCCTGCACCATGCGCTCCGAGACTGCAGGCAAAGCATCTTTCAAGGTCTGGTCGATCGGCAAGGCGGGCGACGGCGAAAAAGAATTGATCCAGCGCTTTTACGACGGCATCGAAAAATTCACCCCCACGCTGGTGTCGTGGAACGGCAGCGGCTTCGATTTGCCAGTGCTCAATTATCGCGGCCTGATGCATGGCGTCACGGCGGCGCGCTTTTGGGATCAAGGTGAAGACGACCGTGAATTCAAATGGAACAACTACATCAGCCGTTATCACGCACGCCACACCGACTTGATGGACCTGCTCGCGATGTATCAGCCGCGCGGCGCGGCGCCGTTGGACGCGCTCGCCAAACTGTGCGGCTTTCCCGGCAAGCTCGGTATGGACGGCTCCGCCGTATGGGGCGCGTATCAAGACGGCAAGCTGGGTGAAATCCGCAATTACTGCGAGACCGATGTCGTCAATACTTATCTGGTGTGGCTGCGCTTTCAGAAAATGCGCGGCGTGCTCGATGACGCCGGGTACACCCGCGAAATCGCCTTGGTGCGCACGACCCTTGAAGGCATGGGCGAGTCGCACTGGAAGGAATATCTGGAGGCATGGCCGGTTTAAGTTCTGGTATTATCGACGGTATTACCAAACGCTGAGGGGAAGCCCATACCATGACGCTTACCATCAAACTTGAACCAGATCTTGAAAAAGCGCTTGGCGCACGCAGCGCCGCACTCGGCCAGCCCAAGAGCTATTTGGTGCGCGAGGCTTTACGCGCGTATCTGACCGAATCCACTTCGGCATACGAAATCGGACGCGA
>JAYTWR010000094.1:0-16187 GCA_043743335.1 Burkholderiales bacterium
CGGCTGCGCTATAAGCGCGAGACGATTTTCGAAACGTTTTACAGCGTGAGCCTCTCCAAGGCGCTATCGATATCGCTTGATTATCAACGCATACAAAACCCTGCCTACAACGCGGATCGTGGGCCCGCAAATTTCTATGCGGTGCGTTTGCACGCAGAGTACTAACCTTAAAATTCCAGTGGGGGGCTCTCACATTGACACATTCACATCTGCGAATGTGTCTTTTACGGACTCCAACGCAGCAATGCGGTCGCGTCTTGCATTGTAGCAATGCCTAGCAAAATCCGGCCACTGATAGACGGGCCGTAGGTCAGCGCTTCTTCAACGACTTCGCTGAAACGGTTTTTCGCTTCCTGCACTTGCCATGTGAGACTGGGATTCACAGCGACCGTTTATTCTGTCTAGTCGGGCCAAAATAGTGTGGCTACGGTTGAATTCCAAGTCGGTTCGGCTTGGGGAAAAATTATTTAACTAATTGATTTTAAACAGTATTTATAAATTTAGCTGCACGAATTTGCACCGTGCAGCTAAAATCGCGAGCAGGCAATTTCATCGGGAGTAGATCACCGTGCTGCGAAAAATTTGCATGGCTGTTGGTGTGGCGGGCTCAACGCTGTTTGGCGCTACTCTAGTGCAAGCCCAATCGAGCGGGTCGACATCGGCCGCTGGCTACCCCGTAAAACCGGTGCGCCTGATCGTGCCCTTCCCGCCCGGCGGCAGCACGGAAACGCTGGCGCGCATGCTGAGTGTTCGGCTCGCTGAGGTGTGGGGCCAGCAGGTGATTATTGATAACAAGCCCGGCGCGGGCGGGATTATCGGCACGGAGCTGGGGGCGAAGGCGGTGCCGGATGGTTATACGCTGTTGATGGGCTCCGGTGCGCCGCTGACAATAGTGCCGGGGTTTCAGACCAGGCTTGCTTATGATCCGCTGAAAGACTTTGCGCCGATCACGAACGCGGCAGCGGTGCCGAATGTGGTGGCGCTACACCCTTCCGTGCCTGCACGCGATGTCAAAGCGTTGGTGGCGCTGGCGCGTGCGCGGCCGGATCAATTGACGTTCGCCTCCAACGGGCCGGGTTCGCCGGGGCATCTGGCGGGCGAGTTGTTAAAGGCGATGACGCAAACGCGCATGATTCACGTGCCGTACAAAGGCAGCGCGCCGGCGACGATGGCGCTGGCGTCGGGTGAAACCTCGATGACGTTTACCACCACCACCGCAGTGTTACCGCATGCCAAGGCGGGGCGTTTGAACATTATCGCGGTGACGACATTGCAGCGCGTTAAAGAATTCCCGGAATACCCGACGGTGGCCGAGTCAGGCCTGCCGGGCTATGAAGCGATTTCGTGGTTCGGGTTGGTGGCGCAGGCAGCGGTGTCGCCCGACCTCATCAAAAAAATTCACGCCGACGCCGTACAAATCATCAACACGGCTGATATGCGCAACCGCATCGCCGCCTTGGGCGCCACGCCCATCGGCAATACGCCGGAGCAGTTTCGCGCGCAAATACGCGATGATCTGGCAAAGTGGGCGCGCGTGATCAAAGTGTCGGGTGCAAAGCCGGACTAAATGGTCTGGCACGCATGGATAACTCATAACTAATTGATTTTATTGATAATTTATTAAAGAGGTTAAGCAATGAATTGGCTCGACGTCAACGGTGTCAGTTTGCGTTATGAATTGAGTGGTGCCACAACGGGTAACCGTGCAGCGCAAACCGTGCTGCTGGTGCATGAACTCGGTGGCTGTCTTGATAGTTGGGACGAAACGTTGCCGGCGTTTCAGCGCGAGTTTCGCGTACTGCGTTATGACCAGCGCGGCTTTGGTCAATCAGAAAAAGTGTCCGGCACTTTGAAGCTCGACGACATGGTGAATGACATCGTGGCGCTGCTGGACGCGCTGGCGATAAGCGCGCCAGTGCACGTGGTGGGGTCAGCGCTGGGCTCGGGCATTGCGGCGGCGTTTGCGGCGCGGCATCCCCAGCGCGTCGGGCGGCTGGCGGTGCAAAGTCTGGTGACCCATTCCAACCCGGCCACGCGCGAGCACATGATGGCGCGCGCACTGGAGATGGAAAAATCCGGCATGCGTGTGCAGGCCGACGCCAGCTTGGGCCGCTCGTTCCCGGAGCGGCTGCGCGGCAACAAAGAGCGCTTTGAAAATTATCGCAAGCGTTGGATCAGCAATGATCCGCGCGGCTACGCGGCGATTAACCGCATGCTGCTCGACATGCAGTTGCAGTCGGAGCTGGGCAACATCACCGCGCCCACCTTGTCTATTGCTTGCACCTACGACGTCATGCGCCCGGTGGCGATGATCGCGGAGATTTCAAAATTGATACCCAACGTGCGCTACGTCGAGGCCAAGTCTGGGCACTTCATGCACGCGCAAACGCCCGAGTTGTTTACGCAATGCGTGGTGCCGTTTTTGCTGGGTCAATAGCCGACATTCGGGGGGCTATCTAACGCATTGATTTTAAACGGATTTAATGTCTATTCAATGCGGGGCACAAGATAGAAAAAGCGGCCCTCACCCCAGCCCTTGCATGCTGCAAAAGCGGTATCTATGCTTTACGCTTTACGCTCTACCAGCCGCGACAGCCGCAACCCGCGCAGGGCAGTCGAGCGCAGCCAAGCGGTGCCAGCAACCACCATGCCCAGCACCGCCAGCGCGATGACGGCCCATGGCGCGCCCAGCCAGTCAGCGCAGACGCCGGAGCTCAGACCGCCGATGGCCATCACGGCGGGGAACATCGGCAGTAGGCTCGCCACACGTCCGCGCAGCGCGGGCGGGGCGCTCATTTGCAACGCGGTGTGATTGCTGCTCATGTTGATCATTTCGGCGATGCCGGCGATGAGCAGAAAAAACGCTGCGACCCAGATGTGCGTGCTCAAGGCAAAGCCCACCAGCGCGCCGGCAAAGGTCAGAATCGCCAGCAGTTGTGTGAGACCGATGCGGTCAAAGCGCGCGGTCCACACTGCCGCTACGCCGCCCAGCACGCCACCGACGCCGACCGACGACAACAGCAGTCCCAAGCCTTCCGGCCCGACGTGAAATACGTTTACCGCAAACACCGGCATCAACGCGCTCAACGAGGGAATCAGCAGCAGCGCGGGCACACAGCCCAGCAACAACATCATGCGCGCCACCGGATCGGTTACAGCGTAACGCAGGCCTTCGAGCATGTCTGCGCGCGCACTGGCGGTCGCCACGCGGCGCGGCTCTTCATGCGGCGTGTTGAGGGTGAGCGCCAGCGCCACGACACACAGATACAGCACACCTTGCAGTGCGAAATTCCATGCTGCGCCTACCCACGCAATCAAAAACCCCGCTGCCGCCGGCCCCACCGTACGCATCAGGCTGAACGCAATGCTGTTGAGCGCCACGGCGTTCGCCACGTCGGCACGCGGCACGGTGCCAAACACCAGGGTATTGCGCAGCGTTCGGTCGAACACCATGCCGATGCCGGCGATCAGCGTAAAGGCGAACAGGTGCCATACTTGTAAGCGGTTGAGTGCGAGCGCCGCAGCCAGCGCAAATGACACGGCCACTACAATTAACTGGCTGAGGGCCAATGCGCGACGGCGGTCGAAGCGATCCGCCACGACGCCGGATAGGGGTGCCAGCAACAACATGGGAATCGCCCGCATCGCCAGCACCGCGCCGAGCAGGGTGCTGGATTGGGTTAAGTCATACACGACCCAGCCGAGCGTGGCGCTTTGCACCCATTGCCCGCCCGTGGAGCAAAACGTGCCGATCCACAGGCGACGAAAATCGCGATGGCTCAGTGCGGCAAAGTTGGAGGCGAACACGGGGTGAGGATGGGGCGATTGCTATTTGCTAAGCCGGATAAGCGAATAAACGAACAATCAAATGAACGAATGAATGAACGAATGAACGAATAAAAAAAGCCGGGCAAAGCCCGGCTCTTTTTGTCACGCAAAAAACTTAGGCGGCTTGAATGTTGCTCGCCTGTTTTTTGCCCTTGTTGCCGTCGGTGATGTCGAAGGTGACTTTCTGGCCTTCTTTCAGGCTTTTGAAGCCCGACATGTTGATCGCGGAGAAATGCGCGAAGAGGTCTTCGCCGCCGCCGTCAGGGGTAATAAAGCCAAAACCTTTTGCATCGTTGAACCACTTAACTGTACCAGTTGCCATTTGTGCAAGTCCTTAAAGAATTAGAGTTGAGGTAATCGAGGAGCCTGAGCAAAAAATCCGCCTGAGCAAAAAATCCTCTTCAATGTTTAGGTCTCAAAGCTTCCCAAGGACGAACATCCAACAACTGCTGAAAATCCAAACCTTTAGTACTCGGAATCCACTCGGAAATCTAACACCGTCCGGCATTATACACACAATTGCGTATGCTGGTATTTGGTTGATTTAACAGGATATTTTGGCGGCTACGCTGGGGCGGGGTGGGTGTAGCTGCCCCCACCCAAGGCAGGGCTAGCCTAGCGCAAGTAACTCGACTTCGAACACCAGCGTGGCGTTGGGCGGAATCACGCCGCCCGCGCCGCGCGCGCCATAGCCCAGATCGGGCGGAATGGTGAGCTTGCGCTTGCCGCCGATTTTCATGCCTTGCACGCCTTCGTCCCAGCCGCGTATGACGCGGCCGCCGCCGAGCGGAAACACAAACGGATCATCCCGGTCTTTGCTGGAGTCAAACTTGTCGCCGTTGGTCAGCCAGCCGGTATAGTGCACGGTGACCTCTTGCCCGGCGCCCGCTTCCGCGCCGCTGCCGACGGTGATGTCTTCCATCATGAGTCCACTCGCGGTGGTGGTTGTTGCCATGGCGATTCCTTGTGTCGATAGTGTATGAGAGGCCGCATTATGCCTGCGCGCGATACCGGCAGTCACGCGGCAATGCTTGCGCGCCTGATGTCGATGCGTCGAAAGATGAGCTTGCAGGGTAAGTTTATGGTAAGACTGTGTTGCGATACTCAATCAAGGCTTTGGTATGTGCGTGGGGTACGTAGGTTG
Source organism: Burkholderiales bacterium (assembly GCA_043743335.1). Lineage (GTDB taxonomy): Bacteria > Pseudomonadota > Gammaproteobacteria > Burkholderiales > SG8-41 > UBA5216. The sequence goes on from JAYTWR010000094.1 coordinate 4,973, forward strand.
TATATTCATTTAAATCTGACTGGAGTAACTGGTGGCTAAACTGACTGGATTTTTTGTTTCATTGTGGATGTTGGGCGTGGCGCAGTGGGCGCATGCGGCTGAAATTGCAGACGCCCCGCTACCGGAACCCAATTATGTGGGCATCTTGGTATTCCTCGGCATTTTCTTTGGCGTAGGCGGCTGGTTTATGTGGAAAGTCATGCACAACAAAGATGATAGCGACAAGAAATAATCCCGCTTTCGGCTTCGCAAAAAACGCCTCGTTCGAGGCGTTTTTTTATGCTTGGCATAGCGCCTTGTGTACAATGCTTTTCTCGACATCATGGCGCACAGGCACGCGTCAGGGATGCGTGTAAACGACGGAACCTAAGCGACTCGCGTGCATGCGCATGGTTAATTTAACTAATTGATTTTATTGATTTTTTTATATGGCGCTCCAGCGTAGCGCGAACGACAAGCGCGCGGCGGCCAGCGCGCGCTGGCGGGTCTACGTGGTGCGTTGCGCTGACGGGACGCTCTATACCGGCGTCGCCATCGATGTTACGCGCCGCATTGCGCAACACAACGGCGTGTTAGCGAACGGTGCGCGCTATACGCGCACACGGCGCCCGGTTAAGCTCGTGTATCAGGAAAAAGCCGCCGACCGCTCCGCTGCTTGTCAGCGCGAACATGCGATCAAGCAGTTGGGCCGGCGTGAAAAACTCGCCATGATCGCCAAGGCGTCGAAGCCACTGTCGTTACCCAAATCACCCAAATCACCTACATCGCCAGCCATGCCAAAGCCCGCTACGGCTGCGGAATCATCGCAAACGCGGCGTCGCCAAAACGCCGTCGCGCGTCGTCGTGCAGCGGTTTGACCGCCTGTGCAAACGCACGGCGAGCGTCTGCCGTCAGCGCAACCACTTCGCCCCCGGCCGCTTCAATGGCCACCTGCGCGAGACGTTCTTCTGCTACTGCCAGATCGCGTTGCACCAACACGGCTTCGCGTGCGGCGACGCGCATGCCGTCCTGCAACGCCTTCGGCCAGCGGTCGAATTGTGCGCGGTTCATGTAAATGCCGCGCGAGTGGTAGCAGTGCGCGGACAGCGTGTGATAGCGGTGCACCTTGTGCGCATCGTAATCGACGGTGTTCGCCAGGGGATTTTCCTGACCGTCCACCGCGCCGGACACGATGGCTTCCAGCCCGGGCTTGAGATCCAGCGGACACGGCACCGCGCCGATTAATTCAAAACTGCGCCGGTGAATCTCGCCCGGCATGATGCGGATTTTCATGCCTTTCATGTCCGCCAGCGTACGCACCGGGCGCACCCGATTGGAGAGGTGGCGATAGCCGTTCTCAAAAAATCCCAGCACGCGATAGCCGGGAATATGCTCCTCAATGCTGCGCGTGAGCCAAGCGCCGAACGCGCCGTCCATGGCCGCGCGCGCCTGTGGCAAATGGTCGAATAGAAACAACAGGTCGACAAAATCCAGTGCGGGCACGCGCGCCGCAATGTAGCTGGTGGATTGATAGGTCAGCGACAGCACGCCGTCTTCGACCATCCAAAACAAATCGGCGGCGTTGTAGCCGAAATCCATGATGTTCCATACATAATGCACACGCACGTCGCTGCCGAATTGGGCGGTCAGCGTGTCGCCGATGACTTTGATGCCACGGCTGCACGTGGTGTTGGCCGGGCCGTAGCCGCCCAGCGTAATGCGAATGGGGTTCGTCATGATGTGATGTCGCGTCTGGAAAAGAGGCCGCATTCTAACTGACGCGCGCGGGGTGGTAACATCATCCGCAGCCCCCTTCAGAGATGCCGATTATGCTCAGTACTCCTGCACAAGATGTATTCGAAGCCGCGCGCACCCGGCGCTCGGTGCGTGCTTACAAGCCGGATGCGATTGCACCGGACATTTTGTGCGACATCGTCGCCTTGGGGCGGCACGCACCCAGCGGGTCAAACATTCAACCTTGGTGCGTGCATGTGCTGACTGGTGCCACGTTAAAACGCGTGGGCAGCGCCATACAGCAAGCGTTTTTGACCGAAGCGCCTGGCCATCAGCGCGACTACAACTACTACACCGATCCGATGGGCGAGCCGTACCTGACGCGCCGGCGTCAATGCGGCTGGGGGCTCTACGGCACGCTGGGCATTGGGCGCGGCGATCACGAAAAATCCAAAGCCTATCGCGCGCGCAATTACACTTTTTTCGGCGCGCCGGCGGGTTTGGTGCTGGCTATCGACCGCACGCTGGAGACAGGAAGCTGGTTCGATTACGGCATGTTTGCGCAGACCCTGATGCTGGCGGCACGTGCACGCGGCCTGCACACCTGCGCTGAAGCTGCCATTGCCAGTTACCCGGACATTGTGCGCCGCGAGCTGAATATCTCGCGCGACTACACCATCATGTGCGGCATGGCGATGGGCTATGCGGACACGGATGACGCGGTGAACACCTTTCAACCACCACGCATTGCGCTGGAAGACTATGCGACGTTCTATGACTAAGCCACTCAATGTGCGCTTGTGCGGCGCGCTGGGCTTTGAAGTCAATGTGTGGTACGGCTTGTTTGCGCCACGCGGCACGCCGCATAAAACCGTCGGTAAAATTTCGGCGGATGTCAGCCGTATCGTCAAGTCGGCGGACACGCGCGAGCGTTTTGCCGGTTTGGGCGCGGATGCCGAACGCACCACATCGGCTGAATTTCTCACCTACTTTCAGGCGGACGTCGCAAAGTGGACCAAGGTCGTGCGCGCGGCCAAGGTGGGCGCAGAATAAGCCACGCGGGCTTGCTGTATGCTGTACCGCAGTGATGGTTGTTTCAGTACACTTAAAGGAGCATCAATTATGTTGATTAAGCTATTGTTTTTAAACGTATTTTTGTTTATGGTCCATGCCGCTTGGGCGCAAGCCCCTGCGCGCCCGCCGATACAGGTCACCAAGGTCGACGGCACCGACGGCGTTTACATTTTTCGTAACGTCAATCACCAATCGATGTTTATCGTGACCAACGATGGTGTGATCGTCACTGATCCAGTGGGCTATGGGCGGCCCACCGGTGGGCAGACGTATCTGGATGAAATCCGCAAGATTACCGACAAGCCCATCAAATACATGATCTACAGCCACCATCACTTTGATCACATCGCCGGCGGTAAAGTGTTCAAGGATGCTGGTGCGCGCGTGGTCGCACATCATCTGGCGAAGAAGCGCCTTGAAGTGCTGAAGGACCCCAACACCGTTTTGCCCGACGAAGCGGTGAGTGACAAGGGCCGCGTCATTAAACTGGGCGGCACGGTGGTGGAACTCAATTACCTTGGGATCAATCACTCCGATTCCACGCTGGTAGTGCGTTTGCCCAAAGAAAAAATTATTTTCGTGGTGGATACCATACCCGTGGGGCAGGTGCCGGGCCGTGGCATGATCGACATGCACCCGCTGGAAACCGAAGCCTTCTTGCAGAAAGTGTACCTGATGGATTGGGAGCGTCTCATACCCGGCCATCCCGGCGTGGGCGATCGGCTGGGCACCAAAAAAGACGTGCAGGATCAACTGGGACTGCTGCAAGCGGCTTCTGATGAAATGAAGAAGCTGGCGCAGGAAGGCAAGTGCTGGGATCCGGCTGAGAAGGAATTCAAACTCGCGGGCTATGAAAAATGGCCTGGTTACGCAGCAGGCTTGCCGTTCATTGCGCGGCGCTACTGCGGTTTGTGGGGGCGCGGCACCTGATTGGAAATTGCACCTGACGCGACATTCGCCACAGCGGTCGCAGAGGACACTGAGGGTATCGAGGGTATTGAAGCCACGGTAAAATCATCGTTCTCTCTGTGAACCCTGTGAACCCTGTGTCCGCTGTGGCTGTTTTTTGGCATCACCCATGAAAACGCTGCTGATCGTATTTTATTCACGCACTGGCGGCGCACGCCAAATGGCCGAGGCGGCAGCGCGTGGCGCGTCTACCGGTGAAGTGCAGGTTCGTTTGCTCGCCGCTACGGATGCCAAGGTCGATGATCTGCTGCAAGCGGACGCGTATGTTTTTGTGATGCCGGAAAACCTCGCTGCGATTGCCGGCGAGATGAAGGCATTTTTTGACCGCACCTACTACGCCGCGTTGGATCGCATCAACGGTCGTGCGTACGCGCTGCTGGTGTGCGCCGGCAGCGACGGCGTCAACGCGGTGCGTCAGACCGAACGTATTTGTACCGGCTGGCGGCTGCGCAAGGCAACTGAAGCCATCATCGTATGCACACACGCGCAAACGCCAGAGAAAATACTCGCGGCCAAGACGATAGGCGCTGAAGATTTACAGCAGTGTGTGGAGACCGGCGCCGCGCTGGCGACAGGCTTGGCGCTGGGTATTTTTTAGTGTAAGCATATGATTTTATTGAGATTTTTCTTATTTTCTGTTGTCAGTGCCCTAGTACTGTTGGCGGGCTGCTCCACCACGGCCACTACCGGCACAGCACCGCGCGCTGTTCTGCCGCAGTACACCAGCTTGGCGTTGGTCGAGCGGCCTTCGGTGAACTTCGGAGTGCGGCGGCCTAACTTCGTCATCATTCATCACACCAGCGACGACACGGCTGAAGATTCACTGCGCACGCTAACCAATCCCAAGCTCGAAGTGAGTTCGCATTACCTGATCGGTCGCGACGGCAAACTCTATTACCTCGTTGATGAACTGGCGCGCGCCTGGCACGCGGGCGAGTCGTACTGGGGCGGCACGACCGATTTGAATTCGGCCTCCATTGGCATTGAGCTCGACAATAACGGTAACGAGCCTTTTGCCGAGCCCATGATCGAAGCGCTGCTGCAATTGCTGGCCGATTTGAAAGCGCGCTATAAAATTCCTGCGGCGAATTTTCTGGCGCATGGCGATATTATTCCGGGCCGCAAGGTTGATCCCAGCCGTTTTTTTCCGTGGCAGCGGCTGGCCGCGCGCGGCTTCGGCGTGTGGTGCGACCCGCCGTATCCGCCACCGCCGCCCGCAGCGAGCGATGCATTACTGCTCGCCGCGCTGGGCTATGATGTGACGAATGTGCGCGCTTCGACGGCGGCGTTCCGGCGGCGCTACCGGTCGGTTGAAAACGAAGCGCCGCTGGATGTCAGTGAGCGCGCTTTGCTGCAATGCCTGATCGAACGCAAGCGCGAGCGTTAGTTGTTGCTGATAGATTTGTAACTAGTTGTTTTTATTGAGTTTTATCGGCAGGCGACATCCAGCGCCGCACCATGCCGTTAGCCAGCCACACCAATACGCCTACCATAATCAACGCGATCAGGCCGCGCATGATGCTGGCGGCCAAAGCGGCATCCAAGGCCGGTGCCGGAAACTTCCACAGTTGTTCGCCGCGTTCGAGCATCCAATGCCAGCCGGTGTGCGCCACCAGCGCGGACAGAATAATCACACCCACGCGCTCCGCCCACGCTTGCCTGAACAGCAGTGTGAGTACGGGCACGAGCACCATCAACACCGCGAGTTGGCCCATTTCAACGCCAAGGTTAAATGCGAGCAGTGAGGTGACTAGATGATCGCCGGCGAATTGCAGCGATTCGCGCAGCGCGAACGAAAAGCCGAACCCGTGCACCAAGCCAAAAGCAAATGCAATCATCCAGCGACGCTGAATGTTGCTGCCGATGATATTTTCGAGCGCCATGCAAACAATCGTGAGAGCGATGGCAAGCTCAATCAGCGGCGGAAACCACAAGGCATCCGGCACAAAACCGAAGGCGGAGGCCAGCAGCGTGATGGAATGCGCTACGGTAAATGCCGTAACGATCACCACCAGTGGGCGCATTTGCCGGAATGGAATAATCAGGCACAGTAAGAACAGCAAATGATCCATGCCTTCGAGAATGTGCCAAAAGCCGCTCACCACAAAGCGCCACGCCGCTTGGTGCCAGCGCGGATCAAGGCGCACCAGCCCCGGATCGCCATGAAACTCAAACGCGCGCGTTTCCACCCCAGGCGGCAAAAAGCGCAAGGCGGTAGCGACTTTCAGGCCCAGGCGATCCACGCGCGCACGGACGGAAAAATCTGCGCGGTCGGATTGAATCGGGTATTCCAGCAACACATCGAGCAATTGCTGGTTCCAAAATAAATCGAGGTTGTCCGCCAGCGGCGGGCTGTTGAGATTTGCCAACGCGGATTCATACGCCGTAAACGCGGTATCCGACGGCAGCGCCACACGCACCTGCACGACGCGCGGTGCGGGCAGGCGCGCATCGTTGGCGTAGACATCCAGACTGTCAATCAGCCAAAGCTTCGCGGCGTTGCGCAGCGCCTGATCCGCTTGGGAAACCACCAGATAGCCCGGCCCTCGCTTGGGGAAATCCACCTCGCGCAAGGCCGACATCGGCGCGCGTACCAGCAGCTTGAGTGTTTTGCCTTCGGGCTTGAAAAAAATGTTCAGCCGCACATCAGCCGGGATGTCGTGCGCGTGTGCCTGCGTCGCCATGCCGGTATTGGTAGCGATAGTGATAGCGAACACGAGCCACAAAATCATTTTTAACATGGATGGGCAGGATATACCGGATGAACAGCACTGATTTTATCCCGTAAATCCCGTGGGTCGACGGTAGGGCGACGGTGAATTGCCGTTCGCTTAGTGAAGGCATAGAATCTCCGCAGACACTCATTCAAGGGGGCATCATGAATTTTCGCGCAGTCACGCGTAAGCTCACGCGTAAACCGTTGGCCGGGGCATTGTTGGCGTTTAGCGTAGCCACATTAGGCATTGGGCAAGCCCTGCTGCAAAACAAGGCGGACGCGCAAGCCCCCACTGTGCAAGCGCCCATGTTCGAAGTGGATCCGTTCTGGCCAAAGCCGCTGCCCAATGGCTGGCTGCTGGGCATGGCGATTGGCGTGTGGGTAGACGAACAAGATCACGTGTGGATGATTCATCGCAGCAGCGCCACGCTGCACAACAACGAAAAAGGCGCGGAACTAAAGCCGCCCATTGCAGAATGTTGCAAGGGCGCGCCGCCGGTGCTGCGCTTTGACCCCGCAGGCAATTTGGTGAGCGCATGGGGCGGGCCGGGTGATGGTTTCGAATGGCCCCAATCGAATCACGGCATCGTGGTCGATCACAAGGGGAATGTCTGGATCGGCGGTAACGGCGCGAAAGACGCGCACATACTCAAGTTCACCAAGGACGGCAAATTTCTGCTGCAAATGGGCGGCTTGGGCAAGAACGCAGGCAGCAACGATCTCACCAACTTTGGCCGCGTGGCGAAAATCTGGATCGACCCCAAAGCTAATGAAGCCTACATCGCAGACGGCTATCTGAACAAGCGCGTCGCCGTGTTGGATGTTGATACCGGCAAAATGAAACGCTACTGGGGTGCCTACGGCAACAAGCCCGACGATACCGATCTCGGCCCGTACGACCCCAAAGCCCCGCCCGCCCAGCAATTCCGCAACCCTGTGCACTGCGCTGACCTGTCGCACGACGGCTTAGTCTACGTGTGCGACCGCGCGAATGATCGCTTGCAGGTCTTCAAACCGGATGGCACCTTCGTGAAGGAACAGTTCTACGCCAAGAACACGCTAGCCTCAGGTTCGGTGTGGGACATCGCGTTTTCCAAAGATCCGCAGCAGCGCTTCATCTTCCTGGCCGATGGCCAAAACGAACGCGTGCGCATCATCGTGCGTGACACGCTCGAAGAACTCAGCGCTTTCGGTGACGGCGGACGGCAACCGGGGCAGTTCTATGGTGTGCACAGCTTGGCGGTAGATTCCAAAGGCAATCTGTACACCACTGAAACCTACGAAGGCAAACGACTACAAAAATTTGTCTACAAAGGCATTGGCCCGGTGGCGCGTGGGAATCAGGGGGTGTTGTGGCCGAAGCGGTAGAATTTTATAAGCCGTTGTTTTATTAGGTAACTTGTAACTATTCAGCTTAACCGTAGGATGTCGGTGACGAAGGAACCGCATCAGTCGTGGTGCTTACATCGTAATATGGCCTTGCGTACGCACGTCACGCGAACGATGCGGTTCGCTACGCTCACCGGCATCCTACGACGAAGCTGAACAGTTAACTTCTAAAAATCAATTAAGGCACGTCTAAAAATAGCTTAATTTCGAGGCCCATAGTAAACGTTACGTGGGCATGTACGTTGTAAGGTCAAATCACCGACACGAAGCCAGAGCAACGCGGAAGCTAAACCGATTGATGTGGTGCTGATGTTCAAGATACTGGTGCTGCAGCAGTTGCACAACCTGTCGGATGATCGCATCGAGTATCAAATACGGGATCGGCTGTCGTTCATGCGGTTTCTGGAGTTGCAGATGGAGGGCCGAGTGCCGGACGCCAAGACGGTATGGCTGTTCTGTGAACGGTTGAAGGAACTGAAGCGGGTGGAACGGCGGTCTGCCCAGTTTCATGAGCAACTGGCGAATCGGGGTTACGCGGCACGTGCGGGGCAAATGATCGACGCCACGTTTGTCGAAGTGCCGCGTCAACGTAACGGTTACTACACCAAGTTGCCGCGCGCGACGGCGGCGCGAGTGGTGCCGCCGCGTCCGACTCGATAGGCCGAACGCTGCAGACGAGCGCTAAGACTTCAGCGCCTTGTAGCGCACGCGTTTCGGTCGCGCACCTTCTTCGCCCAAGCGCTTTTTCTTGTCGGCTTCGTATTCCTGATAGTTACCGTTGAAGAACACCAGTTGCGAATCGCCTTCGAAGGCCAGGATATGCGTGGCGATACGGTCGAGAAACCAGCGGTCATGCGAGATCACCAGCACGCAGCCGGCAAATTCCAGCAGCGCATCTTCCAATGCACGCAACGTTTCGACATCCAGATCGTTTGACGGCTCGTCGAGCAGCAACACGTTCGCGCCGGTAATGAGCGTTTGCGCGAGATGCAAGCGTCCACGCTCACCGCCCGACAGATTGCCCACCAACTTCTGTTGATCCGGCCCTTTGAAATTGAACCGTCCGAGATACGCACGCGACGGCATTTCAAACTTGCCTACGTTGATGATGTCGAGCCCGCCGGAAATGGCCTCCCACGCGGTTTTGTCATTGGGCAACGCATCGCGCGCCTGATCTACCACCGCGAGCTTCACGGTTGAGCCGACCACCACCTCGCCGGCGTCAGGTTTTTCCTTGCCCATAATCATGCGAAACAGCGTTGACTTGCCCGCGCCGTTGGGGCCGATAATGCCCACGATCGCACCAGGCGGAATCGCCAAATTTGCATTATCAATCAACAACTTATCGCCATACGCCTTGCTCACGCCTTTGAGCTCGATCACGCTGTCGCCAAGGCGATCTGCAACCGGGATAAAAATCTCCTGCGTCTCGTTACGCTTTTGATATTCGTGCGATGAAAGTTCCTCAAAACGCGCCAGACGCGATTTCGATTTCGCCTGCCGCGCCTTCGGATTTTGCCGTACCCATTCCAGTTCCTTTTTCAGCGCCTTCTGGCGCGCAGATTCGGTAGACTCTTCGATCTTCAAACGCTCCTGCTTTTGATCGAGCCACGAACTGTAGTTGCCTTTCCACGGAATGCCGTGACCGCGATCAAGTTCCAATATCCACTCGGCGGCGTTGTCGAGAAAATAGCGGTCATGCGTCACCGCCACCACGGTACCGGGGAAGCGCGTGAGGAATTGCTCCAGCCAATCCACGCTCTCGGCATCCAGATGGTTGGTCGGTTCGTCGAGCAGCAGCATGTCGGGCTTAGACAACAGCAAGCGGCACAGCGCCACACGACGTTTTTCGCCGCCCGACAACGGGCCCATCTTGGCATCCCACGGCGGCAAACGCAGCGCGTCGCCCGCGATATCCAGCTCATGTTCCGAATCACCACCGGACGCGGCAACGATGGCTTCGTACTTGGCCTGATCCACCGCGAGCTTGTCAAAATCCGCATCCGGCTCAGCATAAGCCGCATAAATTTCGTCAAGCTTTTTCTTCGCCTCGGCGATTTCACCCAAGCCTTCTTCGACGGTTTCACGCACGGTTTTATTGGGATCGACCTGTGGCTCCTGCGGCAGAAAGCCGACGCGCAAGTTGGGCATCGGCTCGGCATCGCCATCAAATTCGGTGTCTACCCCTGCCATAATCTTGAGCAAACTCGACTTGCCGGAACCATTGATACCCAGCACGCCAATCTTGGCGCCAGGGAAGAATGAGAGGGAAATATCCTTGAGAATCACACGCTTGGGCGGCACCATCTTGCTCACCGCGCGCATGCTGTAGACGTATTGGGCCATGGGGATTCTTTTGTTTCTGGGGTAAAGGTTTATTGCAAAATTGCAGGGCAATGATAACTGAGCGGGCCTGAGGAATTCGGCCGTCGCGGCGCTTAATGAGAAAAAGACATCAGCCGACGGGTTAACCCATCATTTGAATTGGTATTCATGATGTGATTCCACAGCGCATGTGTGAGCCCATCGAGTTCACGGCAACATTGACGCCGTTCATCGCCAACGCGTGGCAAATACGCTCGCCCAAGCCGCCACTGCCGCCGGTAACCAATGCCGTGCAGCCTTTGAGTTTCATGGGGAAAATCCTTCCGTGCAGATTACGGGGACGAGCAAGCCATCTGCACTTTGACGCGGACCAGATAACTAAGGACGCTAATCAAAAAACGCCAACGTCCGCGTTTCGATACTTTCGCGTGACGGGGCATTTGCTGGCGTTGCGGGATCGTCGAACGCGCTGTGCGCAGTGAAGCGCGAGGGCTTGCTGGTATCCGAATCGAAGACCTTAAACACCAACGCCTCGTGCCGCTCCATTTGCGGAAAATGAAACCAAATGTGCGCGGGATTGTGCGCGATGTGATACACCTCGCCGGTGCGATCCTTGTAGCGCCGCTCCACGCGAATAAAACCCTTTTGCGGAATGCTGCGACCATCGCAAATACCGAGCGGATCAATCATCACCTTGCCGCGGATAGGCCGCCATATCTGAATAATGGCCCAACGTTTTTTAAGGCGACGTTCGGCCTCAGCATCACCAACAATATCACGCAGCCGCTGGGGCGCAGACGCTTCGGTGTAGTCGTTGTGCACGCCTTTGACGGTGGGACGCGCGTTCATGGATTGCTGCATTTGCTCGTCGCTGACGCGCAAGGTGTGATCGAATACCACCACATCTGCGGCACCAGAATGCTGTTTAATCGTAACCGTTCACCCCGCTAAAGCAGGTAGCAAAGTGGGCTTGTTACCGTTCCCGACGTGAGCGCGTACGGCGTGGGTCAGGAACTCAAGCACATTGCG
>JAYTWR010000095.1:0-4554 GCA_043743335.1 Burkholderiales bacterium
GCCGAATCCGTTTGCGTCACGTCGCTACCGTCGCCAATCTTGTCGCGATGTGGGTGCACGTGAGTTCTCGCTCCGTTTGCCGGTCGCGTGACGCAAGCCGTGAGTTCCTGGTCGTGCGCTCGGCTGTGGTCTCAGGTCGGCAACGCACTGTCGTAAGGTTCGCGCTATGCTGACGTCAATGCCTTCGCTCACCAAGCCCAACCCGGCGCTGGTTCGGACCGTCCGCCTGCGGCGTCCGGCCGCACAGCTTTCACGTTATACGTCGCAATGAGCATAGATCGCGCTATTCAGGCTATTGAAGATTTTCAAGGTGACTCTCTAACGCAGAGCCTTTCAGCGATTGAGTCGTCGGTGCTCGGCCTTAGTAAAGCTGATCTGGAGGCCTTCTGCGACAGCCGGGGCATCGACAATGCATTCATGTCCTCGGCGGCGTCGATAAAGAAGGTGGCGGGCCAAATCAACGTCATCATTCACGCTGCTGGGATCTTGTGCTCTCTTCCACGAATCCTTAAACCCGGAGAGGTTGTCGAAAGCGTTTCCCTTGGTGCCGGGAATACAGGTCGAAACTTCGATCTCGAAACAAACCTTCGCATCGCCGAGTTCAAGTTCATCGACTGGCAGGGCGGCCCTGAATCAATCCGCCAAAATGGAGTGTTCAAAGACTTCTACCAGCTGGCGGAGCACGAAACTAACAAGAGCAAACACCTGTACGTTATCGGCACGGCATTTCCGCTCAAGTTTCTTACGGGCGGCAGGGCCTTAAGCAGCGTACTGAGCCGCTATCCCGACATTCTTCAGAAGATCGGACAGAAATATGGTCCGCACGTGCTGCGAGTTTGTGACTACTACAAGCTCAAGAACTTTGAGGTAGAAATCTGTGATGTATCCCCGTACATCGGGCGAAGCGACGTATAACAAGCCGTCGCAGCGGACGCGCGCAAGCGCGCGCCGCTGAACGGCGACGTTGGGGGTCTTATGCGTGGAGATAAGGGGTCATATGCGTGGAGATAAGGGGTCAGGTCTAGATAAGTAGCATCAATTCTGCTATTCTGTCGTCACCATGTCACGCCCGATTCGCATTGAATTCGCCAATGCCCTGTATCACGTCACCTCGCGTGGTGACAGGCGCGAGGCCATCTTTGAAGATGACGATGACAGGCTTGCGTTCCTGCAAACGCTCGGACAGGTGGTAGCGCAATTTAATTGGCTTTGCTACGCCTGGTGCCTGATGGACAACCACTACCACTTGCTGATCCAGACGCCGGATGGCAATTTATCCAAAGGCATGCGTCAACTCAATGGCGTCTTTACGCAGCTTAGCAACCGGCGTCACCGGCGTGTGGGCCACCTGTTTCAAGGGCGTTTTAAAGCCATCTTGGTGGACAGCGACGCCTATCTGCTGGAGTTGGCGCGCTACGTGGTGCTGAACCCGGTACGCGCGGGCATGGTCAAACACGCCGCCAACTGGCGGTGGAGCAGCTATCGAGCCAGTATGGGGCTGGTTCCCGCAGAGACTTTTTTAGCGGTTGATGGATTACTGGCGCAATTTGCCGCGCACCGCAGTCTGGCGCAGACACGTTATGCCCAGTTCGTGGCCGACGGCATCAAGGCGCCGTCGCCTTGGCAACAACTCAAGGGACAGGTGTTTCTGGGGGATGAACACTTTGTCGAGAAAATGCAAAGCCGCGTCGCCAAGCATCACCGGGAAGACGTGCAAATTCCGGTGGCGCACCGCCGCCCGCCCGCCGCGTCATTACGTCAAATCGAGAAAACAGCAACGGATCGCAATGCCGCAATCGTGCAGGCACACGGCACGGGGGTGTATTCGTACCAACAGATCGCGGATCATTTTAAAATACACTTCACAACCGTGGGCCGAATCGTAAGGAGTGCGTGATGAATGCTTCGACTCTAGACCTGACCCCTTTGACGCTCGTGACCCCTTTGACGCTCGCGCGGAAAGGAAACTCTATGAAGAAAGCTGATGACGAAATGAGGCCAGAGTACATACGCTCGGACTTCAAGAAATTGGAACGTGGCAAATTTTATTCGGAGGCCGTAAAGGGCACTTCGGTGGCCCTGCTCGATCCGGCCATTGCCAAGGCCTTTCCAACGTCCGAGGCTGTGAACGCGGCACTACACGGCTTGCTAACGCTCGCGGAGCAAACCGCACGCACAACAGGTCGCTCAAAGCGGACGCCCCGCAAGCGGGCCGCCGTTTAGCTTTGTCGTTAGACGTTTTTACCTCTGCCCTATAGACTTGAGGCATGGCTAAACCCACGATCAACCGATTTCGGAATCTGATCCGCACGCTAAATTATGTCGTTTCCACCCACGCAGCAGAGGAACTTGAAGATGACGGTCTTTCAATCCTTGATCTCGAAAACATCATCCTCACGGGCCAAATCACAGAGCGCCAGCGCGACGTCCAAACCCATGAAATCAAGTACGTCGTTTCCGGTGGTACGCTCAACAGTAGTCGCGCGCAAGCCGTCGTTAAAGTTGGCTTCGCCGGGAAACTTATTATCATCACAGTCTATGTCCATTAAACATCAATGCGCCCATTGTGGTAGCTCATCCGTGCAGATCAAGCACGTCACTCGCAGTTTCGGTAAATCATCGGCATTGCTGGTAATTGAAGCAATTCCGATGTGGTCTTGCCCAAGTTGTGGGGAGTCGTATTTTTCGGCTCAAACCTTGCATGAAATAGAGCGCATCAAAGCACTCCGCAAGTCTGTTGCAGTCAGCCGTCAAATTCCGGTTGCAGCCTTTCAACCAGCAATTGTCTAACGACTAAGGTTAGATCGCGCAAGCGAAGCGCAGCCGCGATCTGAACCGTTTAACGCTGCATTCGAGGCGACCGCGCTAAAGCGCTTCGTTCAACGTGTGCCGGGCTCACTGCATGCGCAATTTGTTGTCCAAGCCGAGGCGGAGGGGCGTCATTCCGACCGGCTATTTTCCAGCCAACGCCCTAAACGCCTGTTCCAGCCCGGCATCGGCTTGCGCCAAATTCCCAACGCTCGCTGTTAACCAAGCACGATCCGCAGCAATGCTCGCGCTTTCCTCTGCCAGCATGCGCGTCACTTCGCTCACCTGCGGTCCGCCGATGCCTTTGCGGCCGAACACCATGTATTCGGCACTGATCACTTCACGAAACATCGCTTCGGACAAAGGCAGCGTTTGTTGCGTTTGCTCCTGATAAATGCGCTGCGCTTCGGCATAGGGAATTTCGTGAATTTTCAACTGGTTGCCGCGGCCGTAGTCTGTGAGCTTCGAGGCGAAATGATGGCCGACGCGGAACGGCACGTCGGCTTTTTGCATTAGCGCGTCGGCGATTTCGGTGGTGGTGGAGTAATCGGCGTGTACTTCGCGCAGCGCGCGTTCTTTGTTGACGACGATGCCGCTGATGACATGCTGCAGCAGTTTGAACATTTGCAAAGCGCGTGCGCAGGGCACGGGGTCGTACATGCGGTAGTCGAACATGCCCGTACGGTTGTTGTGTGAAATCAAAAACACCGTGTGCATTTCACCGAGCAAAATGCTGCTTTGCGCGCGCAGTTGTTCCAGCGCCGCCGGGTTACGCTTTTGCGGCATGATGCTCGACACGCCGGTGAGTTCACCGCTGGCAAGCAAGAACCACGGCATGGGGTCGGCGTACTGGGTGTGCATGTCTTGCGCGAACTGGCCGATTTGCACTGCGGCAATAGACAGTGCGCTCGCGACATCCAGCGCACTATCCACGGGTGCCAGATGGTTGGCGTCATAGGCGTTTTCGAGCAAGCCGTCAAAACCCAGCAGTGCCGCCAGGCGGTTGCGATCAATCGGAAAGCTTGATGTCGCCAGCGCCGCCGCGCCCAGCGGATTGCGGTTGATGCGTTGATACGCTTCACGCAGGCGTTGCGTCGCGCGCGCGAGCGCTGCCGCCAGCGCATGCAAATAATGCGCGAAGGTGGTGGGTTGCGCCTGCACGCCGTGCGTATACGCGGGGATGATGGTTTCGCTGTGCTGCTGCGCGAGCGCGACAATTTTTTCGCGCGCCACAATCACGGCTTCGATCTCCTGCAACAGGCCGTCGCGCAGATTCATCCGCGCCATAGTCGAAGCCAAGTCTTGACGGCTGCGCCCGCTGTGCAGGCGCGAGGCATCTGGCCCCGCTGCAGCGAGCAGACGCGGTTCATAGTCCAGATAATCCGCCGAACGCCGCGGTGCAGATTGCCGCGCGTCGTCGATTACCTTTGCGATGCCTGCCGCGATGATCTTGGCCGTCGCGCGCGGCACAATGCCCGTTTCCGCCAGCATGACGATGCACGCCTTGTTGATCTGATCGAGAAACGCGACGGACTTGCCGCCGCTGCGAAACGCCTCGTTAATATCGAGCGCGCCGTGTCCGTCTGCCAATGAACCGGCCATAAACCACCTCTATAAAATTGTTTTAAATCAAATACTTATATTCATCCTCTATGAAAGTTCAACATCTTCCCTCACCCCTAACCCCTCTCCCGAAGGGAGAGGGGAACAAACCCTCGCCCTCCGGGAGAGGGTGGCGCGCAGCGC
>JAYTWR010000096.1:0-3111 GCA_043743335.1 Burkholderiales bacterium
TCATCGACTGGAATTTCCATGAAGATCGTTCTCGTATCCGCACTGGACACGGACCCGCCAATGTCTCACGCCTTCGACGTTTCGCTGTCAGCGTCCTCAAACACTACGCTGATGGAAAAACCTCTGTCGCTGAAAAAATGCGCCGCCTTAACCGAAATACCCGTCTGGTCTTCGACTATTTGCGTATGACCAGGAACTCAAATCGTCTTGCCGTCCCGGGTTTGGGATAGAACAAATTCACCGTGAGCCGTGGGCAAATCCCTCTGGCACCCACATCTGGCGCGTATTCTCTGCCGACAGAACTTCACCCATCTATTTACCAAAAGTAGGAGAAGATTGACGAATATCGACCGCCACGTCAAACACCTCGCCTTGCACCACGCGCACCAGCTTGCCTTGGGGCTGCTGGATTTGGTAGTGCAGGCCGCGCAGCACGTTTTTGAGAGAGCGTGAATGCTTGTCTTGCACAAAGGTGACTTTTTTGCCCACAGCGGCTTCAAACTGCGCTTGGTTAAAGCTTTCAAAAAAGCGCTGAAACATCAAACCATCATCCCCGCCCGGCAACACCAGCGCGTAGCAACGCTAATAACTCAATTCAGGCTGCAAATAACACTTGAATTCCAGCACGTTATTTGACGGGTCCAACAGCATGAAAGTCTGATGTTCGTGCGGCGTGCCGGCAAAGCGCGCCGTAGCCTTCACCATCATCTTCACGCCGAGTTTCTCGATGTGATTGGCGATGCGCGTGAAGTCGTCCATCTTCAAAAATGTCAACCCGAAATGCCGCGGATACGCACGCGGCGACGGATCAATCGCGCGTCGCTCCAGATGACACACCAGTTGCAGCACGCCGCCGAAACTGAACGTCACACGGTCATCCAAAATACGCACGGGCTGCACGCCCAACACACTTGAGTACCAGCGCGCGGTTTCTTCAAGCTCGCTGCAAGGCACCGCGATGTGCGCAATGTAGCCGCCGCCGCTGGTAATTTGCGTGTTGTCCATCAAACCCTCGGCGGGCTTGAAATCCTCCGGTTTTGGTATCGCCATGGCCTTACTCCTTGAATAAAATCGCATAGTTCAATGCAAAGAGCATCATAGCATCAACGCGGCGGCTACGATGCGCTACTGCATGGCCCGTGCCTTGCGCGCGCACCGCTGTGGTTCGGGGTACACTGGCGTCTGACCCACTTTGGACACTCCGCCATGACCCGCGAATCCGCCATCTCCCGCGCCACCCGCCACTTTGATGAAGGCCAATTTATCGAAGACCTCGCGCGCCGCGTCGCCATCCGCACTGAAAGCCAAATCCCCGAGAGCCGCCCCTACATGGACGTGTATCTCAGAGACGAAATCACGCCCGCGTTTGACCGCATGGGTTTCAAAACCGAAATTCTGCCGAACCCTGTTGATGGCGTCGGCCCGATTTTACTGGCCGAGCGCATCGAATCTCCCGATCTGCCCACCGTGCTGATGTACGGCCACGGCGACGTCATCCGTGGCCTTGAAGACCAGTGGCGCAGCGGCATTGAGCCGTGGCAACTCAAGCAGGAAGGCGACAAATACTATGGCCGCGGCACCGCCGACAACAAAGGTCAGCACTCGGTCAACATGGCCGCCATGGAAACCGTCATTCAAGAGCGTGGCAAGCTCGGCTTCAACGTGAAATTCATGCTCGAAACTGGCGAGGAACTCAGCTCGCCCGGCCTGCGCCAGTTTTGTGAGCAACACCAAGCACGCCTGAAAGCCGACGTGCTGATCGCCTCTGACGGCCCGCGCCTGGCGGCCAAACGGCCCACGCTGTATCTTGGCTCGCGCGGCTGCATGAATCTGAATTTCACCGTCGAGCTGCGCGAAGGCGGGCACCACTCCGGCAACTGGGGCGGGCTGCTCGCCAACCCCGGCATTGTGCTCGCGCACGCGCTGGCAAGCATCGTCACACGCGAAGGCAAAGTGCTGGTGCGCGAGCTGCTGCCAGCCAACATCCCTGACAACATACGAAACGCGCTCAAAAGCTGCACGCCCTCCCCCGAACCCGACGAACCACAAATCGACCCGTGGTGGGGCGAGCCGGGCTTAAGTGCCGCAGAAAAAGTCTACGCGTGGAACACCTTTGAAATCCTCGCCTTCCGCACCGGCAACCCTGACAACCCGGTCAACGCCATTCCCGGCAAAGCCACCGCCACGGTGCAGATACGTTTCGTGGCGGGCACCGATGCTGAAACGTTTATCCCGATTTTGCGCAAGCACCTCGATGCACAAGGCTTCGACGCTGTAAAAATCAGCATGGCACGCAAAAGCTTCATGCAGGCCACCCGGCTGGATCCCGACAACGCGTGGGTGCGCTGGGCGGCGGAATCCATCCGCCGCAGCACGGGCACCACACCCGCCATCCTGCCCAACATCGGCGGCTCGCTGCCAAACGACTGCTTCGCTGAAACGTTGGGATTGCCAACGCTCTGGGTGCCGCACTCCTACGCCGGCTGCTCGCAACATGCGCCCAACGAACACGCGCTTGGCTCGATTCTGCGTGAAGGTTTACAAATAATGACGGGGCTGTTTTGGGATTTGGCGGAGGATGGTGTGCCTGCGGTGCAACGCTAATTTTTGCGCAAATACACGCGACGCTTGCTACGCGCGGCAAGCCTATCGGCCCCTACGGTGCCATGATCGCGGGGCACGCGCGCGGGCTCTGGTGCTGGTGACCAACAACGAACGAGAATTTGCGCGCGTGCCCGGTCTGATACGCGTACATTGGGTGTAGTCGAACAGCGACCCGCGTCACAACGCCCAAGGTTACGAAGCAGGTGACTTTGGATGCCGGTGACGAAGGAACCGCATCGGTCGTGGCGCACACAGCAAGGCATAATGCGTGACGCGAATAATGCGGTTCCTTCGTCACCGGCATCCTACTGTGAAGCTGAATCAATACGAATCATTGCGAACCATTGCGAACCATTGCGAATATTTACAATACGGGATTGAACGTCACCATGCCCACACAACCCTACCTAGTGCCTGACAGAAAACCCCCAATTTTTGAAACACGCAGCCTCAATTTTCAGCACCGCACGTGCTGATTTTTGTTTTTTTGGCACGAGTGCCAAAGAA